>JAISTE010000107.1 GCA_031272825.1 Propionibacteriaceae bacterium | reverse complement strand
TGTGCCGGAGGTTGCGCAGGTTGTATCGGCTGCCCGGTGGGCGGCGGGAAAACGGGTTCGGACACGTTACTCCAAAGTCTTGGCTCCAAGACAGAATACTAACTGCGGGCGCTGTGAGGTGTCTGTGTTGGCCCGAATCTAGGATTCGGTAAGGCACAATAGGGGGCGTGCCAAATCTTGAGCCCCTGTTCCCGGACGATCCGCCCCAGATCGGCCCCTATTGGCTCGACGCCCGGCTGACTTCTGCTGAATCGGGCGTGGCCTATGTGGGGCACGATTCCGAGAACGTCCCCGCGATGGTTATCTTGCTCTCCACCGGTGCGGCCTCCGACGCTGCCGCCCGTGACCGGCTGGCCGGGGCGGTGAACGAGCTCGACATCGACACCGTGTTGGCCAGGGGCGGCCACGGGCAGGATCAAGGGCGGCTTTCCAAGCGCTTTTACGACGAATCCCACGAGCCCACCGAGCCGGGTTCCTCCCCGGAAGCCCCGTGGGCGGCGCTCGCCTACGACGGCACCGATGCGGCAACCGCGGAAGCAAACCGCATCCTCGCGCAGGTTCAGCTCTCCGACAAACCCCAGCTCGGCCAGGCGTCCGGCCCCGACTACAACCTTCCCTGGGTTGGACGCCGCCGCCCGGGGCACTCGCGCATCTGGCCGCTGCCGTGGCCCGGACGCCACGACCGGGCCGGGTGGCTATCGCTGTTGTCGTCCTGGATCTTGATGCTGCTGATCGCCGCGATGGCCATACTGATCGCGATCTTGATCTTCCAGCAGTCCTCGCAGCAGCAGCCCCCGCCGCCGGTTCCGCCGACCTCTTCGCAAAGCCAATCCGCTTCGGCGTCTTCGAGTGAGTCGCAGAGCCAATCGGGCTCGTCGTCTGGTTCGCCCACCGAATCGGGTTCGGGCTGGCCTTCTGAATCCTTGCCCTCGGGTTCCGAATCACAATCGGCTTCCCCTTCCGAATCTTCCGGCGGGCCGTCGGGCTCTGCTTCGGCTTCTGCAGGCGGCGGCATGGAGACTCCGACGTCAAAGATGTGAGAGTTATCCACAGATTTTGGCTTTTGGCGAAATGCGGGTGCGCGGCGCTGCCAGAGTTCAGGCATGGAAAGACTAAGCGCTGAACAAGAACGCGACATCTGCCGTCAAATCGAGGTCGGGGTACTTGCCCAGGCCGCGCTGCACGGAGAAATCGAGCGGCCCGAATGCAGCCGCGCCGAGCTCAAAGAGCTGGCGGGAATCGGGAAGAAGGCTTGGAAAACCTTCCTCGACGCCCAACGCCCGCTCATCATCTACGCACTGGGTTCGACACCCGAACACCACAAGCTGGATCGGGCCGAGTTCATCCAGGAGGGATATAGAGCGGTCGCCGAGATCGCCCTGCGCTTCGACTACAAGCGAGGGCGCTTCTCAACCTTTGCCCTGCCGCAGTTGGTGGGTGTCTTCTCAAGGCTGGCGGCCAGCCGCCTGGGCACGATCAACCTTCCGGCCTCGACGGCGAAGGCCCGCTGGGGCGTGCTGGCCCGCGGAGAAGAACAACATTCGCTCTACCACTACAGCGCACCCAAGCCGCTGAGCGAGCTGGAGGCCGAGACCTTGCGCGCGCCCGGTACGGAAGCTCAGATGGAACACCGCACCCGCTCAATCGAGGTCGAACGCGCGCTGCTCACCTTGCCGCAAGAGGAACGCCAGGTGGTCACCTTGCGCTACGGCCTCGGCGGGCGCTCTCCCGTCAGCCGCCAAGAGGTTTCCAGAATGCTCCAGGCCAGCCCGAACGCCGTGAGGCGCCTTGAAACGCGGGCGTTGGCACGGCTTCGAGAGCGCTTGGCCTAAGAGAACGTGACTGCCAGGTTGTTCGGGTCGGAGAAGTCGACCTGGATGCTGGAAAACGATGGGCTTAAGAAACGTGAACCGACGCTCTCCCCGGAGGTGGTCTTGGCCGTCACCTCGAACTTCATGTAAACGTAGGCCTTGGCGAGCGTCACATCCGAATAGCTCACGCTGAACTCGGCCTTCTTGAGATCTCCGCTGGTGTGCTTCCACTTGATGGTGGAGGTGTCGATCTTGTACGAGCCTTCGCTGATAGAGAATCCGCAGCCTTCGGGGGCCAGTGACTTTTGCTTCAGGCAGCTCTTGAGCTTCGCCTGAGCGGCCTCGATGAACTTCGCATTGCCTTCCTCGCTCACTTTCGGGCTGAAATAGGCAAGATATGCGGACGATCTGAGCGTCTCGATAACTGCCTGTGATGCGTCTCCTTCGAGAGTCAGCAAAGGATTATCCAGCGCGACGTCGTAGACGCCCATGAAGGCGGGGTAGTCGCCGGCCGTTGGCGGCTTGACTCCTGCGATGGTGACGCCCAAGTCGATGGCGTCTTGTTCGATCTTGAGGGTGCCGTAGCCTTCGGAGAAGAGCCACTGGCCATCGACTTTCGTCATGGGAACGTAATCGTCCTGAATCCGCTTATTGTTCAGCGTGTAGCTGACGTTCGCACTGGCATACGAGGAATCCTCGCCAAAGTCCTTATCCATCGTGACCTTCAGGTCGCTGAGCGAGGAAATCGCCCGCTGCAGCACCGTGTCCGTGAGAAATGTGGTGTCGGTCGGCTGGGTTTGGGCGTAGGCCAAGGCAGCGGCAGCGTTCCCGGATTGCAGGGCGGCGTAGTAGCCCTCGACTGCTTCCTGGGCTGTTCCGCCGTTGGCCGGGGGCTCGCTGGCGGGTTCGGTAGCGGGTTCGGTCGCGCCGGCCGTTGCCGATTCGGTCGGCCCGCCTGTCGGATCGCCTTTGCCGGAGAACGGGTTGAAGACCAGGAAAAAGACGAGCGCCGCGACTACCACCCCGACGCCGATCGCCACGGGAAGCACCCATTTGTTCTTGGGCTGCTGGGCGGGGCCAGCCTGGCCAAACGGGGGCTGGCCGTAGCCGGGCGGAACCTGCCCTTGGGGATAGGCCGCAGTTTGGTCATATCCGGCGTATTGATAGCCGGAGTCGTAGCCGTAGGTACTTTCCCCGGGCGGGTATAGAGCGGCTTGGGCGGGATCAGTCGGATACGCGGGATCATAAGCCTGCGTGGGCTCATAGGCCTGCTGATCGTAACCTGGCTGCCCATAGCCGGGTTGGGAAGGTTGCTGGTACGGATCTTGATACGGCTGCCCGTACGCCTGCGTGGGGTCGTAACTTTGGTCGTAGGCCCCATACTGCTGGTCGTATTGTCCGTCGTACTGTTGTTGGCCGTCGTACTGACCGTACGCCTGCGTCTGGTCGTACTGCTGCGAATAGCCCTGGCCGGGATCATACTGGTTCGGATCGGCGGGCTGCTCGGGATCTGGCTGGGCCTGCTGGTTGGGGTCGTATGGCTGGCCAGGCTCGTATGGGCGGTTAGGGTCGAAAGGATTCTGCGTCATATTGCAACCTCACGTGTGACAGCGAATGGTATAGAAAACTGTAACCGCCGAGTTCTAAAAACAAAGCGGATTCCGCCAAATTTCGACGCCTAGCCAAGCTCTAAACTGCGTATCAAGGCCCGGCTGGGCCCGCCGGAGCGTCTTCCACCCGGTAGGCTCGCCCCGTGATCAACCCGACCCTCGACGACCTGCGCGCACTCGGCGGCTACCCGCTGCTGCCTGTGTGGATCGAATCCGAAATCACACGCGGCCCAGCTGAAGCCTTCCTCGTGCTCAAGCGCTTGTCCAAGCAGGCCTATATCCTCGAATCCTTGGAAGACACCGGCGAGCGAGGCCGCTACACGTTCTTGGGATACGACCCGAAGCTGGAAATCACCTGCGTGGACGGCGTCACGACGATCAAGGGCCAGACCACCCGCACGGCAGGAGATCCCGCCGCCGAGATCAGCCGCATCTTGGAACAAAACCGAACACCGATCGTCGATGCGCTTCCCCCGTTTACCGGCGGCCTGGTGGGCTACTTCTCCTTCGATTACTTCCAATACGCAGAACCCGCACTGAAGCTCAAGGCCGAGGACACCGAGGGTTTCAAGGACGCCGACCTGATGCTGTTCGACAAGGTGATCGCCTACGACCACCTGGAGGGCAAGCTGTTCCTGATCGCCAATATCCGCGCCGAAAATCTCGAAGAGGAATACGCCAAGGCCGAATCCGAGCTGGCCTATCTCGCTCAGCTGATAGCCGCCGGGGAGCCCGCCCAAATGCCGAAGCTCCAGTTGGAGAGTGATTGGCGCGAGCTGCTGGATGAGCGCCGCTACGCGCAGATGGTCGCCAAGGCCAAGGACTACATCGTCGACGGCGACATCTTCCAGGTGGTGCTCTCCAATCGCCTAGACGCCGACGCCAGCGGTTCGCTCTACGAGACGTACCTGTTGTTGCGCGAGGTGAACCCCTCGCCGTACATGTTCTACTTTTCCTCCGACGATCTGGAGATTGCCGGGGCCTCACCCGAAACCCTCGTACGTTCCCGCGGCGGCGAGGCGGTGACGTTCCCGCTGGCTGGAACCCGACGTCGGGGCAAGGATGCGGAAGAGGACGCCGCCTTGGAGGCTGAGCTCTTGGCAGACGAAAAGGAGCTGGCCGAGCACAACATGCTCGTCGACCTGGGGCGAAACGACATCGGCAAGCTCAGCGAGTTCGGCACCGTCGAGGTCGAGCAATACCTGCAAATCCTGCGCTTCTCGCACGTCATGCACATCGGCTCGACGGTCAAAGGCAAGCTCCGCAGCGATGTAAAGCCGGTGGACGTGGTGGGTGCGGTTCTCCCGGCAGGAACGCTGTCCGGGGCGCCGAAGATCAGGGCCTGCGAGATCATCGACGAGCTAGAAGGCGTCAAGCGCGGCGTCTACGGCGGAGCGCTTGGCTACCTGGGATTCAACGGCGAGCTGGATACCTGCATCGCCATCCGCATCGCCTACAAGAAGAACGGCAAGGTCTTCGTGCGCGCCGGGGCGGGGGTGGTGGCCGATTCGGTTCCCGAGCTCGAATACAAGGAGTGCCGCAACAAGATGGGCGCGGTGCTGGCCGCGCTGGAGGAGGCCGCGAAATGATCTTGCTCATCGATAACTACGATTCCTTCTCCTACAACCTCTACCAATTTCTCGGGATAGCGGCCTTACGCAAAGGCGACGCGGAACTCAAGGTAGTGCGCAACGACGAACTCAGCGTCGCTGAGATTGCCGCGCTACGACCGTCGCACCTGGTCATCTCCCCAGGACCGGGCTATCCGGCCGGCGCCGGGATCATTGAGGCGGCGGTATCCCAGCTCGCCGGTGCGATGCCCATCCTGGGCGTGTGCCTGGGCCATCAGGCCATCTGTGAGGCCTTCGGGGCGAAGATCGTCCACGCAAAAGAGCTTGTACACGGCAAATCCCGCCCGGTTTCCGTCTTTGATTCGCCGCTGTGGGAGGGCCTTCCCGAAACCATCCAGGCCGCCCGCTATCACTCGCTGGCCGCAGACCCGGACACCATGCCCGCATCCTTAAAGGTGATCGGCAAGGCTGCGGACGAAGAAATCATGGCCGTGCAGCACGCAGAGTACCCGGTCTTCGGAATCCAGTTCCACCCCGAGTCGATCCTCACCGAATACGGCCAGCGGATTTTGGATAATTTCCTGGAAATCTGAGAGCCACTTTTGTATGGCAGCGGATGCCGAAACGGGTTGCCGCCGGTCGTCGACGCAGGTGCTGGCAAGCTAATACAAACCACTTTGGCTGAAAACAGCCAGAGCCAGCTACGGGCGCGGAAGCTGCTCCCCGGCGTCGACCTCCGAAATCTCCCGTACGCGGCGCGCGTGCCGCTCGCCGCCCTCGAAATCGGTGGTCAAGAACTCGTCGACGATCATGGCCGCCAGCTCCGGCCCGACGACCCGGGCCCCAAAAGCGATCATGTTGGCGTCGTTATGGGCCCGGCTCATCTTTGCCGAGAATGGATCGGAGACGATGCCGCAGCGGATGCCGTGCACTTTGTTGGCGGTGATGCCGATGCCGACCCCGGTGCCGCAGATCAAGATGCCCCGGTCGTACTCCCCGGCGGCGACCTTGTCGGCGGCCAGCTTGCCCCACAGCGGGTAGTCGGTGGAGTCGGGGGAGTGGGTACCCAAATCGTGCACCTCGTGGCCGAGCGAACGCACGTGCTCAACGATGAAAGGCTTCAGCTCAAGAGTGGAATGGTCTCCGGCCACAACGATTCTCATAGTGCAAACCCTATCGCGGCAAGGCGCAAAACACCTGCTAGGATTCCCTCCGTGGCGCACCGACTGCTGCTTGGTTGCCGCAACGAGTCCTAGTTGGCCCCCTCGTTGCGGAGTTTTTCAGCGCCTGAAGAAACCAAGCTATAAGGAAAGATAAATGACCAAGCCGCAACCCAAACCATTTCAAACGCCGTCCCCAATGCCCTTCGAGCGCTACACGCCGTTCGTGCCCGTTGACGTGCCCGACCGCACCTGGCCCGCAAAACGCCTAGATAAGGCCCCCCGTTGGCTCTCCACCGACCTGCGCGACGGCAACCAGGCACTAATCGACCCGATGAGCCCGGGTCGGAAGCGCCGCATGTTCGACATGCTCGTCAAGATGGGCTACAAGGAGATAGAGATTGGCTTCCCGTCCGCCTCCGAAACCGACTTCAACTTCGTGCGCTCCCTCATCGAAGAAAACCGCATCCCCGACGACGTCACGGTCACGGTTCTCACCCAGGCCCGCGAAGACCTCATCGAGCAAACCGCCAAATCGCTTGTCGGCGCTCACCGGGCCAACATCCACATGTACAACGCCACCGCCGACCTGTTCTTGAACGTGGTGTTCGGCCTCACCCGCCCCGAGTGCGTCGAGCTGGCCAAGCGCGGCACCGGCTGGGTGATGCAGTACGCGGACAAATACCTAGCCGACACCGAATTCGGCTACCAGTACTCGCCGGAGATCTTCACCCAAACGGAGACGGACTTCGCCATCGAAGTGTGCGAGAACGTGATGGACGTGTGGGGGCCCGGGCCGGATCGCGAGATCATCTTGAACCTGCCCGCGACCGTCGAAATGTCGACGCCGAACACCTACGCCGACCAGATCGAGTATTTCTCGCGCAACATCTCCAGGCGCGAATACCTCGCCATCTCGCTGCACCCGCACAACGACCGGGGCACGGCCGTCGCCGCCACCGAGCTCGGCCTGATGGCCGGGGCCGACCGCGTCGAGGGCTGCTTGTTCGGCCACGGTGAGCGCACCGGAAACGTCGACCTGGTGACGCTGGGGATGAACCTCTTCTCGCAAGGGATCGACCCGAAGATCGATTTTTCCAATATCGACGAGGTGCGCCGAACCGTCGAATATTGCACCAATATCCAGGTGCACCCGCGCGCGCCCTATGCCGGGGATCTGGTCTATACGGCGTTCTCCGGTTCGCACCAGGACGCCATCAAGAAGGGTCTCGACGTCTTGCAAAAGCAGGCGGACGAAACCGGAAAGTCCATCCACGACATCCCGTGGCGGGCTCCCTACCTGCCGATCGATCCGTACGACGTCGGGCGCACCTACGAGGCCGTCATCCGGGTCAATTCCCAGTCCGGCAAGGGCGGAGTCGCCTATCTGCTCAAGGCCGAACACCAGCTTGAGCTGCCCAGGAGGCTGCAGATCGAGTTCTCCAAGACCGTCCAGCACATCACCGACGCCACGGGCCGCGAGGTCACCTCCGACGAGCTGTGGAAGATCTTCTCCGACGAATACCTCAGCTTGGACAAGCCGCTTGAGTTCGTCACCGTGAAATCGCTGTCCAACGGAAACGGGTACACGGTGGTGGCCCGGATCGTCGATAAGGGAGTGGAAAAGGAAGTCAGCGGTGAGGGCAACGGCCCCGTCTCGGCCTTCGTCGACGCCCTGAGGCCGCTCGGCTACCAGGTTCGTGTTCTCGACTACACCGAACACGCGCTCTCGGCCGGCGGGGACGCCAAGGCCGCCGCCTACGTAGAAGCCGAGATCGGCGAGGGTGAGGACGCGCACGTGATCTGGGGTGTGGCCCTGCATGAATCCATCGTCACCGCCTCGCTGGCGGCCGTCGTCTCTGCGATCAACCGCTCGCTAAGATAAGCCGGTGCCGCCGGGCCTACCGCCCAACCCTTGGCCCGGCGGCACTTAAGACCAGCTCGTAGCATCCCGCCCCCTGGTGGTGGCTTTCATCCGTTTGCGCAGCTAAGCTCGGAAATGGAAGCAACGAAGGGGGTTGTGATGGGCAAGATCGCGGCGGCGGATGCGGCGGTAAAGGTTCTTGAAGAGTGGGGCGTCAAACACGTCTTCGGCATCCCGGGCGGATCGATCAACTCGCTGATGGACGCCCTGCGCGACGAGCACGACTCAATCTCGTATATCCAGGTACGCCACGAGGAGGCCGGGGCGATGGCCGCGGCCATGCACGCCAAGTTCACCGGGCACATCGGGGTGTGCTTCGGTTCGGCAGGCCCTGGCGGTACCCACCTGCTCAACGGCCTCTACGACGCCCGCGAAGACCACGTGCCCGTGCTCGCCATCATCGGGCAGGTGGCCACCTCGGCGATGAACATGGACACCTTCCAGGAGATGAACGAAAACCCGGTCTACGCCGACGTTTCCTTGTACAACCGCACCGCCATGACCGCTGCCCAGCTGCCGCACCTTATCGACGAGGGAATTCGGCGCGCCTACGCCGGGCACGGGGTTGCGGTCGTCACACTGCCCGTCGACCTGGGAAGAACACAGATCGACGCCAAAGTTAGGTACTCCTCGGCGCTCGCCCACCGTGAATACCCCAACCCGGTTCTCGACCGCGACGACCTGGCCGCCGCCGCCCGCATCCTCAACGCGGCGCAAAAGCCCGTGATCTACGCGGGGATCGGTACCCGGGGAGCCGGACGCGACGTGCAGCGGCTGGCGCGCAAGCTCAAGGCCCCGGTGGCCGTCACCGGCATCAACTTCGACTCCTTCGACCACGACTTCGAGGGGATGCTCGGCTCGGCCAACCGCGTCGCCTGCAAACCGGCCAACGAGGCCTTCCCCAACGCCGACGTAGTGCTGCTGCTGGGCAACAACTACCCGTTTACCGAAGTCACTAACCTGTTTGAGAACGTTCAGCACATCGTGCAGGTGGACATCCTGAGCCAACACCTCGGCAAACGCCAACACGACGACGTCGCGATCCTGGGCGACGCCGGGGACGCCGTGCGAGCGCTCATCGAACTGGTCGACGACAAGCCCGAAACTCCTTGGTGGCGCGCCTGCCTTGACAACATCCGCAACTGGCGCGAGTACTGCTCGGCGCTGGAAAACAAGGGCGCGGGCGAGCTGCAGCTCTTCCAGGTCTACAACGCGATCAACAAACACGCCGCACACGATGCGATCTTCTCCGTCGACGTCGGGGACGTCACCCAAACCTCGATCCGGCACCTGCACCTGAACCCGGAGAAGATGTGGCGCACCTCGGCCCTGTTCGCAACCATGGGCGTCGGCATTCCGGGGGCGGTCGCCGCCAAGCTCGACTTCCCCGACCGCGAGGTGTGGAACCTCTGCGGCGACGGGGCCTTCAACATGGTGATGCAGGAGATCGCCACGCAGGTGCAATACAAGCTGCCGGTCGTCAACGTGGTGTTCGCCAACAAACAGTACGGCTTTATCCACGATGAACAAGAGGACACGAACCGCGGGTACCTGGGCGTAGATTTCATGGACGTGGACTACGCGGCCATCGCGGTCGGGATGCGCGCGGCGGGCTATACCGTGCACCGGATGGAAGAGCTCGACTACGTATTTGAGCACGCCCAAGCCGATAGGGCAGAGGGAAAGACGGTCGTGATCGACGCCAAGATCACCGGCGAGCGGCCCATTCCCGTCGAATTGCTAGAACTCGACCCGAAGGTACACCCGGCCGATCGTATCGCGGCCTTCAAGAAGCGCTACGAGGCCGAAAATCTGCGGCCATTCTCCGAGTTCTTGGCTGCCCAGGGGTTACAGCCCCAATACAAGGCGACGGAACTGGGCGGGTTCTAAGATTCACACCATGTTCCTTGGATCATTCGTCACCGGGCCATGGCAGGCCAACTGCTACGTGGTCGGGAAAAACCCGGGGGAGTGCGTCGTCATCGACCCGGGCGTCTACGCCTTCGACACACTCGCCGAATCGCTGCCCGCACAAGGCCTTACACCTAAAGCGGTGATTGCCACCCACGGCCACATCGACCACATTGCCGACGCCGCCAAACTCGCCGACCGCTACCAGGTCGCCCTGTGGATCCACCCGGCCGACCGGCACCTGCTAACCGACCCGGCTTCCGGACTGGGAGCCGATTCGATCGCCTTGCTTCAGCAGGTCTTGCCCGGGCCGTTTACCGAACCGGCAGCAGTTGAGCTCTACGAGGACGGCGATGTGGTATCCGCCGCCGGACTCGACTTTTCGATCACGCACGCGCCCGGACACACTGAGGGCTCATCGCTGCTCACCATTGATTACGAGGGCGAGGGGCCGAGCCACGTCGTCTTTACCGGGGACGTGCTCTTCGCCGGGTCTATCGGGCGCACGGACATGCCCGGAGGTTCGAAGGAGCAAATGGACGCCACCTTGCGCGGTCCGGTTTGGCAGCTGCCGGATACCTCCGCCATCTTGCCCGGGCACGGGCCGCAATCGGTAATGGCCGCCGAGCGGGCCTCCAACCCGTTCTTGCGAGGCCTGGCTCGGTGATGTTGGCTAGCGAAAACGCCGATAGGATGGGAAGCGGAAGGAGCGCTATGGAAGGCCACATCTACGTATCGCGCACGCTCACCCCGAAGGCGATGAAACTGCTGGACAACCTCGACTACGAGGTACGCGTCGGCGGCGACGAACCCCCCAGCCGCGAAAAGCTGCTCGAAGACGTCGCCGGGGCCGCAGGGGCGATCGTTATGCTCTCGGAGAAAATCGACGAGGAGTTCTTCGACGCCGCGGGCCCGGGCCTCGAGGTGGTGGCCAACCTGGCCGTCGGATACGACAATATCGACCTGCACGAGGCCAAACACCGGGCCGTCATCGTCACCAACACCCCGGGCGTGCTCACCGAGGCCACCGCGGATCTGACGTTCGCGCTGCTGCTGGCGACCACCCGTCGGGTCGTCGAATCGGACTACTACGCGCGCTCGGGCAAGCCGTGGATTTGGGGGCCGAACGAGTACGTTGGCCTCGACATCTCCGCCGGGGCGACGCTCGGCATCTACGGGCTGGGGCGCATCGGGCTGGCCGTCGCCCGCAGGGCCCAAGCCTTCGGGATGCGAACCATCGGCTACGCCCGGCACCTGGTACCCGGCCAGGAGCTCGACGGAGTGCACATCGTCGAGCCCGACGAGCTGCTGCAATACTCTGACGTTTTGACCCTGCACACGCCGCTGACCGACGAAACCCGCCACCTCATCGACGCCGCCGCCATCGCCAAGATGAAGAAGGGCGCATACATAATCAACGCCGGGCGCGGCGGGCTGATCGACGAGCTGGCAATGGTCGACGCCCTCAAATCGGGTCAGCTGGCCGGTGCCGGTCTCGACGTCTTCGAGGGTGAGCCGGTGATCCGCCCCGAGCTACGCGAACTGCCCAACGTCGTGGTGACGCCCCACATCGGTTCGGCGGGGGATAAGACCAGGGAAGTGATGAGCAAGCTGTGCATCGACAACGTGGTGTCGGTGCTCGACGGGAAGGCGCCGCTCACCCAGGTTCCCTATCCGTGATGCGAGGGTAGTATCGGCCTGTGCCGACATATCGTGAGCAGGGGGTGGTGCTTCGCACAGCAAAGCTGGGCGAAGCCGATCGCATCATCACCGTGCTCACCTCCCGAACCGGGAAAATCCGGGCCGTCGCCAAGGGGGTGCGGCGGACGTCTTCGAAATTCGGGGGCAGGCTTGAGCCGTTCTCGTACGTAGACCTGCTGGTCGCCGAGGGGCGGACGCTGGACACCATCACGCAGGTGCAGACCCTCGCCCCGTTCTCTAAGCCGCTGCGCGAGGACTACTCGCGTTATACCGTCGGGGAGGTGATGCTGGAGACCGCCGATCGGCTGGTGGCAGAGGAAAAGCAACCGGCCAGGCGCCAATACCTGCTGCTGCTCTCCGCGCTTCAGGCGCTCGCCGGGGCCGGGTCTTCGGGCTCGCTGCCCCCTGCGGTAATACTCGATTCCTATCTGTTGCGGGCCGTCGCCATCGCCGGGTACTCGCCGGTGCTGGGACCCTGCGCCCGCTGCGCAGATCCAGGGCCGCATTCCCTGTTCTCCGTACAAGCCGGCGGAACCGTGTGCGAAAAGTGCCGCCCGGGAGGCTCGGTGCGTTTGGGAGAGGGCACCTTGGAATACCTCCAGGCCTTGCTGGCCGGGGATTGGGAGGCCGCTTCAGACGCCGATGAGCTGAGCCGCTCGGAGGCCAGCGGGGTCGCTGCGGCGTTCACCTCCTGGTACACCGAGCCGGGGCTGCGCTCGTTAGATCACGTGCAGCGCTAGCGCTGGCAAGCTAGTGTTCGTCGTAGTGGCCTTCGTGTTCGGCGTGGCGATGGCCGTCGACCAGATAATCGACGTGCGAGCCATGGATGACCGCGCGATGCCCGCAGCCGGGGCCGTGAACATGTTCGCAGTCCTCGTCGGCCGGGATGTGCGGAGGCGGCGGCTCGACGGCCTCCACCACCTGCAGCCCGCGGCGGCGGCGCAGCAGCTGCTTGCCCAAAGGCAGCGAGATGACGAAGCAGATGATCGTGATCACGACGATCAGCGAGCCGGGAGGAGCGTCGAGGTAGAAGGAGCCGATCACCCCGGCCAGCGCCGAGAAAAGCCCTAAGCCCATCGCCACCAGTACCGAACGCGAAAAGCCGCGGGTCAGGTTGTTTGAGGCCGCGACCGGCACGACCATCAGGGCGCTCACCATGAGCAGGCCCACCGTGCGCATCGAGACGGTGATCGTGCAGGCAGCCAGCACCACGATCAAGAGGTTGTAGAAGCGCACGTTCAGGCCGAGCGTGTGGGCGTAATCCTCATCCGAGGAAACCGCGAAGAGCTGCTTGAACAACCCGAAAACCAGCACGACGATCGCCGCGCCCAGGATGCCGATCAGCCAGATGTCTAGGGCCTCTACCGAGAGCAGGGAGCCGAACAGGTAGCTCGACAGCGTGCCCGCCCCTTGGCCGACCATCCCGGCGAGCAAGATGCCGGTGGCCAGGCCGCCGTAGAAGATGACGGCCATGGCGGTATCCGCCGAAGCCCGGCCAGAAGAACGCAGCAGTTCGATGATGACTGCCCCGAGGATCGCCACCACGACCGCAACCGGCAGCGGGGCCATACCCGTGGCCAGCGCCAGGCCCACGCCCGCGATGGCTACGTGACCCAGGCCGTCGCCCAGGAGGGAGAGGCGGCGCTGGACGATGAACGCCCCGACGGTGGGGGAGACCACCCCTGCGATGGCGGCGGCGATAAGGGCTCTTTGCATGAACTCGAGCGTGAAGATCATTCCAATCCCTCCCTGCCGAAAATGTCGGGTTCTTCTACGGGTTCGGTTTCGTGGTGTGCGTGCGTCTCGTCGACGCCTGCCAACACCCTCCCTCCGCGCAGCGATACCGCCCGATCCAACACCGAGCGCATCGCACCCAGCTCGTGCAAGACGATCAACAACGTCTTCCCCTGCTTCTTCAGCTTTCCCAACAGCTCGGCCAAGGACGCCTGCACATCCAGGTCGACGCCCGCAAACGGCTCGTCCATCATCAGCAGTTCCGGATGCCCGGCCAGCGCCCGGGCAATGAGCGCGCGCTGCTGCTGGCCGCCGGAGAGCTCCTTGATCGGCTGGTTGGCCTTTTGCTCCAGGCCGACCTCCTCAATGGCCCCGTCGATCCGGGCCTTCTCGCGCTTGCCGATGTGCTGGAAGGGCTTGAGTGAGGACAGCACTCCGGTGGAGACGATCTCGCGCACGGTCGCCTGCGGTACCTTCACCGAGGCTCGCTGCGGCACGTACCCCAGCCGGTTCCACTGGCGGAAGTGGGATAGTTCGGTTCCGAAGAGCTTCACCTCTCCGTGGCTGAGCGGGTAGAGCCCGAGCAAGGCCCGCATCAAGGTGGTCTTGCCCGAGCCGTTGGCCCCCAGCAGCGCCACCGCCTCGCCCGGTTCGACCGAGAGGGTCACCGAGCGCAGGATCGGCAGGCCGCCGAGTGTCACGTTGATGTCGTCGGCTTCAATAATCGCCATGAAATCAGCCTATAGGACAGCCGTCGGCCTGCTGAAGCGCGGTGAGGTTGCGCTCCATGGCCGCCAGATAGCCGCCCTCGGGCTCCAACTCGACGGCATCGAGTACTTCCAGGGAAAGGTGCATGTCGTTCGCGATGGATTCGGTAACCGTATCGGCCTCCCCGGCCACGTAGAACGCGGTGGTGATGCCGTACTGGGTGATCTCAGCCTGTACCTCGGCGATGCGCGCGGCGGTCGGCTCGACGGACGGGTCGATGCCGGAAACCGGGATCTGGGTCAGACCATAGCGCTTGGCCAGATAGCCGAACGCCTCGTGCCCGACGACGAACGCCGTACGCTCGCAGCCTTGCAGCCCGGCGGTGAACTGCGAATCCAGGTCTTGGAGCTTCTTGGCCAGCTCGGGGGCTTTGGTCTTGGCGGTTTCGGCCAGCGCCTTGGCGTTATCTCCTTGCGCGGCCTCGATGGCGCTCACTGTGGCCGATGCCATCTTTTCCATGTTCGTCGGGTCAAGCCAGATGTGCGGGTCGTACTCGCTCGGCTCCTCTTCGGGGTCAGCACCTGGTGCTGGGGTCTCGCCCGTGGCCGTCGTCCTCATGATGGTGACGTCCTTGGCCACGTCGACGGCCAACTTGGGTTTCACCGCCTGCACGGCTTCGTCCACCGCGGTTTGGAACCCCGGCTGGTAGAGCACGACATCGGCCTTCGTCATGGCGTCGAAGTCCTGGGCGGTGAGCTCCAGATCGTGCGGATCGACGCCTGGCTTGGCCATTGAGACAATCTCGGCAGTATCGCCGAACAGCTCCTGGGCGAGGAATACCAGCGGGTAGTTGGGCACCACCACGACGGGCTTGCCGGTCGGAATAGATGACGCGCATCCGGTAAGGAGCAGGATAAGCCCGATCAGGGCAGCAGCAGTTTTTCTCATCCCCTCCAACATATCTGCGCTTGTGGGAAGGGACAAACCACTCATTCATGATGTTAGGAATGCGTGACCTACTTGGGAGCGGCAATGATAACCTGAGCAGCCGAAGAGAGGACACAATGCCAGTTGCAGTTGACCCCAAGAGAGCTGCGTTCATCGCCGGATTGCACGCCTACTACGCGGTGCTCGGGAAGTTCGCCCCGAAGCTGGCGGTGAAGTCGGCCGTCTACTGGTGGCTGCGGTTGCCGCAGAACAAGGGCCGGCGCAAGGACAACCGCCCGAGCCCGGGCGAAATCACCAAGCTGCCTTTCGACGACAAACGCAACCTGGTCGTTGAGTCTTGGGGCGAGGGCCCGATCGTTTACCTGGTGCACGGCTGGGGCGGCTGGCGCGGGCAGGTGTGCTCGTTCGTGGAGCCGCTGGTGGGGGCCGGGCTGCGCGTGATCGCCTTCGACTCGCTCTCGCACGGGGATTCCGACCCGGGGGAGTACGGGCCGAAGCATTCCACCGGCGGCGAGATGGTGGCCTCATTCAAGAAGGTCATCGCCCACTTCGGCCCGGCCCACGCCGTCATCGGCCACTCGCTGGGCTGCGCATCCGCCACGCGCACACTGTACGAGGGCGCGGTATCCGAGCGCCTGTGCCTGGTTTCCCCGTCTCCCGACATGTCGAAGCTGGGCAAGCTGTTTTGTGATCAGATCGGCTTGCCTGAGCGGCTATTCCCCGATTTCCTGGCCGAGAACGAGCGCTGGGCCCACCGCTCGATGGACGATTTCATCATCGCCGACATGGCCGGTGCCCCAAACCTGCCTCCGGCACACATCTGGCACGACACCAAGGACAAAGAGGTGCCGCACCGGGTAGCCGAGAAGATCCACGCCAACTGGCCGGGTTCCACCCTGATCGAGACGGTCGGGCTAGGCCATCACCGCATCCTCATTGATCCTGAGGTAGTGGAGCAGGTGACGACGGCCGCGATCGGCTGATTCGACCGCTCAATGGTTAAGGTAGGCTTGCCCCTTGCGGGCAAGTCCGTAGGGCCGCAAGTCGCGGCCGATTCGATTAGCGGGCCGACATCCCATCGGCAACGCGAAAGGAGCATCCATGGCGTCCAAGCTGGACAATGTCATCAACCTCACCAAGCGCAGAGGATTCGTATACCCCACCGGAGACATCTACGGCGGCACCCGTTCGGCTTGGGACTACGGGCCCTACGGCGTCGAACTCAAAGAGAACATCAAGCGCGCCTGGTGGAAGCAGATGGTGCAGGGCCGCGACGACGTCGTCGGCATCGACACCTCGATCATCTTGCCAAAGGAAGTCTGGATCGCCTCCGGTCACGTCGGCGTCTTCACCGACCCGTTGATCGAATGCCTCAACTGCCACAAGCGCTTCCGCGCCGACCAGCTCGAAGAGGCCTACGAGTTCAAGCACGGCCAGCCGCCGACCTCCCTTGAAGAGGTCAATTGTCCCGACTGCGGCACCAAGGGCCAGTGGACGGAGCCGCGCGACTTCAACATGATGCTGAAAACCCATCTGGGCGTGATCGAGGACGAATCCGGGCTGCACTACCTGCGGCCGGAAACCGCCCAGGGCATCTTCATCAACTTCAAGAACGTCGAGCAGACCTCGCGCATGAAGGTTCCTTTTGGTATCGGCAACGTGGGCAAGTCTTTCCGCAACGAGATCACGCCCGGCAACTTCATCTTCCGCACCCGCGAGTTCGAGCAGATGGAGATGGAGTTCTTCGTCAAGCCCGGCACCGACGAGGAATGGCATCAATACTGGATCGACGAGCGCACCCGCTGGTACACCGACCTCGGCATTTCCGCCGAGAACCTGCGTCACTACGAGCATCCGAAAGAGAAGCTCTCGCACTATTCCAAGCGCACGGTCGACATCGAATACAACTTCGGCTTCGTCGGCGGCGACGGTTGGGGCGAGCTGGAGGGCATCGCCAACCGCACCGACTTCGACCTGAGTACCCATGCCGACCACTCCGGCAAGGACCTTTCCTACTTCGAGCAGGCCACCGGCGAGCGCTACACGCCGTACGTCATCGAGCCAGCGGCGGGCCTAACCCGCTCGCTGATGGCCTTCCTTGTTGAGGCCTACACCGAGGATCAAGCCCCCAACACCAAGGGCGGCATGGACACCCGCGTCTCGCTCAAGCTGGATCCGCGCCTGGCCCCGGTCAAGGTGGCCGTGCTGCCGCTTTCACGCAACGAGAAGCTCTCGCCAAAGGCCCACGACCTGGCCGCCGAGCTGCGCAAATACTGGAACGTCGAGTTCGACGACGCCCAGCAGATCGGCCGCCGCTACCGGCGCCAGGACGAGATCGGCACGCCATTTTGCGTGACCATCGACTTCGACACCTTGGATGACCAGGCGGTCACCGTGCGCGAGCGCGACACGATGGCCCAAGAGCGTGTGAGTATCGACCAGGTGAAGGATTACCTCGCCGCCCGTCTTCCCGGGGTCGCGTGAGAGCAGTCCTCTCGCCGATGGCGGCGGTGACGAACCGCGCCTTCAGGCAGCTTTGCTGTGAGCAGTGGAACCTGGGCCGGGGGCTTGCCCCCAACCAGGCCCAGGCCGCTGATCTTGCTCATGTCGATGCGGTGTTCGTCACCGAGATGATCACCGCGCGCGCGGTGACGGCACGGAATCCGAAGACCTTCAACATGCTGCAGTTCTTCCCTGGAGAGTTCCGCTCGGTGCAGCTCTACGGCACCGATCCCGAAACCTTGGGCGAGGCCGCGCGCATCCTGATCGGCGAGTTCGGGGTGCGGCACATCGACCTGAACTTCGGCTGCCCGGTTCCCAAGGTCACCCGCAAGGGCGGCGGGGGAGCGCTGCCGTGGAAATGCGACCGGATGGAGGACATCTTTCGCGCCGTCGTGACGGCCGCAGGCGAGATCCCGGTGACGGTAAAGACCCGCATCGGAATCGACGACGAACACCTCACGTTCCTCGATACCGGTCACATCGCCCAGGAGTGCGGCATCGCGGCCATTACTTTGCATGCGCGAACGGTTGCGCAAGGCTACTCCGGCAAGGCCGATTGGCCGAAGATCGGTGAACTCAAAGCCGCGGTTTCCATCCCCGTGATCGGCAACGGCGACATCTGGGAGGCCGCCGACGCCCGCGAACTGATCTCCCAAACCGGCTGCGACGGGGTTGCTATCGGGCGTGGCTGCCTGGGAAGGCCCTGGCTGTTCCGCGACCTGGCTTTACCAATGGGGGTAGACCCTTACCTGCCCACACTTGGGGAGGTGGCGGACATGTTCCGTCGACACGGGGAGCTGCTTTGTGAGATCAACGGCGAAGTGTGGGGGATGAAAGACCTGCGTAAGCACGTCGCCTGGTACTTTAAGGGTTTTCCTGTGGGCGGCGAGTGGCGCAGGCAAATGCAGCTGGCAGCAACCATGGCCGAGCTGGAGGCGCTGCTAGCTCAGGTGGATAGGGACGCGAAGTTCCCCGCCGCCGAGATCGACACTCCTAGGGGTAGGCAGGGAGCGCCGCGCAAAGTCCACCTGCCCTACGGCTGGCTGGATTCGCGCACCCTCGGCGGCGAGGAGATCGCCGACGATATGGTCGAAGGCGGTTAGGGCGTCGGGTACATCGACGCCTGGATGCCCTCGACGAGCATCTCGGCGTACGGGGCCATGGCAACGCTGAACGCCGTAAAGGCGGCAATCATGCCGACGAAGGCCAAGATGACTGCTCCAATTCCAAAGCCCTTGCCTGCCTTCTTCACGATGGCTACGATCCCAACGATGAATCCGGCGATACCGAGGATGGATGCGCCGATTATCAAACTGAAGCCCATAGTCGCCGAACCGGCCACGCCTTCGAGTTGTGCTTGTACTTCGGCAGGAAGGTAGCTAATGTCGGGCGTCCCAACTGTTCCTGTCGTGTTTATGTAGCCGTTTGTGTATAGGAAGGCGGAAAGCTGGCCGCTGGCGTCGCCGAATATCCAGCCGCCGATACCGCCGACAATGGTCGCCAGCGCGGAGAGCACCAAACCCACGATCCCAAGCACCGGAGATTTCGGCTGCTGGGGCTCGGGCGTGAATGCGTAGGTCGGCTGGCCGAAGCTTTGCGGCTGTTGGTAGGGCTGCTGGTACTGCGAGGCCGGGTAGCCCGGTGTCGGCTGCCCGTAGGCGGGCCCGGTGGGCTGCGCAGGCTGCCCATACGCAGGTTGCGTGGGCTGTCCGTAGGCAGGAGGAACGGGTTGCTGCGGGGCAGCAGGCTGGCCATAAGGCGAGGGCTGGCCGGGCACCACCGGCTGGTAGCCGCCGAAGGTGTCCGAGGAAGGCTGTTCGGGAACAGGCGATCCAGGGTTTTGATTCTCACTCATATTGCAAGCCTACCCATAACAATGGCGGATGATAAGGACGTTTGCCCCTGATCTTCACACCAATGCAATCGTCGCCCTAATCAAAATGTGGGAAGGCCCTGGAAGAATATGCGGCATGGAAGAACTCACTCCCAGAGAGATCGCCTGGGCCACCACGATGGGCGGCCACCGGGTGAGCGGTGTGGTGACGGCTCACGAGGGTAAACCCTCCCAGATCGCTGCCGGTGCGCCGATCGGCAGGGTGCAGCGCGAGGAGCGCGAGGCCGCCGAACTGCGCCCAGGCGCAACCCGAGCCCAGGGCGCGGGCAGGCGCAAGATCCCAGAAGAGCCCGACGTCGAGCGCACCTGCTTCGAGCGTGACCGCGACCGCATCGTCCATTCCACGGCCTTTCGGCGCCTGGCCGGTAAGACGCAGGTGGTCGTCTTCCCCGCTGACCACGAGCGCACCCGCCTCACCCATGCGCTCGAAGTGGCCCAGGTGGCCACGTCAGTGGCCCGCGGCGTGGGTGCAAACGTAACGCTGACGGACGCCATCGCGCTGGGCCACGACTGCGGCCATGGCCCGGGCGGGCACGCCTCCGAGGACGCCTTCGACGCCTTCATCCCCGGCGGCTACGACCACGGCGCCTGGGGTGCCGATGTGGTGTTGGACGGCCTGAACTTGTGCGCGGAAACCCTCGACGGCATCCGAAATCACTCGTGGTCGCGGCCCAAGCCGAGTACCGTCGAGGGCGAGATCGTCAGCTGGGCCGACCGCGTGGCCTACTGCGCCCACGATCTGGAGGACGCCGTCCGCGCCGGAATCGTTACCGCCAAGGACATCCCGGCCCAGGTCGTCCAGGTAGCGGGGGCTTCGAGGCGGGAGCAGCTGGCGGTGTTCATTCGCTCGCTAATCTCCAATACCTGCCGCAACGGTTTTGTCTGTATGGACGCCGAGACGGCAGAGGCGCTCTCGGCCCTGCGCGCGTTCAACTACGAGCGCATCTACACCCGCGAAGAATCGCTGGCTCAATCCCGGGCGGTGGTGGAGGTGCTGCAGGCACTGGTAACCCACTACATAGAGCATCCAAACGACCTACCCGCCGACGCCCAGGGCCCGGACGTCCTGCGTGCGGCGGTCACCTATGTGGCCGGGATGACGGACAGGTTCGCGTTCGACACGGCGGTGAGATTGCTCGACTACGACCCGGCCAAGTTACCCAAGGGCATCGGCCAGGCCTGCTGACCGGTTCAAGACCCGGGCACGCTCAGGAAATCTGTGCGCCCAAACGCTCGGCGATCGCTTCGGCGCTGAGCCCGAGATCGCTTAGGATCTGCACGCGCGAACCCTGCTTGATGAACTCATCCGGCAGCCCGAAGTGCACAATCTCGCGGCCCATGGCCTCGGAAAGGGTCATACCCAGCCCGCCTTGAACCAGGTTGTCTTCCAAAGTTGCGATCACCTCGAAGCCGGAAGCGAAATCAAGCAGGGATTGATTCAGCGGCAACGCCCAGAGCGGATCGATGACCGTCGTCCCGATGCCGGAATCTGCCAGTAGCTTGGCGCCCTTGAGAGCGGTTCGGTGCAGCCCGTAGGCGATAATCAAGACCTTCGAGTCGGCGTCCTGGCGCAAAATCTCGAACCCATCGCGGGAATCAACCGCCGGAATTGGATCGGGGCAGCCGCCCTTGGGATAGCGGATCACCGCCGGGCCCTCAATGGCGACGGCCTCACGCAGCACCCGCGCCAGTGCCAGACCATCGCGCGGGCTGGTCAGCGAGATTCCGGGAACCAGCGAGAGGATCGACACATCCCACATGCCGTGATGTGAAGGCCCGTCGGGGCCGGTAATCCCGGCGCGGTCGAGCACGAAGGTCACGTTGCAGCCGTGCAGCCCGACGTCGAGGAGTACCTGGTCAAACGCCCGGTTCAGGAACGTCGAGTAGACGGCCACCACCGGGTGCATTCCCGCTGCGGCCAGCCCGGCGGCGGTGGTCACCATGTGCTGTTCGGCGATCCCGGCGTCCAGCACACGGTCGGGATGCTTCTCGGCAAAGGGTGCCAGCCCGACGGGGTAGAGCATGGCGCCGGTGAGCGCCACCACCTTGTGGTCTTCTTCTCCTAGCTTGACCATCTCCTTGGAGAAAACCTCGGTAAATCCTGGCTTGCTGGAAACCTCGATGGGCTCGCCGCTTTCCTCGTCGAAGCGGCCCACCGCGTGGAAATGATCTTCCTCGTTTTGCTCGGCGGCCTTGTACCCGTGGCCCTTCTCGGTGATGACGTGCACGAGCACGGTTCCGCCGAATTGTTCGGCCTGCTTGAGCGCGGTTTCCACGGCCTGTTCGTCGTGCCCGTTGATCGGCCCGACGTACTTCAGCCCCAGATCGGGGAATAAGGCTCTGGGCACCAGCACATCGCGCACGCCGGTCTTGAAACCGTGCAGCAGGGAATAGAGCGGCTCACCCACCACGGGAGTGCGTTTGACAAGGTGTTTTACCCAGGCGAGGAAGCGCTCGTAGCGCTTGTCGGTGCGCAGGGCCGATAGCTGGCGGCCGATTGCGCTCATCTGGGTGGCCAGCCCGCCGATGGTCGGGGTGTAGGAGCGGCCGTTATCGTTGACGACGATCACCAGCGGCAGATCCGCCTGTGTGGAGATGTCGTTCAGCGCCTCTAAGGCCATGCCGCCGGTCAGTGCCCCGTCACCGATCACCGCGACCACGTGCCGGTCGCAGCCCTCTAGCTTGAACGCACGGGCCATTCCGTAGGCCCAGGACAGCGAGGTCGAGGCGTGAGAGTTCTCCACCCAGTCGTGTTCGGATTCGGCACGGCTGGGGTATCCCGACAGCCCGCCGGCCTGGCGCAAGGTGGGGAAGAGATCTTGGCGGCCAGTAAGGATCTTGTGCACGTAGGCTAGGTGGCCGGTATCCCAGATGATGACGTCGTTGGGGGAGTCAAATACCCGGTGCAGCGCGATGGTGAGCTCCACAACCCCGAGGTTGGAGCCCAGGTGTCCGCCGGTCTTGGACACGTTAGAGATCAGGAAATCCCTAATCTCGCGCGCAAGCTGCGGCAATTTGGAAACAGGGACTTGACGCAGGACGTCGGGGCCGGTTATCCGGGAAAGAAATGACACCCGACAATCTTAAGACATCATCAAGCGCCGACTACCCGCAGGTGAACCACCGGCTCCTCGCGCTCCTCGATCGTGTCCAGCGTCAGCAGGTCGAACGCCGCAAACGAATAGCGCGCCAAGATCAGGTCGACGACCTCTTCACAGGCACCCACCGGATCGGAAACGGTGATGGCCCCGTAGCGGAAGGCCAGCTCCCGCTGGGTTTGGTAGGTCGATGACGGAGTCAGGTAAAGCGATCCAACCGCGATGTGACGACGGCCTTGGGCCCGCAACGACATGATGGCCTGTGCCATGGAGTTCGGGTCGTCGGCGACCGCGGAGACGCAGGGCAAGTGGTGCCGGGTCGACCACTGGCGAACCCGGCGGGCGAGCAAGGAGGTACCCAGGCGGTCGCCGCTGCGCTCGGTGGCGAGCACTAGCCCGTCCAGATCTAAACAGTGCGCATGTGCAAGAGCGTGGCGCATCCTCGAATCGAGTACCTTGAGCAAGATGGCCTCAGGACCAAGCGGCCTAGAGACCGTGAAGGAGATTTCGGGGTATTGCTTGGCGGCCCGGCGGTTCAGCACGGCGATCTCCGGATCGGCCTCGCCGCCGTTGTGGAACCCAAGCGGGACGAAGACGCACTCGGCGGCGCCGCTTTGGGATACGCGCTCCAGCACTTCTGCGGTATGGGATGAACCGAGATCAAGGGCGAGGGCGTGGCAGTGGAAGTCGACGCCCCGATCCTTTACCCCCTCGCAAAGTTGCTGGATCACGGCTGCCGCCTGCGGGTCAGAACCACGCAGGGCTACCAAAACCAATGCTGGCGCACTCACATTCATGCCTCACTACTAGGTGGGTCTCGCGGTTTCCATGTGCAATATTGGTGTAACAAAGTTGCGTTTGTGTTACGGCGAGTTGGGCGAAATACCAAGTGGGAAAGCCCATCCCCTGGCACATGTTCCCGTTGGTTTTCGACCGTTGCCGAAAGCCTACCTGAGGGTAGGTGCAAAACAAATTCAAGATTTCACTCAACCTGGGGCGTCGGTCTTCCTATCGGCACGCCAAAGGCTTAGCGTGTAAGTATGAGTGAGTACAAGCACACGGCCGATTTCGGTACGACCTCGGCACCGCTGGCCGTCGACCTCTTCTACGACTACATCTGCCCCTACTGCGGCATCTTCGAAAACCGCAACTCTTCCGACATTGAGCAGCTGGTCTCGGACGGAACCGTCTACCTGCGGGTACATCCGCTGAACTTCCAAGATCGGGCATCCAACGGCACGCGCTATTCCTCGCGTGCGGCCAACGACTTCCTGGGCGTTTACCACGACGACAAGGAGACGTCCTTGAAGTTCTCCGACCTTCTGTTCGAGGCCCAGCCCGCAGAGGGAACACCGGGGCTCGACGACGAGGTTCTGGCAGGGCTCGCTCTGCGAGCCGGTGCGTCGCTGGAGGCCATCGAGGCCTTCGCCGAGCACGCCTGGTTTGAGTGGTTGGAGCAGTGCACTCAAGAAGCGCTCGAATCCGGCATGGAAGGGACACCCGCCCTTCGCGTCAACGGTGAGTGGATTGTGGGCGGCCCGGGCTTGCAGTATCCGCTGGACTATTCCAAGCCCGGCCAGGTGAAGCAGCTGTTGGAGGAGGCCGCGGGTCTGTGACCTTGCTGTGGATCGGGCAACGGGCGGGTGAGCTGGAATAGAACGCCGGTCGTCGCTCGTTATACTGGCCTGGATTAAAAGGAGTGAGCATGGCAAAGGCCCAGCCCAGCGGTCGCAAGGAGAAGATCGCCGCGATTGAGCGTGAGCAGAAGATGAAGCGCGGGATCGTGTACACCATCATCGGATTGGTGATCCTCGTCGTGGTCGGGGTGATTACGTTCGTCGTGGTATCCGCGATCCAGGATTCGCAAAAGCCAGAGAACAACCTCAGCGCCGATACCTATTCGATCTCGTTCGGCCCCACCTCGGCAAAGGTGACGGTCGACGTCTACTTCGACTTCATCTGCCCGGGCTGCGGCACCTTCGAGCGCACCAACGGCCCCGATCTGGAGACCCTCGCCGAGGCTGGGACCATCCGCCTCAACATGCATCCGATGAACTTCGGCGACACTTGGGGGGCAGGCACCAACTTCTCCTCGCGCGCGGCCAACGCCTTCGTGACGGTCGCCAACAAGCAGCCCGAAAAGGCACTGCAGTTCGCACAGGCCATCTTCGAGAACCAGCCGACCGAAAACCAGGAAGACACCATGCTTACCGATGAGCAGCTAGCGGATCTGGCCGTCCGCTCCGGGGTATCCCAAGAGGTGGCCGATACCTTCACCGCCAACGAGTACGCGGACTGGGTCGACAAGTCCAACGAAGCCGCCGGACAAGCCGGTCTAGCCTCCACCCCCGGCCTGCAAATCAACGGCGAGTGGATCATGGGCTCGGCAGATTCCGACTCCGCCAACGTTCCATTCGATTATTCGAAGGCCGGAGAGCTGAAGTCCTACCTGGAGAACCTGGCCAAGTGATCGACCGCTTCCTAGAACTGCGGCAGAAGGACGTCTGGATCTTCGGCTTCATGCTGTTTTCCTCGTGCGTCTCTCTTACTGCCTCCTTTGTCCTCTCGCTCGACGCCCTTGAGCTGGCCGCCAACCCTAATCAGCTGCTGCCGTGCGACATCAACTCCTGGCTCAGCTGCGGCACGGTCGCGAAATCCTGGCAGGCTCACCTGTTCGGCGGGATGCCGAACGCGTTCCTGGGGCTGGTCGCAGAGCCGGTGGTAATCACCATCGCGGTGGCCTCGCTTGCCGGGGTGCGCTTCCCGCGCGGATTCATGTTCGCCGCCCAGCTCGTCTACACCTTCGGCTTCGTGTTCGCGTACTGGCTGTTCATCCAGGCCTACTTCGTTATCGGCGCCCTGTGCCCGTGGTGCCTGTTGGTGACGCTGTCCACGACGCTGGTGTTCTCCACCCTCACCCACGTTAATATTCGTGACGGCAACCTGTTTTTACCCGAAAAGCTCAACGACAAGCTCAAATGGGGATGTCAGGTGGGCGTCGACCTTTTGATCGTCGTCGTGCTGCTGCTCACCGTGATCGTGATGATCTCCGGCAAGTACCTGCTGCACCTGTGGTGAGATGAGCCTGCGCTCGCTGTTCGCGGATACCGCGCCGCTGAAATCCGCACCGTTTCGGCGGCTGTGGTCGGCGAACATCGTCACGGTGATTGGCTCCCAGATCACCGTCGTGGTGGTACCGGCCCAGATCTACTCGATCACGGAGTCCTCAACCGACGTCGGCCTCACCGGGTTGTTCGGACTGGTTCCGCTGGTCGTCTTCGGGCTGTGGGGCGGGGCCCTCGCCGATCGCTTCGATCGGCGCAAGATGATGCTCACCACCACCTGGGGGCTGATCGCCACCTCGGTGCTGTTCTTCTTGCTGGCCTTTGCCGAGGTGAACAACGTCTGGGCGCTGCTCATCGTCTTCGGAGTGCAGCAGGCGTTCTTCGCCGCCAACCAGCCCACCCGCAACGCGCTGCTGCCCAAGATCGTCCCAAACGAGCATCTGGCCGCCGCCACCACCTTGAACATGACGGTGATGACATTTGGAGCTATCGCAGGCCCGCTCATCGGCGGGGCGCTCCTGCCGGTTCTGGGCTACTCCTGGCTCTACCTCATCGACGCGTGTTCCATGCTATTCACCCTCTACGCGGTCTTCCGGCTGCCACCGCTGCCGGTCGAAAACCCTTCGGGTTCAATCGGGCTGCGGGCCGTAATCGACGGTTTCAAGTACCTGGCCTGGCACAAGGTGCTGTTGGTCTCCTTTGCCGCCGACCTTATCGCCATGGGTTTCGGCCAGCCGCGGGCGCTGTATCCGGAGGTCGCCCACGTCGACTTCGGCGGCCCGGCAACTGGCGGTTTCGAGTTCGGCCTGCTCTCGGCGGCAATGGCCGTCGGAGCCGTCTTGGGAGGGGTCTTCTCCGGCTGGGTTCCCAAGGTTCGACGTCAAGGGCGGGCCGTGATCCTGGCCGTCAGCATCTGGGGGCTGGCGGTCGTCGGCATGGGCGTCGCGGTGTGGTTCGCGGAACTCTCGCCGCTGGTAATGCTGCTGTTGGCGTCGTTCATGCTGGCCTTGGGCGGGGCCGCCGACATGGCCTCCTCGGCCTTTAGAAACGTGATCTTGTTAGACGCGGCCGACGACCAGGTTCGCGGGCGCTTGCAGGGAGCCTTCTCGGTAGTGGTTATGGGCGGCCCGCGAATCGCGGACGTCGTACACGGCTATCTCGGCGACGTCATCGGTGCTGCGCAGACGATTCTCATCGGTGGAGTGCTGGTGGTCATCTGCATCTGGGCACTTGCGGCGCTAGTGCCGAAGTTCTACGCCTATATTCCCTCTTATAAGCGCCTGTGAATTTCCCGTGGAAGGGGAGCTCTTAGGGTGAACCACCCCCTTGCGAGAGGGCTAAGCCTTTAGGATGAGCTTTGCCCGCCCAGAGCAAGGAGAATCAATGAGTAACCGTCAAGAGCGGCTGAAATCCATTGAACGCGAGGCCAGGGTCAAGCGTGCCATCGTCATCACCGTTATATCCCTAGTAGTACTCGTCGTCGTGGGAGTTGTCGGTGCCGTCCTGGTCACAGCCGTCGGCAAAGAACTCGAGAAATCGGCCCAAACCCAGGTTGGCAACAATGGATCCGAGCAGTCTGTCGCAACCGAAGCTGGCAATGAAGAGCAGCTTCCCTCAAGGGAAGTTGGCAATGATCCCTACTTCGTCGCGTTCGGTTCCAGGGCCGCCAAACACCAGATGGATCTGTACGTAGATTTCTTGTGCCCGTACTGCGGGTATTTCGAGAGCGTAAACCTAGAGGACATTAGGGCGCTGATCGATAACGAGGAGGTTTACCTTCGGTTCTTCCCGGTCAACTTCCAGGATCCAAACGCAGCCGGGACAAAGTACTCCACCCGCGCGGCCAACGCCTTCCTTACCGCGTATCGCGCCGATCCCGAGGCCGCCTGGAGATTTATTGAGCTACTGAACGAGAACCAGCCCGCCGAGGGCGAGGCCTCGACCATGCTGAGCGATGAGCAGCTTGCCCAGCTCGGCTTGGAGGCCGGACTGAGCCAGGACGTCGTTGATTCGTTTTCCGCGCTGAGCGAAGAGGGCTGGATCAACGCAGGAAACGAACAGTTCCTAAGAGACTACGGTTCCACCCCGACCGTGGTCGTCGACGGGGTGAACCTGATGGTGGGGAAGACCGGCTCCACGCTTATCGACACCCTCAAGCAAGGTACCGGCCTGCCCACCTTGAAGGAGTACGTGGAGGGCCTAAGCTAGCGCGGCCTTGACCTTCTCGGCCACGGTCTTGCCGTCGGCACGCCCGGCAGCCACAGCGTTCACGGCCTTGACGATCATGCCCATCTGACGCATCTGTGGCTTCTCGCCGAGCTCCGCCTCCGCCTTGGCGACCTCGGTCTTCACGATCTCGTCCAGCTCGGCCTCCGAAAGCGGCTGGGGCAGGTACTTGGCCAGGACGTCGGCCTCGGCCAGTTCCTTCTTCACTAGGTCGTCGCGGCCTCCCTGGGCGAAAGCCTCGGCGGAGTCTTTGCGCTGGGCGACCTCCTTCTTCAAGATGTTCAGCACCTCGGTGTCGGTGAGCTCCTTGGCCTCCTTGCCCGCCACCTCGGCGCGTTGGATCGCGGTGAGCGCCATCGCCAGGGCGTTCTTCGCCACCTCGTCCTTGTTCCGCATCGCCTCGACGCGGTCTTTCTTCAACTGCGTTTTGATGTCCATAGTGATTCCTTTCGAGCGTCTATTATTGTCGCGTTCAAGCAGGTTTCCCAATCTAGGAGCGCAAATGGGGGCGGACAGCGTAGGCGTGGTCAACACGCAGACCGTCCGGCTGTTCGATTCCGCGAACCCGCTGCGGCTCGAAAGCGGCGCTGAGCTCTCGCCCGTGGACGTCGCATATGAGACGTACGGAACCCTGAACGCCGATAGATCCAACGCCATCTTCATCTGCCATGCGCTGACGGGCGACGCCCACGCAGCCGGATGGCACCTAGGTGACAAGCATCCTGGGTGGTGGGACACAATGATCGGGCCGGGAAAGCCCGTGGACACCAATCGGTTCTACGTGATCGTCCCCAACCTGTTGGGCGGCTGCCAGGGAACCACCGGCCCGGCCTCCCCGCGCGGCGGCGACGGCCCGGCTTACGGCCTCGACTTCCCGATCCTGATGATGGACGACCTGGTGCGGGTTCACCGCGCGTTGATGGCCTATCTGGGGGTAGAGCGGCTGTACGCGGCCATGGGCGGTTCGCTTGGGGGAATGCAGGTGCTGCAGTGGGCGCTGGAAACGCCCGAGCAGATGGAGCGGGCGATCGTGATTGCTGCGTCCTCGCGCCTGACCGCGCAGAACATCGCCTTCTCGGCGGTGGCCCGCAAGGCGATCATGAGCGATCCGGGTTTTCGCGGCGGGCGCTATGCGCAAGAGGGAGACAATCCCGACACCGGGCTGGCCACCGCGCGGATGCTGGCCCACATCACCTACTTGTCCGAAGACGCGCTGTCGGAGAAGTTCGGCAGGGAACCGCAGTTCAGCGAGTCGAACCCCGGGTTCGGGGTGGACTTCGCCGTCGAGTCCTACCTGGATTATCAAGGGGAATCGTTCGTTGAACGCTTCGACGCCCTGTCCTACCTGTACCTGACCCGGGTGATGGACTACTTCGACCCGCTGGGCTCGGATAACGCGACCGACGCTATCGGCGCTAATCCTGTGAACTGGCTGCTGATCTCGTTCGACACCGACTGGCGTTTCGGCGACGAACACACACGCAGGATCTTGAGGGCCCTGGAGCGTGCCGAACAGCCGGTCACCTACCGGATGGTGCCGTCGAAGTGGGGGCACGATTCGTTCTTGCTCGAAGTCCCGCGGTATCTGGAGACCGTGGAGGCGTTCTTGGGGAGGCCGCTGTGAAACGCGATTTATCTTTGGTCTCCGACTTCATCCCGTCGGGGTCGCGCGTGCTGGACTTGGGATGTTCCGACGGAACGCTGCTGGCGCACCTGTTCGAGAACAAGGGCTGCCGCGGCTCGGGTGTGGAAATCGACCCGGACGCGGTGCTGGAGGCCATCCGCCGCGGGGTTCCGGTGGTCGAGTTGGACATGGATGCCGAGCTGGACGCCTTTGGAACCGATACCTATGACGTTGTAGTGCTCTCGCGGACAATCCAGACGCTGCGCCGCCCCGAGGCGGTGCTGCGGCAGATGGCCAGGATCGGGCGCAAGCTCATCGTTTCGGCCCCGAACTTCGGCTGGTGGGGAAACCGGATCACCGTTATCCGCGGGCACATGCCCATCTCCAAGGATCTGCCCTACGAGTGGTTCAACTCTCCCAACATCCGGTTCACCACGCTGGTCGACCTGCAAAAGCTCTTCGAAGCCTGCGAATTGCAGGTCGAGCAGGCGATCCCGCTCTCACCCCACGGCAACCCGCTGCGGCTGCGGGCCAAGGCCGCGAACCTACTAGCGGGCGCCGCGGTCTACTTGCTGAAACCGAACCCGACCGGGAACTTGGGGCATCCGTCGCTGGGGTGATTTCATATCCAGAGTTCGAGTAGGACGTCAAGGTCAAGATGAGCCGCGAAATCCATCCACATGTGGGGTGAGCAGGTAAGGTGTCGAAGGTGCTGAACAAGAAGCCGTTGTGGTTGCGGGTACTGCTCGCTGTGTTGGCCGCGCTGGCCGGAGTGGCGACGTCGTTTGCTTTCGCCCCGTATTCGCTGTGGCCGCTGGCGTTGGTTGGAACGTGTGCGTTGTCTGTGATCGTGTGGCAGGCCCGGGCCCTGTGGGGTGCGGCGCTCTACGGCTGGGCGTTTGGCTTGGGGTTCATGTTCGTCGGCATCGGCTGGATGCAGGTGATCTTTCCCGAGGCGCTGTTCGCGCTAGCCGGGTTTATGTCCTTGTGGTACGCGCTTTTGGGGTGGCTGATAAAGCTCGCCCAGCGCTCAAACTGGTGGCCGCTGCTGGCCGCAGGTGCGTGGACGGCCATTGAGGCGGCGTTCTCGCGCGTCCCGTTCGGAGGATTCGGCTGGATGCGCCTGGGATACTCACAGATAGATTCGTGGTTCGCAGGCGGATACCCGCTGGTAGGGACGGCCATAGTCGGGTTTTTTGTGGCGCTCATCGGCAACGTGGTCGCCTGGCTGATCCTCAAGCCGTCGCTGCGCAGCGGCTGGGTGAGCCTGGGCACGGTGCTCGCTGTATTGCTTGTGTGTGTGCTGGGCGGTTCCATCCAGCCTGAGCCGACCAAGGGCGATGTGAACGTCGGCTGGGCCCAGGGCGGGGCTCCTGGCGGGGGAGTCTACGGTTTGGGGCCGGCTCGAACCATCACCAAGGACGAAGCCGAGCAAACGAAGGAACTGGCTGATGACGTCGCTGCTGGGGTGTATCCGAAACCGGCGTTTGTCGTCTGGCCGGAGAACGGAACTGATCTGGATCCGGCCAAAGATCAGCAGACCATGGACTACATCAAACGCTCACTAGCGGAGGTCGGTGTGCCGATGCTCATCGGCTCGATTGCCGAAGGCCCGGGGGAGAACGAGCGCCAGACCGTCTCGTACTGGTGGCTGCCCGACGGCAACATCGACGGCTCGTACGTCAAGCGCGGGATCGTCCCGTTCGGCGAGTGGGTGCCGCTGCGCGACATCCTGGAGCCGCTGTTCCCCAAGCTTTCCTACGTGGGACGTCAATCGGTAGCCGGTGACGTCCCGGGCGTGATCCCCGTGGTGGCCGACGGCCGCGAGCTAGATCTCGGGATTCTCATCTGCTACGACGTCTCCTTCGATTCCTATGTCTACGATCTGGGGCGTTATGGTGCAGACATCGCCGTAGTGCAAAGCTCGAATGCGATGTATCAAGGCACGACGCAGATCGAGCAGCAGTTCGCGATTACGAGAGTGCGGGCGGCGGAGCTGCGCCGTGAAATCCTGGTGGTGACGACGTCGGGCATCTCGGGATACATCGACTCGCGCGGAAACGTGGTGGAGAAGATCACCGACTCGGGCGGCGCCCACGGCGTGCAAACCATCCCGATCCGCGACTCGGCCACCCCAGTCCTGTGGCTCGGCCCAATCCTGGAGATAGCGGTAAGCGTGATCTCGGTGCTGCTGATCTTGATGAATATCAAGGTCAGCAGCAGGCACGGCAAGCGGAAGGGGAAGTGATGGCGTCGTGGCCTGACGGAACCAATGTCAGCGTTGGTTCTCAACCGAAACCAAAGACCAAACTGAGAAGGTATCCAAAGGGTATAGCGCAAGTGGATGTAGCGTGTGATAAATGCGGCATTGTCACGCGATGTACGCTGAGTATAACTCCTAGCATAATGCGCCGGGATAACTTGGTGATACCAACCCTTCCTAACGGCTGGTATCTCATTGAAGGCCCAAACGGAAATCTATACCGTTTGTGCTCAGAATTCT
>JAISTE010000063.1 GCA_031272825.1 Propionibacteriaceae bacterium | reverse complement strand
GTCGACAAGGTGAAAAACCGGACTTTGAACCCTGGCGAGCGGCACTGCATCGTGATAGACATGGGAAAGACACCATTGTCAGGAGTTCGAATGAAACAGGGAATTTGGCACCCAAATCGTTGCGAAATTCGTGCAAAACTCCTTGCAAACCGCCCAATATCTCACTATGTGAGATTTGCAACCTGTCTTTGCTCGATTTCGTTGCAAAGCAATCGAAAGGGGGATTAGATTTCTTCCATGACTGCAGAACTTCTCCTTGCCCGTTGGCAATTCGGGATCACTACGGTCTACCACTTCTTCTTCGTGCCAGTCACGATCTCAATGTCGCTGCTCGTGGCCGTGCTCCAAACGATGTGGGTACGCACCGGGAACGAGCGCTACCTGCGCCTGACCAAGTTCTTCGGAAAGCTGTTCCTGATCAACTTCGCGATGGGAGTGGTAACCGGTATCGTCCAAGAGTTCCAGTTCGGTCTGAACTGGTCCGAATACTCCCGGTTCGTCGGAGACATCTTCGGCGCACCGCTGGCCCTAGAGGCCCTCATCTCCTTCTTCCTTGAGTCCGTCTTCCTCGGCCTGTGGATCTTCGGCTGGGACAAGCTGCCCAAGAAAGTACACCTCGCCACCATCTGGCTAGGGGCTTTGGGCACGCTGATCTCGTCGATGTTCATCCTCATCGCCAACTCCTGGATGCAAAACCCGGTGGGCGCAACCTACAACCCCGCCACCAAGAGAGCGGAGATGACCGACTTCCTAGCGGTGCTCACAAATCCGCTCGCCTTGACGGTGTGGCCGCACGTGGTCTTCGGCGGCTTCATCATCGGCGGCTCGATCCTGTTCGCGGTCGGCGGCTGGTGGCTGGTAAAGATCCACCGCGAGGCCGACGGCGAACTCACCGACACCCAGAAAGCCGACGTCTCCGCCCACCGCTTCGCCGCCCGTTTCGGTGCCGCGGTAGCCGCGGTCGCGTTCGTCTGCACCTTCCTCGCCGGCCACTTCCAGGGCCAGATCATCGTGCAGGTGCAGCCCATGAAGATGGCGGCGCAGGAAGCCATCAAGGACACCGGCGTTTCCAACTTTGCCGTCCTGGCCTGGCCCGACGGCAAGGGTTCAGTGGACACGCTAGAGCTCCCGATTTCCGGCCTGGGTTCCTTCGTCGCCACCAACTCTTTCGACGCCGAGATGCTCGGCTTCAACGATCTTCAGCAGAGCTACACCAACGGCGAACTCGTCGATCCGAGCAACAAGCTCAACGACACGGCCGCAGCCGCAGGTCTGCTGGAGAAGTACAAGAACCTGCTGAACGCCACGGGATATATCCCCGACGTCCTGGTCACGTTCTATTCCTTCCGCGTCATGATGGCCCTGGGCGGGCTCAACCTGTTGATCGCTGCCTGCGTGCTGATCCTGACCAGGAAAGACAAGACGCCCAAGGGCGGCAAACTGTGGACGGGCGCAATGATCGTCGCCCCGATCGCACCGCTGTTCGCTTCCTCGTTCGGCTGGATCGCCACCGAAATGGGCCGTCAGCCGTGGATCGTCAACGGGGTTCTGCCAACCGCGGCGGCGGTGTCCCCGGGGGTGTCGGCACTTGAAGTGGGCATCACGCTCGCACTGTTCACTCTGATCTACGGCGTGGGAGCCGTGATCGAAGTGGGCCTGTTCCTCAAGACCATCAAGTCCGGGCTGCCGGTCGTCAAAGAGCCGGAAGTGGCCGTCGACGACAACGCGCCCATGAGCTTCGCATACTAAGGAGGGTGACATGGTAGACGCATCATTGCTTCAGATCATCTGGTTCATTCTCATCGCAGTGCTGTGGATCGGATACCTCGTGCTTGAGGGCTTCGACTACGGCGTCGGCATGTTGGTTCCCTTCCTCGGCAAGACCGAGAAAGAGAAGCGGGTCATCATCAACACCATCGGCCCGGTCTGGGACGGAAACGAGGTCTGGCTGCTCACCGCGGGAGGCGCGACGTTCGCGGCCTTCCCGGCCTGGTACGCCACGCTGTTCTCCGGCCTGTACCTGCCGCTGTTCCTGATCCTGGTCGGCCTGATCATCCGCGGCATCTCCTTCGAGTACCGTTCCAAGCGGCCCAACACCCAGTGGCGGCATGCCTTCGACTGGTGCACCGCCATCGGTTCGTTCCTGGTCTCGCTGGTGTTCGGCGTCGGCTTTGCGAACTTCATCATCGGCCTGCCGGTGGCTCCGGCTGCCGGGAACGACGCCCTGTACGTCGTCTCCCCCTCGCCGTACTTCCTGCAGCTGTTCAGCCCGTTCGCCCTTCTCGGCGGCGTGGTGCTGGTGGTTCTGTTCCTGTTCCACGGGGCGATCTACCTGACGCTGAAAACCCGCGGGGAGGTGCGCGACCGCGCGCTGAAGTTCGCCAAGACCATCGGCCTGGTGGCCATCGTCGGCGGCGCTGTGTTCCTGGTTTGCCAGCACGTCTTCTGGCCCGGCGCCCTTCCGGTGCTCGGCTGGATCACCTTGGTTGTGGCGGCCCTGGGTCTGGTCGCCGCCTGGTGGTTCGTCGGGGAGCATTCCGGCATCGCCTTCATCGGCACCACGGTGGCGACGCTGTGCGTGGCCGTCGGCATCTTCTTGCGGATGTTCCCGGGCATGGGCTTCGTCGACGCCTCCAACCCGTCACAGGTAGCCCCCGGGCTTACTGTGGCGACCGGCTCGTCCTCGGAGTACACGCTGACGATCATGCTGATCGTGGCCATCATCATGGTTCCGATCGTGCTCGCCTACACCATCTGGACCTACTGGGTGGTGCGCAAGCCGTTGTCGGTGGCCAATATTCCCGACACGATTGAGGCGAACGCCTAGTGCTTGCACTAGGAAGTGAGCCGATTGAGTGTCGCCTCGTGACGAGGCTTTGGCAGCTTAGGGGTTAGTTCCTATCGAGTAGTTGGTTGAATCTAGGGGCGGCGGGCGAAAGCCCGCCGCCCC
>JAISTE010000059.1 GCA_031272825.1 Propionibacteriaceae bacterium | reverse complement strand
ATTGCGCCCCACCACGTACTCGACCTGGACAAGGAGTTCCAGGCGGCCGAGTACTACCGCAAGGAGCTCAGCATCAAGACCCCGGACGTCAACGAGCTGGTCTCTCAGCTTTCCGGCGGCAACCAGCAGAAGGTGGTCGTCGGCTAGTGGCTCTTCACCCAGCTGCGCTCGCGCAGGAGATCGTCGCCAAGACGGTCGAATTCGTCAAGGGCCTGTCCCAGGGCCAGGAGCCTGAGCCCAACGACACCACCTCATACGACAACGAGGTAAAGTTGCGCCTACCTACCTGATTACACCATATGCTGTCACCAAGGCCAATGCGGCCGAAGTTTTCAAGGGCGACGCCACACTTGAGAAGGCCGTCCAAGAAGCCAGCAAGTAGCAACTAGTAGACAAGGAGCCGACGTGCCCACCCTGATAGCGATAGACAGCGGGCAGACCGCCATCAAAGTCAGGGTGAGGCACGCCGGCACCCCCATTGAACGCTCGTATCCGGGCGTCCGAACCAACGCTTTGCTTGCCCCGCAGCTGGTTTCGGTTATCGCCGACGTCATTGCTTCCGTTCCAGGGCTGGGCTCAGACGTCCTTGTGACGATCGGCTCCACGGGGTTGACCGAGGCCGAGGCCGATCCCTCCCCCATCCTGGCTGGCGTTCGCGGACTCGGAGTTTCGCGGGTGCGGCTGGCCCACGATTCGGTCACCTCTTACCTGGGTGCACTTGGCTATTCGACGGGCGTCGTCGTGGCCGCGGGTACCGGCTCAATCATCTTCGGGGTCGGGGAATCGTCCGTTTCTCGCGTCGACGGCTGGGGCAATATCATCGGCGACGCCGGTTCGGGCTATTGGCTGGGCCGGGCCGGGTTAGATGCCGTGATGCGCTCCTTCGATGGCCGCGGCCCGCAAACCGCGCTGCGCCCCTATGCCGAGCAGCAGTTCTCTTCCCTTCCCAATGCCTATATCGAGCTGCAGACCGATCCCGACCACGTGCGTCGAGTGGCGTCGTTTTCCAAGCTGGTGGGTGAGCTCGCCGAATCCGACGAGGTGTGCCGGGCCATCTGCCTGGCCGCGGGCCGCGAGCTCGGGCTTTCAGCGGTTACCGCAGCGCGGAACGTCGGTTTGAGTGTTCGCCGGGACGCACCGGATGCCGAGATCCAGTCTCTGACAACCAGCGCACACCCGAAGATCTGCGCGATCGGCTCGGTTTTCAAGTCCTCCCACGTGCTGCGCGCGTTTGTCGAGCGCGTCGGACACGACTTCCCGGGCTTTGCCCCCACACCGGCCAGCGGCGATGGTTTAGACGGTGCCGAAGCACTGGCTGAACTGCCCGAATCCAGCCCGCTCGCAACAGCGGTGGCGACGGTATCGGTCTAGTTCCTGAGACAGCGACCGTTCCAACACGGCCCAATCTCGTCGCTCGACGCAACTCGTCATCTCGCACAAGCCCAACTCGTCATCCGAGGCAAACCCAACTCGTCATCCCGGACAAACTCGATCCGTCATCCCGCACAAGCCCAACTCGTCATCCCGCGCAAGCCCAACTCGTCATCCCGCGCGAAGTCGCGGGATCTCCCCCGCTACAGCAACACCCCGCTCAACGCCACCACGCCGGGCAGCGTCACTATAGAAATCAGCGTTGACAAGCACAAAAACCGGGTGGCGAAGTCTGGGCTGCGCTTGTAGCGCACGGAGAACATCACCAGCATCGCGCCAACCGGGCAGGCGAACGCGAGCACGAAAACCTGCTTGATGACCGGCTCTACCGGAACCAGCCAGATGGCCAGCAGGGCCAGCAGCGGCACCAGCACGTTGGAGATCGCCGTGCCGTACCACACTCCTCTGCCCTTGAAGATCGTGCGCACCGGGATGACGGCCACGTTGCAGCCGATCACGACCATCGACAGCGGGGTATTCAGGTCGGCCACCATGTTGAACGAGGAGGCCAGGATCGCGGGCAGCCGGAAGCTGGTGGCGAAGCAGATAATGGCGATGGCCGTCGCGATGATGTTGGGGTTGAGCAAGATTTTGCGCAGCTGCGTCTTGCGGTCGGTGTTCGCCTCGAACATGTTGACGCCCTGGGTCCAGACGAACAGCGCGAAGGCCAGCAGGAAGGCGATCAGGTAGAACACTCCCTCGTCGCCCAGCAGCGCCCGGGTGAGCGGGATGCCGTAGAAGCCGACGTTTGTGTAGATGGTGCCGAAGCGCAGGGCGGAGCGCTTGTTGGGATCGTCGATCAGCTTGGCAGGGTAGAACAGCCGCGAGAGCCATACCAGGGCGAACAAGGCGATGCAGTCGATCAAGACGGCCAAGAAGAAGTGCCCGAAGCGCTCCAAATCGAAGTCGATCTGGAAGCTCATGATGATCAAACACGGGTTGACGACGTAGAGCAGCAGGTTCGTCATGGAATCGACGCCCTTGGGCTTGACGAGCTTGGTGCGGTACACCACCCAACCCATCACGATGATGACGAATATCACGGCCACCTGCTGGGCGGGAATCAAGAAATCCTGGGCACTCATTTGCCCCCATTCTTTCATTTACGGAAGTTCGGGCATAAAAACCGCCCCAAAACCGTTACACCTATCGAACTATCCGATAGGAGGAGCTGTGCTCAATCAAACCCCCACCATGGAGGGCAAGGACGCCACCGGCATGTACCTGGCTTCCATCGCCAAGACTCCGCTGCTTACCGCGGAGGAAGAGATCGTGCTGGCCAAGCAGATCGAGGCCGGGTTGTATGCGGACAAGCTGCTCTCGCGCGCTCTGTCCGCCGACGACGCCGCCGAGCGCGATCAGATTCGCCCGAAACCGCGTGCATCCAAGGACGAGCTCGAAGAGCTCGTACACATCGGCGAGGCCGCCAAAGACCGGTTCGTAAGAGCGAACCTGCGCTTGGTCGTCTCGCTGGCCAAGAAGTACACGCACTCGCAGCTGCCTTTGCTGGATCTCATTCAGGAGGGGAACGCGGGGCTGATCCGGGCTGTCGAGAAGTTTGACTACACGAAGGGCTACAAATTCTCCACGTACGCAACCTGGTGGGTGCGTCAGGCCGTGACGCGCGGCATCGCGCAGCAGGCCCGCATCGTAAAGCTGCCGGTGCACGTCCACGAGCAGATTCAGACGGTGCTGTCCATGCGCCGCAATCTAGAGTTCAAGCTCGACCGCGAGGTGGAGCCCTTCGAGATCGCCGACGAGCTCGATTGGGACGTCGACAAGGTGATCGAGCTGCTCGGCTACGCTCGCGACCACGTGTCCTTGGACGCGCCGCTGGATGAGGAATCCGGCACCTCGCTGCTCGACCTCTACGAGAAGCCCGAGGCCCACCGCCCCGACGACGAGTTGGAGCGCAACGAAACCATGGCCCAGCTCGACGAGCTGCTCTCGGTTCTGAGCGAGCGCGAGCGCGACATCGTGATGCGCCGCTTCGGAATGCGCGACGACCACGGCACAAAACTCGGAGACATCGCGGCCGTTTGGGGCTTGAGCTCGGAGCGTATCCGCCAGATCGAGCGTGAGGCGATGAACAAGCTGCGCCGCGAGGCGGTCAAGCGTGACGTCGAGTTCGACTGGGCCGTCGCCGCTTGAAGCATGTACCGTCCCCGAACTTGACCCGGGGCGGCACCCATCGTCATCCTGCGCGCAGTCGCAGACCGCAGCGGGACACCGTCCCCGCACCGGTCTCAAGGAGCAAAGCGACGAATAGGATCTCACTTAATCCGGGGCGGTACCCCTACCTGCCATAGGTAACGTCCCCGGCCCACATGGTCAAAACCACCGGGTCAGGCAGTTCCCTGCCGTGGTATGGGTTGTTGCGCGAGCGTGACAAGGAGGCGTTCTTGTCAACCGTCGCCCTAGCGCTTGGATCGACCAGCACCAGGTTCGCCGGTTCTCCGACGGCCAGCGCGCGCCCCTGGTTCGCCACCTGCCCGATGCGGGCCGGGGCGTAGGACATGCGTTCGGCGAGCGTCTCCCAGGTGATGCGCCCGGGGTTCAGCATGGTCTCCATGACGACGGCCAGCGACTGCTCTAACCCCAACATCCCGGGCAGGGCCACGTCGAACGGGTGATCCTTGTCCTGCGGGTTGTGGGGAGCGTGGTCGGTGGCGACGGCGTCGATGGTGCCGTCTGCCAGGGCCTCGCGCACGGCCTCGATGTGTTCGTTGGTGGCCAGCGGCGGGTTCACCTTGTAGGTGGTGTCGTAGCCTTCCACGTTGGAGACGTCGAGGTACAGGTGGTGGGGTGTTGCCTCGGCGGTGACTCGGATGCCGCGCTTCTTCGCCCAACGGATCACCTCCACCGACTCGGCGGTAGAGACGTGGCACACGTGCAAGCGCGCGCCGGTGAGTTCGGCGAGCTGAACGTCCCGAGCCACGATCACCGATTCTGCCTGGGCGGGCCAGCCGGGCAAGCCCAGACGCCCCGACCATTCGGATTCGTGGCAACAGGCCCCGGCCCCGGCCAGCCGCGGATCCTGCGAATGCTGGGCGATCACGCCGTCGAAGGCCGTCACATAGGACAGGGCCCGGCGCATGAGCAGCGAATCGGCGACGCATTTGCCGTCGTCGGAAAAGAACCGGGTGCGGGCCTTCGAGCGGGCCATCAGCCCGAGCTCGGCCAGCTCCTGGCCTTCCAGCCCCTTGGAAACGGCCCCAACCGGGACGACCTGGGCCGAGCCCTCGGCCAGGCCCACCTCCAGCACGTGCTCGACGGCCTCGGCGGTATCGGCCACCGGATCGGTGTTCGCCATCGCGTGCACGCAGGTGTAGCCGCCTCGCGCCGCCGCCTTGGTGCCCGAGGCGATGGTTTCGGCGTCCTCACGACCGGGCTCTCGCAGGTGCGTGTGCAGATCGACCAGGCCCGGGAGGGCGATCAGGCCGGAGGCGTCGATGCGGGTCACATCGCCGCTAGCATCCGCCGGGTCACGGAAGCTGCCCTCGGCCACAAACAAGTCGGTGTGTTCGCCGCTCACAAGTTGGACGTCGCTTATCAGGTATTTCATTCGCGGATTCCTTCCTCGCCGCCGAGCAGCGTGTAGAGCACTGACATTCTGACGGCGACGCCGCTGGCCACCTGGTCGAACACCAGGGAGGCTGCCGAATCGGAGGCGGCCGAGGAGATTTCCACGCCGCGGTTCATCGGGCCCGGGTGGCAGATCGCCGCACCCTCCTTGAGCCTGCGCAGCCGCTCCAGGGTCAGGCCGTAGGCGTCGGAGTATTCGCGGGGCGTGGGGAAGAACCCGCCGGCCATGCGCTCGCGCTGCACGCGCAGCATCATGGCCACGTCCAGCTCGGAGATCACCGAGTCGAAATCATATGCGGTTGTCACTGGCCAGTTTTCGACACCAGCCGGCATCAGGGTTGGCGGCGCCACCAGCACCACCTCGGCCCCGAGCTTGGAAAGCAGGTACACGTTCGAGCGAACCACCCGCGAGTGCAGCAGATCACCGACGATCGCCACACGCTTGCCCTCGAAGCCGGGGTTGCCGATCTTGGCGAAGTGGTGGCGCATGGAAAAGGCGTCGAGCAGCGCCTGGGTGGGGTGCTCGTGCTGGCCGTCCCCGGCGTTGATGACGTGCGCGCCCACCCATCCTGAAACCTGTTTGGCCGCCCCCGAGGAGGGATGCCGAATCACGAACGCGTCGACGCCCATGGCGTCCAAGGTGAGCATCGTGTCACGCAAGGATTCGCCCTTGGAAACCGACGAGCCTTTTGCTGAGACGTTGATGGTGTCGGCTGAGAGCCACTTGCCCGCGATCTCGAAGGATGTGCGCGTGCGCGTCGAATCCTCGAAGAACGCGTTTACGATGGTGCGGCCGCGCAGCGCCGGCAGCTTCTTCACCTGCCGGTGCTGCACCTGGGCCATATCCTCGGCCAAATCAAGTATGGCTAGGGCCTCTTCCTTGGAAAGATCTTTGGTACCCAACAGGTGCCGCATCTAGTTCCTCCCGATCTCAATGGCGTCGTATCCGTCCGTCTCGTGCAGGCGCACCCGCACGTGCTCGTCCGCCGCCGTCTGAACGGTCTTGCCCACGATGTCGGCGGCGATGGGCAGCTGGTGGTGGCCGCGGTCTACCAGTTCGACAAGCCGGATCGCCGCCGGGCGTCCGAGATCTTTGAGCGCGTCGAAAGCCGAGGCCACCGTCCTGCCTGAATACAGGACGTCGTCGGCCAGCACCACGACCCGCTCGTTGACGTCGACGGGAATGTCGGAGCGCCTGGCCTCCCGGGTGGGGTGGCGGCGCAGATCGTCGCGGTACATGGTGATGTCGAGCGTGCCGACCGGGACGTCGACCTTCTCGATCTTCTTTATCTCCTCTGCCAAACGGCTGGCGACCGCGCACCCCCGGGTAGGGATGCCGAGCACGACCAGCTGGTTAGGTCCGTGGTTTAGTTCCAATAGCTCATGTGCCATTCGGGTGAACATGCGGCTTATCTCTGCCGCGTCAGCTATGCGCCGTTCCACTTACGACTCCTCGTGAAGGGGTGCCGTGCGACACCTGCGAAAGCCTATCGCATCCGTAAGACGGCCCCCGAAACCAACCAAAACAGCAAGTACACTGCCCACATGCCTCACATCGCCGATCTGCTCAAGAACCCCCAGCACCGGACGACATCCTTCGAGTTCTTCCCCCCGAAGAACGACGAAGCGCAGGAGCAACTGCAGCAAGCCATCACCGGTTTAGAGCCGCTGCACCCGGATTTCATCTCCGTCACCTACGGTGCCAACGGCTCGGCCAGGCATTTCACCTTCGCCGCCACCGAGTTCGTCAAGCGCGAATCCTCGGCCGTCGCCATGGGGCACCTGACGTGCGTATCCCAATCCGTGGGCGATCTAAAGGGAGCCATCGCCTCCTACAAGGACATCCAGGTGGAGAACATCTTGGCCGTGCGCGGCGATCCGGTGGGCGGCCCGACGGCCCCGTGGGTGAAGCATCCAGATGGCCTCGACAACGCCACCCAGCTTGTCGAGTTGGTGAAGTCGCAGGGCGACTTTTGCGTGGGCGTCGCCGCTTTTTGTGATCCCCACCCCGAGACGATGAACTTTGAGCTCGACGCCAAACTCCTGGCCGACAAGCAGCGCGCGGGTGCCGAGTTCGCCATCACCCAGCTTTTCTTCGGCGCGCACAAGTACTTCGAGCTGGTGGAGCGCGCGGCCAAGTGGGGCTGCGACTTCCCGATCCTGCCCGGCATCATGCCGGTGACGAACGTGAACCAGATCGAGCGCTTCGCCACCCTCTCCGGAGCGGCCCTGCCCGCCGATCTGGTCGAGCGCCTAGAAGCCGTCCGCGACGACCCAGCCTCGGTGCGCGCCATCGGCATAGAGGTCGCGGTAGACATGTGCCGGGAACTCCTGGCCGGCGGCGCCCCGGGGCTGCACTTCTTTACTCAAAATCGCTCCAAGGCAACTAGAGAGATTGTGGAGGCGCTGTAGGGGCGCAGCCCCGGTTTCGGGGCGGCGGGGTCGCCCCCGCAAGGATGTTGTTTTACCCAAAATCGGTCGAAGGCAACTCGGGAGAGCGTGGAGGCGTTATGAAGCTTGCTCTCAGCGGCTCGGACGCGTTCGAGAAGGAGTCGTAGGCGATAACTCCGACCTCGTACTCGGTTCCGGGTACCAGTTCCCCGTCCATGTCCGCGCTCGCCCCTTCGTCGCGCTCATCGCTGCCCCAGGTCAAGATCTTGGGCATTTCGGCGAGATTGAAATAGTGCGAGAAGAAGACTCGGTTAAGCACTTCCACGCCGCTCGACGTCTCATTGATCGAGAGCTTGTAGTGGTGGACGTCCGATTCGGCGTCCGTCGCCTGTTCGAAGCGAACCCTCACCGACGTGGGTTGCAGCTCCAAGAGCTCAACTTTGGCGTCGGCGCTAAACACTGGAGCGCCCTTGTCCCTGCCCTTTGAGTAGCGCAGCCAACCCGGATCCGATGGCGGCTTCACAACCCACGGCTCTTTGATGACCTGGTGACGGGCGAAGTCCAGCCGCGTGATCGTCGTGGTATTCGCCGAATCCACCTCGACGTAGTAGCCCACAGACTCCTTCCACTTGGATACATAGCGGGCGGAATCTGGGCTCTCGGAGTAGCCGCGTTCGTTGTCCACGTACGCGATGGCACCGGTGCCGAGAGCGGTGAACTCGCCCTGGTCGATGCTGCGCTCGTCACTTATCGGATAGTGCGAGTGGCCGGAGAACGCGATGGTCTGCCTGTATCCATCCAGGTACGGCTTGATGTCCCTGGTCGCCCAGTCGGAGTTCTCCAGGTCGGTGGGCTCGGAGCCGTAGACGGTTCCGTACAGATGCGGGTGCGTGACGACGAATATTGGCTTGTCACCGCCGGGATCGGCAGCCGCCGTCTGAACCATGGCCGCCTTGACGAAGGCTTGGGAGGCCCGATCGTAGAGATTCCCCGAGTTGATGGTGCTCGGCTGGGAGAGCATCACGAACTTATAGCCGTTGACGTCCGCGAGATAGTTCCCGTCGCCGCCGCGATAGTCGCCGCCCGGTGCAAGGGTATTGAAGTAATTGGCCGAGCCGTCCCCGTAGTTGTCGTGGTTTCCCTTGATATACAGCGCCTTGAGCGTTGCCAATGGATTGACGTCGCCCTTGAGGTTGAAATCCGATTCAGGAAACACCTCCCTGAAGATCCTCGCGAAGGCTTCGAACTCGGCAACGCGCCCGTTCTGGCTCAGATCCCCGGCGACGACGATGGCATCTAACCCGGAAACCTCGAAGTAGTCCTTGCGCAAGATCGTTAGCGCCGAACGCAGCTTCTCCTCCAGCTGCTCCGGCACTGCCCCGTTGGAGTCGTCGCCGAGCTGGGTATCGGATATAACGGCGAAGCGAAGCTTCGCATTGTTTTGTACCGCAGGCTCCATATACCGACCATACCTAATCTCAACGCCGGATCGGATTCGCGAAACGCTCAGTCCCGCAGCAGATCCTCCAGGGCCTGCTCGGTGTCCGGGATGCCAAGCTCGCGGGCGCGCTTGTCGGCCATGGCCAGCAGGCGGCGGATGCGGCCCGCGATCGCGTCCTTTGTCAGCACCGGATCGTGCATTTGGCCAAGCTCTTCCAAGGAGGCCTCGCTGTTTGCTATGCGCAACTCGGCGGCTTGGAGCAGGTGCTCGGGGACGTCGTCGCCCAAGATTTCCAGCGCCCGCTTGGCCCGCTGCCCAGCCGCGACGGCCGCGCGCACGGACCGGCGCATGTTGGCGTCGTCGAAGTTGGCCATCCGGTTGACGTTGTTCTTCACTTCCTTGCGCACCCTGCGGTCTTCCCACTCCAGCACCGCCTCGTGGGCGCCCATGCGGGTGAGCAGCGCAGCGATGGCATCGCCCTCGCGAATCACAACCCGATCCACTCCGCGCACCTCGCGCGCCTTAGCAGTGATCCCCAGCCGACGGGCGGCCCCGGCAAGCGCCAAAGCTCCGTCCGCCCCCGGGCAGGTGACGCCGAGCGACATCGAGCGGCCCGGCTCGGTGATGGAACCACGCGCTAGGAAGGCCCCGCGCCAGGCGGCGGAGAGCACCTCTTTGGAACCCGAGACGATCTGGGCCGGGAGCCCGCGCACCGGGCGGCCATGGCCGTCGATCAGGCCGACGCGGCGGGCCAGCGCTCCCCCGCCGTTCACTAGGCGCACCACGTAGCGGGTGGAGCGGTTGATGCCGCTCGGGGACATGACCAGGAACTCGGCCTCGAAGCCGTACAGGTCGAAGATTTGGGAGCGCAGCCTTCTGGCGATCTGGCCGGTGTCCACCTCGACCTCGATCACGATCTTTCCGGAGACTATGTGGAGGGCATTGGAGAAGCGCAGCAGCGCGGAGATTTCGGCACGCTTCAGCTCCGATTTCAGCACAGGTACGGAGGCTAGCTCCGCTTTCACTCGCGCAGTCATTGACATTCTCGACCCCTTGGTTCGGCCATTACTTTAGCCGGTCGTCTCCCTTGGCGGGCAAGCCAAGCGTGAAGTGCTTGGGCTTGACAGGCCCGCATTGCCGCGCTAGCTCGCCCTGCTTACGAATGCTGATGGATGGTTAAACACGAAAAGGCCCGCAAGCGCGGGCCCAAATCGTATGGGTCAGCGGGTGACCCGGCCAGCCTTTAGGCAGGAAGTGCAAACGTTCAGACGCTTCGGGGTGCCCTGGACGGTGGCGTGCACCGTCTGGATGTTCGGGTTCCAGCGCCGGTTCGTCTTCTTCTTCGACCATGGGACATTGTGCCCGAAACCGGGCCCCTTGCCACAGATGTCGCACACAGCAGCCACTTCTATACTCCTTGTTTGGAACGAACCGCCTGGGAAAACCAAGCTGACCAACCATACCCCACGGCCTTGAAATCGGCCAAATCCCGTCCGGGCGGGTATCCCGCGGCCAAAGACCCGACGGGCAACACCTATATCCGACGGGCGAACTCCAGTTCACCGTCGGCCCGCGCCTTCCCTCTTGAGGGTTTTCCACGTGGAACAGCTAGGATTGCCTTCGTTATGGATCATACGCTTGAGGAACCACGCGAGCTGCGCGAGGATACACTGCGGATCATTCCGCTTGGCGGCCTGGGGGACATTGGCCGCAATATGACGTCTTTCGAGATTAACGGCCAGCTGGTGCTGATCGACTGCGGGGTGCTCTTCCCCGACGAGGATCAGCCCGGCGTTGACCTGATTCTGCCGTCGCTTGATCTGATTGAGGATCGGCTCGATAAGGTGCAGGCGCTGCTGGTTACGCATGGACACGAGGATCACATCGGAGCGATCCCCTACCTGCTGAAGCGCCGCCCGGACATCCCGATCTACGCCTCCGAGCTGACCACTGCCCTGATCAAGGGCAAGCTCAACGAGCACCAGCTCTCCTTCAACAACCTGCACGTCGTCGCCGAGGGTGATCGCTTCACCATCGGCGAGTTCGACGTCGAGTTCCTGGCGGTAAACCACTCCATCCCCGACGCCCTGGCCATCTGCCTGCGCACGAAGGCCGGAACCGTGCTGCACACCGGCGATTTCAAGATGGATCAGCTGCCGTTGGACAACCGCATCACCGACCTGCGCGGCTTTGCGCGGATCGGCGAAGAGGGCCTCGACCTGTTCATGTGCGATTCGACGAACGCCGACACCAAGGGCTTCACCGCCCCCGAGCGCGACATCGAGCCGGCCTTGGAGCGCACCTTCGAGCATGCCCATCAGAAGCTGATCGTCGCTTGCTTTGCCTCGCATGTGCACCGCGTGCAGCAGATCCTGTGGCTGGCCGAACGCTTCGGCCGCAAGGTCGTCTATGTGGGCCGCTCGATGCTGAAGAACATGACGATCGCCGCCGAACTCGGCTACCTCGACGTCCCCGACGGCATCCTCGTGCCCGTCAAAGACGTAGAGAAATACCCTGACAACAAGCTGGTCTTCATCTCCACCGGATCCCAGGGCGAACCGCTCTCGGCCCTGTCCAGGATCGCCAACTTGGAACACCCGGTGATTGAGGCGGGCGAGGGCGACGTCGTGCTGCTCGCCTCCTCCTTGATCCCGGGCAACGAGAACTCGGTCTACCGGGTGATCAACCGCCTGGTGCGCAACGGAGTGAAGGTGGTGCACAAGGGCAACGCCTTCGTACACGTCTCCGGCCACGCCTGCGCCGGGGAGCTGCTGTACTGCTACAACATCCTCAAGCCCAAGAACGCACTGCCGGTACACGGCGAGGCCAGGCACCTGCGCGCGAACGCCGAGCTGGCCGTCCAAACGGGCGTCTCTCCCAAGCGTGCGCTGGTCGCCCAGGACGGGGCCGTCATCGATCTGAAGAACGGCCGGGCGAAGATCGTCGGGCAGCTGGACGCCTCCTACATCTTCGTCGACGGGGCTTCGGTGGGCGATGTCTCCGAGGGCCAGCTCCACGAGCGCAAGGTACTGGGCGAGGAGGGCTTCATCTCCATCGTCGCGGCGGTGAACTTCCGCACCCGCAAGGTGATCGCCGCCCCGGACATCCACGCGCGCGGCTTCGTCGAGGACGAATCCATGTTCGACGAAATCCGCAAGGAACTAGAAAACGTACTGGCCAAGGCAGTGAAGGACGGAGTCGACGACACCTTCGAGCTCCAGCAGCTGCTGCGCCGCACGGTGGGCCGCTGGGTGAACAAGCAGCACCACCGCCGCCCGATGATCCTGCCGATCGTGGTCGCGGCCTAGACGCTACAGCCCCAGCGCACCCTCGATGCCGACCGTCAGGCCTGGGGTCTTGACGACCGTGCGCACGCCCAGCAGGACGCCAGGCATGAACGAGATGCGGTCGTAGGAGTCGTGGCGGATGGTCAGGGTCTCGCCCTCGCCGCCGAAGAGCACCTCTTGGTGGGCCACCAGCCCGCGCAGGCGCACGCCGTGGACGTGTACACCGTCGACCTCGGCACCGCGGGCTCCGGGGATCATGGTGGAGGTGGCGTCGGGCATCGGGCCTAGCCCGGCTTCCCGGCGGGCGGCGGCCATCTTCTTCGCCGTCGTTTGGGCGGTGCCGGAGGGGGCGTCTTTCTTGTCCGGGTGGTGCAGCTCGATGATCTCAGCCGATTCGAAGAAGCGGGCGGCCTGCTCGGCGAACTTCATCATCAGCACCGCACCGATGGAGAAGTTGGAGGCGATGAGCACTCCGCTCGCAGGGGTTTCACCCAGCCAGCTCTTTACCTCGGCCAGGCGCTCGTCGCTAAAGCCCGTGGTACCCACCACCAGGTTCACCCCGTGGGTGATGCACCACGAGACATTGCCCATCACCACATCGGGATTGGTGAAATCGACGGCCGCATCGGCTCCCGCGAGCGCCTCCAGGTCGTCCCCGTAGTCGACGGCTGCCACCAGCTCCATGTCCTCAGCGTTCTTTACGGCCTCGCAAACCTGCGAGCCCATCCGGCCCTTGGCCCCGATAACTCCAACTTTCAGCATGGTTCCCATGCTAGTAGCTTCGGCGAACCGCCCGAAAACTCATCCCCCGTACTTGGCCATGAGCGTGCGCCGCTTGGCCTCCAGGTCTACCAGGGAGCGGAAGCGGGTCTCGTAGTCGGGGTCTTCGAGCGGGTTGGTGCGCTGCAGCTTGGACTTGGTGGCCTGAATGTCGGCGGAGAGCTTGCGCAGGCGCACCTGTACCGCGTATTCGTCGACGTACGCGGGGTTGGGCTGCAGCGGCTGCGGCTCTACGGAGAGTTCCATAATCAGCGCCGAGAGTGCTGGGGAGGCGTTCTTCGCCGCCGCCTTGATCCATTCTTGCCCGCCGCGCGGAATGTCCAGGGCGAAGACGTGCCGGGCGACCGCGGCGTAGGCCGGATGCATGAAGTCGGATTCCTTCAGCCCGTTCCACTCGTCGGTAAACATTTCGGGGTGGCGCAGCAGCAACGACGCGGTGGCCCGCTCGGCGATGTGGTTGCGATCCTTGGGATCGGGCAGCTCGAATTTCTCCGCCGGACGCACGGCTACCTGTTCGCGCTCGGCCCCATGTTTCTTACCATGCAGGGCCTTGACTTCGCGGCGCACCATGTTGGGATCCATGCCGATCAGCCCGGAGAGCTCGCGCACGTAGCTTTCCAGCGAGGCGACATCGCGCACGTCGGGCACCAGCGGGGCGACGGCCTTGAGGGCCTGAACCCGGCCGTCGGCGCGGTCGAGGTCGAAGCCCTCCAGCCGGTGCTTCATCACGAAGCGGTACAGCGGCTGGCGGCGGGCGATGAGGTCGCGCAGCGCCACGTCCCCTTGCTGCATGCGCAGGTCACAAGGGTCTAGTCCGCTCGGTTCGACGGCCACGTAGGTTTGTGATGTGAAGGTTTGGTCGAGTTTGTACACCTTGAGCGCGGCGTCGATACCGGCCCGGTCGCCGTCGAAGGTGAAGATCACCTCGCCCGGGCGCACGTCTGCTGCCCCGATGAGCCGCTGCAGCATGGCCGCGTGCCCCTCGGCGAAGGCCGTGCCGCAGGAGGCCACGGCGGTGTCGATTCCGGCCAGGTGGCAGGCCATGACGTCCGTATACCCTTCGACGACCACCGCCTGGTTCTTCTTGGCGATCGGCCCGCGAGCGAGGTCGAGGCCGTAGAGCACTGAGGACTTCTTGTAGACCACCGTCTCGGCGGTGTTGATGTACTTTCCGGGCATCCGGTCGTCGTCGAAAAGTTTGCGGGCGCCGAAACCCAGCACATTGTGTCCTGCGTCTCTAATCGGCCAGATCACCCGGCCCTGGAAGACGTCCCAGCCGCCGTGTTCGCGCACCAAGCCGGCCTTTACCAGCTCATCTCCAGTAAATCCCTTGCTCATCAGGTATTCGCGCAGGGCCTTGCCTCCGCGCGGCGCATAGCCCACGCCGAACTGCTCGGCGATCGTGCGGTCGAAGCCGCGGCCCTTGAGCATTTCGCGGGCCGGCGCGCCCTCGGGTGAGAGCAGCCCGGCTGAGAAGAATTCAGCGGCCAGCTTGTTGGCCTCCAGTACCCGCGAGCGCAGCCCGGGGGCAGTTTGCGGCCCGCCGTCGACGTAGCGCAGCTGCACCCCGGCGCGGTCGGCCAGGTATTCCAAAGCTTCGACGAAGTTGACGTGCTGGGTCTTTTCCACGAAATCGATGGCGTCGCCGCCCTCGCCGCAGCCGAAGCAGTAGTACAGGCCCTTGGAGGGCGTCACGTTGAACGAGGGTGTGCGCTCGTCGTGGAACGGGCACAGGCCCTTGAGGTTGCCGCCGCCTGCCGAGCGCAGGGTGACGACCGCACCCACGACGTCCTCTATGCGGGTGCGCTCCAAGACAAGCTGTTTGTCCTCATCAACGACTCTTCCGGGCACGCGGCAAGCCTACCAATCGGCCGAAATGACGGGCGCGGACAGTTCACACTGCCACTGGCGCAGATCGTATTCGCCGATGTGTTCGACGGCCTCGGCGGCCCCGCCCTCGCGGTAATCCCACAAGAGCTGCCGCAGCCCGACGGGCTCGCACAGGTTCTCATAGGGGATTTGGATGCGCTCAGACAAGGAGACCAGGTCGGCCTTGATGCGTTGGTAGCGCGCGTGCAGCTGCGGGTAGGAGTTCTTCCACTTCCACTGGTGCTCAAACCCGTTCTTGGGTTTGGTACGAGGGGGAAGCTCGGATGCGGGGATCGCCAGCGCCTTGTTGACGGCCTGGGCCCAGACATCCAAATGAGCGAGGGCCTGGCGGCGTTTCACCTCGGGGATGCGCGAGAGCATGATCTTGGAGACCCGGCGCTGGTCGGAGCACTCGGCTGCGATGGCGGAGATCGCCTTGTCGGTGATGATTTTGCACGGTGCGGTGTCGGTTTGGCGGGCCATCTCGTCGCGCACGTTCCACAGCTCGCGCACGATGGCCATGCCCCTGCGGGAGCGAACCAGGTGGATGTTGCCGGTGTGACGCCACGGGTCGGTCTGCGGCTTTGGTGCCGCCGCCCCGCGGGTCAAGGTATGTTCGAATTCGGCCTGGGCGATGTCGAGCCGGTTGTGCTTGATCAGATCGGCTTCCAGGGCGTCGCGCAGGTCGCTGAGCCGCTCGACGTCCAGCGCCGCGTAGTTGCGCCAAGATTGCGGCAGCGGGCGGATAGACCAGTTTTCCGCAGCATGCCCTTTGGCCAGGCCGATGCCCAGGTACTGCTCCATAAGGGCCGAGATGTTCACCTTCTCGATGCCGAGCAGCCGCCCGGCCAGCTCGGTGTCGAACAGCTTTCCGGGCTTGAGGCCGATCTCGAACAGGCATTGCAGGTCGTTGCCGGCGGCGTGGATCACCCATTCGACGTCTTCCATGTCTTCGGACAGGGCGGAGAAGTCGGCGAGGTTGCCGTCCTTCTCAAACGGCAGGGGATCTAACAACATGGTGGGGCCGTCGCCGCGGCGCAGCTGTACCAGGTAGGCCTTGGCGGTGTAGCGGAACGATTGGGCCCTCTCGGCGTCGACGGCCAGCGGCCCGGAGCCGCACACGAAGGCCTTCCAGTTTCGCTGTAGTTTCTTGGCCGAGTCGGTCAACTCGGGTATACCGCGGGCGGGGGTGCGTAGGATCGGAAACTCGCTTGAGGACATCACTTGATTCTATCGCGGCGCGCAACTTCGAGTGACACCACCGATTCGGGCAGCTGCGGCACTCCCCCGGCGAGCTCCAGCAGCTCTTCCCAGGCCTGCAAATGCCCGACGATGTCGGCAGGCTGTTCGATGAGCGGGGTCCAGGAGGCACGGATTTCTATCGAACAGGTGCCCGGATCTTCGCTCATCTCTCCGAACCCCTTGGAGCTGACCGACGTCACCGTTCCGGATGCCGCTACGTACTGGGCGTGCTGCTCTTCCAAGGCGTCGACGAGCCACGACCAGCCGACGTCGCTGATCAAGGGATCCGCCCCCATCTGCGGGTCGACGTCCGCGCCGATATATGAAACGCATCTGAAGTCGCCGTCCCAGGAGGCGTTGCCGCGCGGGTCGTGCAGCAGAACCAGGCGCCCGTTGGCGAGCTCGACCCCGCCGTCGTTCAAGGTGGCGGCGATGGCCAGCGCGTAGGGGGCGATCTTCTGGGGTGCGGGGATTTCCTCGATTTCGAGACGCGGAAGCCACTGGTGGGAAGCGACTTCGCCAGCCACCAGATCGAACAACCGGGGTGCCTCCCCTGCGGACATCAGCACGCCTAGAGCCTAACGAAAGCCACCCACAATTTCGGGTAGGCGCGCGGCGAAAACCAATAACGGCAATCAACCCGCGTTCGTCGGCCCGAACACTATCCAGGCAAGCCACAGCACGGGTACTAGGGACAGAACCGTCACGAAGATCCGTTGCACCAACCACACCCAGCCATCTTTCCAGCGGTAGGACAGCAGGGCGCATACGACCGGGATCAGCGCCAGGGCCGCCCACCAGTACCACTGCAGTACCTCGCCCCAGATCACCAGCAGGGCGATGAACCCGGCCAGCGGCGGCCACTCCCACATGCCGAGCTTGAAGGGGACGCACAGAATCGCGAATGCGATGACCAGCCAGATGCCGAACATGGTAAATCCCGAAGCCATCTGGCAGTTAAACAAGGCGTCCTCGTCGTCTAGCCCGCGACAGAGGATGATTGGCATGAACTGATCGAAGATCAGGGAGATCAGCCCGCCGAGCGCCGAGGCGCACAAGACGGCGAGGTAGCTGAACCCGATGCGGGCCCCGATGAAGAGCTGCTGGTCAGCCAGCTCGCCGGTTTCTTTCCTCATGTTCCCCCTTCACTAGGGCATCCGGCAGCACATATGGCACGTTGATAACCATAACGTTTGGAATCATATTCAACCTGTTTTTGAGGATCAGCCCGGTTGCGTTGTGGAGCGGCTGCTGCCACCAGTGCGCGACGATGTACTCGGGCACGTAGACGGCCACCACATCGCGCGGGTTGTCCGAGCGCAGACCACGGATGTAGCCCACCAGCGGGTCGATGATCTGGCGGTACGGCGAGGCGATGGCCTTGAGCGGTATGCCGATACCCTCGTCCTCCCATTCCTTGATAATGCGCTTTTCGTCCTGGTCTTCGGCGGCGATGGTGATCGCCTCCAGGGAGCTCGGGTGGGTAGCCAGCGCGTAGTTGACGGCCCGGATCGTGGGCTTGTTCACGTTCAGCACAATCACGACGGCCCGCACCCGGCTCGGCAGCACGTGTACCTCTTCGGGGGTGACGCGCGTGGCCCGGTACACGGACACGTAGTGTTTCTTGATGGCCCGCATACAGATGAAGACGACGACCATGGCCGCCACCGCGATGTAGGCCCCGTGGGTGAACTTCGAGATCAGGACGATGACCAGCACCGTTCCCGTGCAGACCATCCCGATGGCGTTGATCGTCTGAGAGCGGCGGATGCGGCGGCGTTCCTTGGCGTCCTCGACGCTGAGCAGTTCCCTCGCCCAGTGCCTGAGCATCCCCGCCTGCGAGACGGTGAAGGAGACGAACACACCGACCACGTACAGCTGGATGAGAGCCGTAACGTTGGCGTCGAAGACGACCACCAGGATTCCGGCGGCGGCACCGAGGGCCATGATGCCGTTGGAATAGGACAGGCGGTCGCCGCGCACGTGCAAGGAGGCGGGAAGGTACCCGTCGCGGCTGAGAATCGAGCCGAGGACCGGGAACCCGTTGAAGGCAGTGTTGGCGGCTAGGAACAAGATGATGGTGGTGGCGGCGATCACGAAGTAGAACCCGACCGGGAACGAATCGAACACGGTGGTGGCGAGCTGGCCCACGGCGGTCATCTGTTTGCCGTGTACCCGCTCCCCGCTGGCGGTTACGAAGTGCGAGCCCCCGGCGTCGACCAGTTTGAGGCCGGTGAGGTTGGCCAGTGCGACGATCCCGGCCAGCATCGAAACGGCGATCCCGCCGAGCATGGCGAGCGTCGTGGCAGCGTTCTTGGACTTGGGCTCTTGGAAGGAGGGAACCCCGTTGGAGATCGCCTCGACGCCGGTCAGCGCGGCGCAGCCCGAGGAGAAGGCGCGGGCGAGCAGCACCGCCATCGCCATTCCGGCCAGCGGCTGGAACTGCGGTTCTCCGACGATCACGAAGTCGGCCGTCGGGGCTTTGAGCTGTTCACCGAAAACGAAGATGCGGGCCAGGCCCCACAGCACCATCGAAACGATCGCCAGCATGAAAGCGTAGGTGGGGATTGCGAAGAAGGAGCCAGAGGAGCGCAGCCCGCGCAGGTTCACCAAGGCCAGCAGCACGATGACGGTCAGCGCCACCCAGCGCTCGGATCCGGCCAGCGCGGGGAACATGGCCACGGCGTTTTGTACGCCGGAGGAGACCGACACTGCGACCGTCAGCACGTAGTCGACCAGCAGCGCCGACGCCACCGTCAGCCCCGCAGTCTTGCCGAGGTTTGTGCTTGCCACCTCGTAGTCTCCGCCGCCGTTGGGGTAGGCGTGGACGGTCTGGCGGTAGCTCATCACGACGACCAGCATCACCAGGGCGACGGCCAGGGCAATCTCCCAAGAAAAGGACAGCGCGGCCATCCCCGCCAGCGACAAGGTGATGATGATCTCGTCGGGGGCGTAGGCGACGGACGAAAGCGCGTCGGAGGCGAACACGGGCAAGGCCAGACGCTTGGGCAGCAGGGTGTCTCCGAGCTGCGCACTGGCCAGCTTCCTGCCCAGCAGCAAGCGCTTGAACGCGTACCAAAGGGTCACGTTCATACACTACCGGCCCTAACCCTTCAGGTTCAGACGCGTCTGAGTGCGTATCCAGGCGTGGAGTAGGCTTTCACCGTGAATAGGAGGCTTGAAACGTGCATCTCGTGATCATGGGCTGCGGCCGTGTCGGATCGCTGCTGGCTCGCGGGCTCGAGTACCGCGGGCATACCGTCGCCGTGATCGACATCGACCAGGACGCTTTTCGGCGTCTCGGGCCCGATTTCCAGGGGAAGACCGTGAAGGGCCTGGGTTTCGACCGTGACGTGCTGCGCCGGGCCGGCATCGAAAAGGCCGACGGCTTCGCCGCCGTCTCCTCCGGCGACAACTCCAACATCATCGCTGCGCGCGTCGTGCGCGAAACGTTCAACGTCTCCAATGTGGTCGCCCGCATCTACGACCAAGGCCGGGCCGAGGTTTACGAACGTTTGGGCATCCCGTCCGTCGCGACCGTGCGCTGGGCTGCCGATCAGATGATGCGCCGCCTGCTTCCCTCCGGCTCGGAGCCGCTGTGGCGCGATCCTTCCGGCTCGGTTCGCTTGATGGAGATCTACGCCAACCCCGGCTGGGTGGGCAAGAAGATCACCCAGATGGAGGCCGCGGCCAAGTGCCGCATCCCGTTCGTGCTGCGTTTCGGTGCCGGCATCGTGCCCGGTGACCAGTCCGTCTTCCAGGACGGCGATCTGCTCTACGCGGCCGTCGCCAACGAGCAGGTGGCCGACGTCGAAGATCTGTTCTCGAAAGCGCCGGTCTAGGAGGGTAAATGCGTGTTGTTATCGCCGGGGCCGGAAACGTCGGCCGTTCTATCGCCCGCGAGCTGGTCTCGCACGGGCACGATTTGTTGCTGATCGACCGCGATCCGAAGGCCATCACGCCCGACGCGGTTCCGCAGGCCGAGTGGCTGCTGGCCGACGCCTGCGAGGTCTCTTCCCTTGAAGAGGCGAACCTGGATTCATGTGATGTCGCCATCGCCGCCACGGGCGATGACAAGGTGAACCTCGTTCACTCGCTGTTGGCCAAGACCGAGTTCGGCGTGCCGCGCACGGTGGCGCGCGTTAACCACCCCTCGAACGAGTGGCTTTTCGACGACGAGTGGGGCGTGGACGTCGCCGTCTCTACCCCGCGGCTGATGTGCGCGCTGGTGGAAGAGGCTGTGGCCGTCGGCGATTTGGTGCGGCTGCTGTCGTTCAAGGGCGGCACCTCCGATCTGGTGGAGATGACGCTGCCCGAGGGTTCCCCGCGCGTTGGAAAGACGGTCGGCGAGCTGGCGCTGCCAGGAGGAGCGGTGCTGCTGGCGATCATCCGCGACGGTGCCCCCTATCCCCCGCAGGCGGATGCAGCCTTCGAGGCCCAAGATGAGCTGTTGTTCTTGGTAGATCCCATCTACGAAGACGATCTGAGCGATTACCTGGCCCCGCGCAAGGTTAAGGCAAAGGCCGAGACCGAAGAAGGCTCGGAGCCCGCCGAGGATCACCAGATTTCTTAGTCGCTGACGGTCGTCATCCTGCGCACTCCACAGTCATCCGACGTCCACCCCACAGTCATCCGACGTCCACCCCACCGTCATCCTGCGCGTAGTCGCAGGATCTCCTCTATAGATGCTGCGACTACGCGCAGCATGACGAACGTTAGCGCGGAACCAACTCGTACTTGGGGTTGTAAATCCGCTTTTGGCCGTCCATAAGCGCCAACCGCCCTTCGGCGATCAGCTGGCAGTCCACCTCGACGCCCTGGATTTCCGAGCGGCCGATCCAGATCAGGTTTACCGTGCCCGTGTCGTCGGTCAGCTCGGCCTCCAGCCAGGGCGTTCCCTTGCGCGGACGGACGGTTAGCGTGGTCACCCGGCCCATGATGCGCACCAATTTGCGCACCTGGGCTTTGGCGATGGGAACCAACGGCTGTTCTTGCACGCTCGACTCGGGCGCAGGCGAGAGCGGATCCGGGGCGGGAGCCCCGAAGCGTTGCAGCACCTGACGCAGCGAGTCCTTGATAGACATCTAGCCCTCGATAGGCAAGGTGAGCGGAATGAGATCGCCGGGGGCGGCGGGCTTGTCACCGCGGCGGACGACGATATTGCGCACGAACTCGGCGAACGGAGCCTCCAGCGTGGGATCTTCGTCCTTGCGGGTGGCGGCCTCGCCGAACAAGGTCACGCGCAGCACCCAGCGCGGGCCCTCGATCAGCCAGATGCGGGTGAGGTGCACCAGCTTCTTCTTGCCCTTGCCCTCCAGCGGGATCATCCGCAGGTACTCAGGGCCGAACGGGCCCTTTTCGTCGACCTCGACGGTGCCGCCGGCGTTTTCGGCTTCTTCCTCAAGTTCGTCGGCGATCTGCTCCAGCGAGCCGCCGGAGGTGGCACCGGCCAGCAGCGCGATCTCCATAGCCGACGACTTCCACTTGACAGTGATTGCCTGTGCGACTTTCTTCTCGGCATCGGCTAGCACCGAAAGCTCAAATCCCTCAACGGGGGTTACGACGATGGCTCCGAAATCCAGCCGCTTCACACCGTCGTTTAGGTCTACTTCGGAAATATCAAAGGGGCCGTCTTCACGGGGGTCATATTCCTCGGACTGATCAGAATCGTCGTAGTCTTCGGAATCGTCGTAGTCTTCGGGTTCCTCGGCTTCTTCAGCCTCGACGTCCTCAGCATTCTCGTCTGCATCTACCTCAGCCTCGGTCTCCTCGGCCTTCTCCGCTTCGGCTTCCTTGGCGGCCTTCTCAGCCTCTTGGGCCTCCATAGCTTCCTCGACTGCGCTCGCGACCGGGTCTTCGGTCTTCACACGCTTGTTGAACAGACCCACGTTCTCTCCTTTGTTTCAGTGCGACAGTCTACTATTCCCAGCTAGCCACTTGGCCGGTAGAACCGTAGCCCCCGGCGCCCCGCTGCGAATCGCTAAGCGAATCCACAGGGACGAACGTTGCGCGCGCCACGCGCTGTATCACCAGCTGGGCGATGGCGTCGCCGCGTTTTAGGGTTATCGCCCGGCTCCTGTCGGTGTTCCACAGACATACCTTGATTTCGCCGCGGTACCCGGCGTCGATCGTTCCGGGGGTGTTGACGATCGAGAGCCCTTCCCGGGCGGCCAGCCCGGAGCGCGGGTGAACGAACGCCGCGAATCCTGGCGGCAATTCGATGGCTATCCCGGTGCTCACCAAACGCCGTTCGCCGGGGGCGAGCTCGACGTCGGTCGTCGAATATAGGTCTGCGCCCGCGTCCCCCTCGTGCGCGTATGCCGGGATAGGGAGCCCGGCATCCAGCCTTACCAGCTTTATTTGCGGCTCGGCCATCTAGCCGGCGCAGTCGATGCAGTAGTAGAGGCCGTCTTTTTCTTTAGCAATCTGGGAGCGGTGCTTGACCAAGAAACAAGAGGCGCAGGTGAACTCGTCGGCCTGCTTGGGCAGTACCCGAACGGTTAGCTCTTCGTGGGAGAGATCCGCGCCAGGCAACTCGAAGGATTCGGCCGCCTCGACCTCGTCCTCGTCGACCTTTCCGGAATTCTTGTCGTTCCTACGGGACTTAAGCTCCTCGAGCGAATCCTCTTGCTCGTCTTCGTTCTTCCGGGGGGCATCGTAATCAGTCGCCATGAAAGTCTTTCTTTGGTTGCGGTTAGCGGTTCAGGCCGTATTTATAGCACAGAGCGTTCCCGATTACCACCCTTTCGACGACATCCCCAGGTTCGCTTGGATATACCACTAGAATCGGCCAGTAAGGAGGAGACATGGAAAGTGCCCTTAGCCCGAGGGAGATTCAGCAGAAGGTGCGTTCCGGGCTGTCCGTTTCCGAGGTGGCCGCCGAGGCGGGGGTTCCCGAGGAGCAGATAGAGGCATTTGCCGTGCCCGTTATCGCTGAGCGCGAATTCATCGCCGAGCAGGCCTCGAAGCGGCCCGTTCGCCGCGGCGGCGACACCATCCCGCACCATACCCTGGCCGAGGTGGTGGCCGAGAAGCTCTCCTCCGAAGGTTTCGATCCCGACGCTTCCGAGTGGGATTCGTGGAAGGTTGCCGATCGCCGCTGGCGGGTGCAGATCACCTACGGCGATCCTGCGGACATTCGCAAGGCCTTGTTCAACTATGACCAGTCAGGCCGCTTCTCCGAGCCGGAGAACCGCGATGCCTCTTGGCTGGTCGGTATGGCCTCCCCCGCCGCCCGACCGCGCAGACGCCCGCAGGCCGAATCGGAGAAGACGGTCAAGCTCAACACCCCCGATCCCATCGACATCGCGAACGAGGAGACGGCCCCGCTGGCCGAGGTTCACGAGGTGACCGAGCCCATCGCCACCACCGACGACGCCTATTCGGAGGGCGAGCTTTCGGTCGTTGACGGTGTACTCGACTTCACTCCGACTCAGACCGGCGGCATCGACGTCCTTTACGACATGCTCTCTTCATTCGATGAGGATTCGGTGACGATCTACCGCGGGTTGCTCGATCACGGCGTCCCGGCCCCTGAGCCGGAGCCCGCGCCGGTTCACAAGTCTCGCCGCACTTCTAAGCCCAAGGCGGAACCGGCCGCGCAAACCGAGCCTGCTGAGCCCGAAACAGCGGAGACCTCCGAGGCCGAGCAGCTGCCGCTCATCGGCGAATCGACGCCCGCGCCCAAGCCCAAGAAGAAGCGCGGCCGCGCCAAGGTGCCGAGCTGGGACGAGATCGTCTTCGGCTCCCCAAAAAAGAAGCAGTAGCTAGTTAGTTCCATCACCGGAAATACCACACCCGTCATCCTGCGCGAAGTCGCAGACCGCAGCGGGACGGAGTCGCCGCCCCGGTCTCAAGCAGTGCGGCGACGAATAGGATCTCAAAGTAGGTTCCGCGTTATGTAGATTCTGCGACTGCGCGCAGAATGACGATGGGAAGTACGAAGTACAGAATGCCGTTTTGTATTAGTTAGTTCCCTGGAACAGCGGCACGAGCATCTCGGTCGCCGTCAGGGAGCCGTGCATCCCCACTAGCTGCATCTCATTCGGCTGGCGCTTGCTCACCACCGCGTAGTCCTCTTTCATGGCGGCGACGACATCCCCAAAGCGATCCTGCACCCGCCCAACTGGCCCGAACCAGCCCTCCGAGAAGGCCTCTTCGCGGGTGAGCACGGTTGCCCTGGAGCCGAGCATCCGCTTCCAGGAGGTCTTCACCGCCGCGGGCTTGGATGTGTAAATGTGCCTAAAGCGCGCCTCCCCGCCGAGCAGATCCACGTTGGATGTGAGCAGCGGCTCGCTCTCGAACACCACCCGGCCGGAGTCCGAGACGTTCACCATCCCGTGATCACCGGTAATCAACAAAGAAGTATCGTCAGGCAGGTTCTCGAAAAGCTCCTGAGCCAGCTGGTCGATGTGTTCCAGAGCCTCCAGCCACTGCTCGGAGCCGACCCCATGGCCGTGCCCGGAGTGATCCAAGCGCGGCTCGTAGAGATAGATGAGCGCCCGGCCCTCCCCCTGCGCCGCCCCGAGAGTGAGTTCCAGCTGGCGCTCCATTGAGGGTTCATCCTCGGTGCCGAGCAGAATCGAGCCGCGGAAGGCCGCCTGCGATAGAACCGAGCCGCGGAATTCCTCCTTGTTGACGACGTACGTGAGCATCCCAGCGTCGGAGATGCGCTCGAACCAGGTCAGGTTCGGCTGAAGATCCTCCCCCGAGTAGGTCTTTGGCAGGTGGAGCGCGTTTTGAATCTGGTTATCCAGCCGGAAGGTATACCCCGCCATCCCATGCACCGACGGCGGAAGGCCAGTTCCCAGCGAGGTGAGGGCGGCGGCGGTGGTGGAAGGGACGGTCGTGGTGATCGGCTCGGCAAGCTCCCCGAACTTGGACAGGAATGGCGCCTGGGACTGAAACTGTTGAAACGAAAGCCAGCCAAAGCCGTCGACCAGCATCACTATGTACTTCTCGGTATTGGGCAGCCCCAGGACGTCCTTGCAGCCGGGCAAACCCAGGTGGCAGGCAACGGAAGGCAGCAGGTCGGCCACCGACTCGGTTCCGTAGCGGGGCAGTACCCAAGCGCTCGGGTCTGTTATTCGTTTCATATCATCGTTTTTCGTTAGGGCACTTTCATCCCCACTATATGCCCGCCTGGCAACGCCCATTCAAGCCCTTCCTCCGAAAGTAGCAATTTGTCCTGAGCATAGGGACACATATCCGGCGACGTCCAACGAAGGATCCACCCGCGAACCCAGTAGACAGGCCCGCAGTCGAACGCCCGCACCGCCAAACGAACCGCACGGAAGCGCCACACACTAAGCTACTCGCTGTGAGAACCCGACCCTTCATAGCCGCAAGAGTGGAGCAGGTGTGGGATCGCAACGTCGAATCGTTCTTTAGGCACCTGGGCTGGAAGGAGCGCGTGATCACCTACACCGGCTACGGCTCCGAGCGCTTCGTGCGCGTGCTGGGCCGGGTGGTGCTGCGCAGGCCGAAGGCCGTCTCCGGCTGGGAAAAGGCCTTCGATGATTTCGTGAAGCGCCGCGGTTTCCGCAACTACCTCACCACGCCTTGCGTCCACGCCGACTTCAAGATCAGGCTCGGCGGCAAGGTATATCGCTCCCAAACCGACCGGGGCGGCTACATCGACATGCGGCTGTTCGACCACGGCCTGACGCCCGGCTGGCACGAGATCGTCATCCAATCGGGCGCCTCCCCGGACACGATCGCGTACGTGCAGATCATCCCCGATTCCCAAGAGTTCGGCATCGTCTCCGATATCGACGACACCATCATCTCTACCTATCTTCCCAGGCCTTTGATCGCGGCCTGGAACGGCTTTATCCGCGACGAACACGCCCGTCAAGCGATACCGGGCATGGCCGTCATGTATCGAGAATTCACCGATTTCTTTGGCCAGGCCCCGGTCTTCTACCTTTCGACGGGGGCGTGGAACACCCAGCCGTTCCTCACTCGTTTCCTGCGCCGCCACCGCTTTCCCGTCGGGCCGATGCTGCTCACCGACTGGGGGCCGACGAACACCGGCTTCTTCCGCTCGGGGATAGACCACAAGATAAACTCCGTGCTGCAGCTGTTCCAGGACTTCCCCAATATCCGCTGGCTGCTGGTTGGAGATAACGGGCAACACGACCCGCAGATATATTCCGACTTCGCGGTCATCGCCCCCGATAAGATTCGGGCGGTGGGGATCCGACAGCTCACGGCCACCGAGCAGATCCTCTCGCACGGCACGACCGTGCCGCAGGTGGACGGGGGGACAGACATGTCGCCGTGGGTCGAGGCACCCGACGGCCGGGGGTTGCTGCGTCAGTTGCGCCCCATTTTGGAAGGAAAGGTGAATGGGTAAGAACCCAATCATTGAAGAAGTCGACGAGCATATCGTCGATGTGGACGTCACCAATGAGATGGAAACCTCCTACCTGGAGTACGCCTACTCGGTGATCTACTCTCGGGCGATCCCGGATGCGCGCGACGGCCTCAAGCCGGTGCAGCGCCGCATCCTCTACACCGCCGACCAGATGGGCCTGAAGCCCGACCAGGCGCACGTGAAATCGGCCCGCGTCGTCGGCCAGGTGATGGGTGCCCTTCACCCCCACGGCGATGCCGCGATCTACGACGCGCTGGTGAGGCTCGCCCAGCCCTGGTCTCAGCGCCTCCCAACCATGGACGGCCATGGCAACTTCGGCTCGCTGGATTCCGGTCCTGCGGCCATGCGTTACACCGAGTGCCGGATGGCCCCGGCGGCCCAGGCGATGACCGATGGGCTGGATCAGGACACCGTCGACTTCCGCCCGAACTACGACGGCAAGGAAGAAGAACCGACGGTTCTGCCCGCGGCCTTCCCGAACCTCCTAGTCAACGGCGCGAAGGGCATCGCGGTGGGCATGGCCACCAACATCCCTCCCCACAACCTCATCGAGGTGGTGAACGGCCTCAAACACCTGCTCAAGCATCCCGACGCCACGCTTGATGAGCTCATGCTCCACATTCCCGGCCCCGACCTGCCGACCGGCGGCAAGATCCTGGGGTTAGATGGCATCCGCGAGGCTTACGAGACCGGGCGCGGCACCTTCAAGATCAGGGCGACGGCCAGGATCGAGCAGATTTCGGCGCGCAAGAAGGGCATCGTCTTCACCGAGCTGCCGTACATGGTCGGCCCGGAGCAGGTTCAAGAGCAGATCAAGAGCGCGATCGCGAAGAAGAAGCTCTCCGGCATTTCCGATGCCAAGGACTTAACTGACCTGGCGAACGGCACGCGTTTCGTCGTCGAGGTCAAGAACGGCATCAACCCGGAGGCCCTGTTAGAGCAGCTCTACCAGCACACAAAGCTGGAGGATTCCTTCGGCATTAACGCGGTGGCGCTGGTCGAGGGCCAGCCCACCACGATGGGCCTGAAGCAGATGCTGCAGGTCTATCTCGACCACCGCATCGACGTCGTGCGCCGCCGCTCGGCCTTCCAGCTGAAGAAGGCCCAGGACCGGCTGCACCTGGTCGACGGCCTTTTGTTGGCCATCGTCGACATCGACGATGTGATTGCGATCATCCGCAACTCCGACGACGGCTCGGCCGCCCGCGCCAAGCTGATGGACGTCTTCGACCTCGACGAGATTCAGGCCAACTACATCTTGGACATGCAGCTGCGCAGGCTGACCAAGTTCTCGGTAATCGAGCTCGAATCCGAAAAGTCGAAGCTCGAAGAGAAGATCAGCTCGCTGCAAGAAATCCTGGATTCGGAAGAGCGTTTGCACGAGGTCGTTGCCGACGAGCTGACGGAGGTCGCCCAGAAGTTCGGCACCGAGCGCCGCACGGTGCTGCTGGCCTCCTCGGGTGCGACGGTCAAGGCCAAGGCCGCCCCGCTGGAGGTGGCCGACGACCCGTGTTGGGTGCTGCTCTCTTCCACCGGCCTGCTGGCCCGCACGGAGAACGCCGACCCGATTCCCTCTAGCGGCCCGCGCGCCCAACACGACCTGATCGTCTCCGCGGTTTCGACGACCGCGCGCGGCGAGTACGGGCTGCTCACCTCGCACGGGCGGGTGATCCGGGCCCAGGCCGTCGATCTGCCGATGCTGGTGACGACCGCCCACTCGCCCAACCTGCAGGGCGGCTCGGAGGCCCGCGAGCTGTTCGAGCTGGCCAAGGGCGAGCGGGTTTTGGCGCTCACAACCT
>JAISTE010000166.1 GCA_031272825.1 Propionibacteriaceae bacterium | reverse complement strand
ACCCAGTCCGGGGAGTATTCCCGTCCAGCTGGGTATTAGTTCAAATCACCCCCTGCTAGACTTGCCGTCGCGTCGAGACCGTGCGAAGCTACGCTGGGTATTAGTTCAAATCACCCCCTGCTAGACTTGCCAGACCTTACGCAGCGACCCGCAACGCGCTGGGTATTAGTTCAAATCACCCCCTGCTAGACTTGCTGGGGTGTTTCTAAGGCGGTGCGGTCAGCTGGGTATTAGTTCAAATCACCCCCTGCTAGACTTGGGAAGCGTGCCGACGTCATTATCCGCGAGCTGGGTATTAGTTCAAATCACCCCCTGCTAGACTTGAGCTAGCAGGGGAAGTGGCCTCTGACAAGCATGTTTGGTCTGGTTTCCGTTCAGAAAAGTGTGAGCAGTTCGGGCTGTTCAGGCTCGACTTCTGGTTCTCCGTTGGAAAATCTGAGCGCTTGAGCCCACTGGTGATCGGTCATGGTGAACACTCTCACCTTTCCTCCTGGCGGCAGGTTCGACTTGATCGACTTCACTGGAAGTGCAAGGCCGCCGCCGACAGGCAGGAACTTGGTATAGACGGACAGCTGAACCATGACGAATCCCAAATCGAGCAGGAGCAGCCGGAACTGGGTGGCCTCTTGCCGTTGGGGTTTGGTCTTGACCGGAAGGTCGAACATCACTACGCACCACATTGGTTCATCCATCTCAAACCTCGCTCAACAGCGCGACCGGAGCTTTCCAAGTGCCGACGATGAACTTGTCTAGCTCTCCCTCGCAGTAACGGCCCAGGCGCTGGGCCAAATTCTCCAGAACGAACGGTACCCCGTAGCCGTTCGCGTCAAAGTGGTTAGCTGCTGCCGATACGAGGAGCCTCTTGACTTGTGGGTCATCAAGCGAGGAATCGCTAGGCAAGCTGGCCACGGCAAAATCGATTACCGGTCGGAAAGGTTCGATCAGATCGTCGACCAGGTTGAACTGGTTGGAACGCCCGTGGTGGAAGAGGCCTACTGATGGCAGTAGCCCGGCAGCGAGCACCGCCTTGATGCCGTGCCCGCGCAGGACTCCGTAGCCGTAGTTGAGCATCAAGTTGCGTTCGTCCAGCCCGTTGGGCTCACGATAGAAGTCATCAAATAGGCGTGCCCAATAGAGCCGGGCCGCCTGTGCCTCTATGTTTCCGGGGTCTCCCGAGCGGACGGACAGCGCCAGATCCTTGAGGCGTTCGGCACCGGGGCGGTCTAGCAATGACAGCACACGGGCCTGGCCGAGTACCTTGGCCTTCACCACTCGCATCCAAGCGTTCTTCTTGCGCGGGAGGGTGAGGTTGATCTGGGCAAGCTGCCTGGCACCGACCCGGCTGTGGTCGTTCCAGCCGAATGAAGCGGCCTTCGGGATTCCTCTCCAATCCGTCGTCATGATCACCACATCCTTCTCTGCAGCGACATGGAGCACGGAGGCTCCCAGCTTCGTTCTGTCACCGACTAGAACGACGGCCAACTCCGCCCACGGCAGGGCAGTGGGAGCGGCATCCTTAGGCTCGACTACCAACTGGCCTCTGCGAGTCGTCAGGCCGCCGTCGAAGGAAGATAGGTCGATGATCCTCCATTGGTTCGCCATTGAGACCTCCTAACGAGTGTCTCTAATCGTCGGCCAAGTCAGCCCATCGCACAAGCCCATGTCTGGAATGGCTACGTGTTTCTGAAGCTCAGCTTGAGGTTTCGGCACCTGGAATGTTCAGTCATGTTCAGACCAGGAAACTGGGAGATGGGCCAAGGAATAGCGGCGTATCCTTCCAAGCGTATCTCGACGGATCACTGTGGGATTGCAGTCAGTAAACAACGGCGTGATAGATGGACGCCAACCTGGCCGATCCAGAATCTTCTCAACTTCGACGGAGTCAATACGAAACTCCCATCTACCGGTCTCGCCAGTTGTTTCAGCTTGGGCAGTCTCAACATATGGGAACCGTGATAATCCCTCTGACGACAGCTGTGCAGGCCGAAGGCGGGCTACAGTGCCTGAATAGTATCCCTCCAATACCCATCGGGTAGTCGAAGAGAATGGCTTTCCAATGTCTCGCCTGTCTCCAGTTTCGACAAGTTCTCCAGTTGCTTCGTCTACCTCAACCCGTACCTTGCTCAGATCGGTATCCAAGAACGCTCCGACCTGCCCACCAGTCTGCGAGGACATATCCAACTCGAGCTCATCGCCCACAACAAGCCACCCAAGATATTCAGCGCTTCCCTCGGCGATCGCGGCGCGCAACTTGGGCTCGCAGTATCGGCGCGAAACAGACTGCGGAGGCAAACCAACAGAGAACAGATCGACGCCTTCTCCCGACTTTCCTCCTGCGTAGCGGTGCAGGTCTGCTGCGAATACCCGCATCCACCCGTAGGAAACCTTCTGCTTTCCGGATTTGAGCGTTTGATAGAACCTGTAGACCCGAGCGTGGTGTATAGCACCTCCAATATCCGCTGACCCTCCGCGAACCAGGATTGAGGCCGCGGATTTGTCGAAGAATCCAATCTGCTCGTCTGCCTCCAGGTAGCGATCATGAAGCCTGATACGGCGATGCCAATCCTCTGGCAGGCCTTCCGTCGGGTCGAAATCGGGATGGGACGTCAACGCGCACCAAAGGGCAGGCGTAGACGCCCTATCAATCAGAGCCACGGGCAGAGCCTCGCCCACACGGCGTTTCACCAAGGGTGTGATCGTGTCGTCGTGAGCCTTTGAGTTCGCTAGGCGCAGTCGCAGCTGGCGAACCACAGGGATGGTGTCGTTCTCCAGCCCTGAGTTGATGAGCGCGAGCAGCTGCTCCATATCGTCCAGCCACTTCGCGTACTTGTCTTGGGCGGCTGGGCTTGCACCGTCGTATGTTTTCCAAGTGGACTTCACCCAGTTGCCGTCTTCATCCCTACGGGCTTCCGAGCCTTCTTCATCTCGGATTGCGATTCGTTCGGCTAACGTAACGGCAACCGATCGGTTCATCATCGCGATTACCGCCGCATCGACAGCGTGGTGACGGCGATCCAAGCGTGTCTTGCCACCGCCAGCGATCAGGGCGAGCCTGCCCTCAATGGCGGAGGCCTTCCTCGCTTCGGCCGTCAACGCGCCCCGGAAGACATCAACGATAACGCCGCCTTCACCATCAGGATCAAGATTGCCGTAGTGGCCCGCAATCCTGTGGCGCAGGACGTCGGCCATCCAAGCGACCGACTCAAGTGAGCGGCCATCGAACTCGGGATCCTCCTCGGTGCGCTTTAACCGGGCGATCACCGCGCGGGTGTATTCCCGCCAAGCCTTCTGGTTGCCGACGGAACCATCATTGAGCCAGTGTTTTACGCGTTCGATAGCCCCTGAGAGCGACACTTCGGGGATGCCGGACGTCTGCGCCCAGAGCGCGAACACCTTCTTGCCTTTGGAAAGGTTGCACCGGTGACAAACCGCTACAAGATTCTCGCGGCGGTTGTTGGAGCCTGCGCCAGCCCTAGGCACGATGTGATCCATTTCGGCGGTCTTGAAATCGATCGTCGTTCCGCAATACAGGCACTGGCAGTTTTGCCTTACCAGCGCCTGATACCGCCTCAAATCGTTACGTGAAGTGGTGCGTATGCCCATCTTCGAAGCAATCTCTTCGAACACCTTCTGGTTCTGCTCAAAGCGCTTGTTGTTCTCGTTGTCGAGCTCGCGAGCGAGTTTGGCCGAGCCCAGGCCGGAGCGCACGTGTTCGATTGTCACTGCTTGGGGAGCACCCCACTCTTTCTCGGCAGCCAACAGCCAGCGGTTGACTGCCTTCGTCACTCGATCCACGGCCGGATTTCCGACGGGCTCGCCTATCGGCTCAGGCTTTGGGCGCCAGTCACGCAGCTTCTCGACGACGTCAGAGGGCAGCATGTCCGCATCGACGCCAAGCTTGCTCGCCTCACGCTCGCACAGTAGTTGCAATCTGGCATCGAAAAGATCTGCTTCCGAACTCAGAACAATTTCGGAAATCTTGTTCAGCGTCTGCACCGAGTAGGCGGCCCGTCCAGCAGGGAGCTTCACATTGTCGAGGGAGGCGAGGTCCTCATCCGACATCGACCTTAGAAAGTCGTCGACTGCCGTTTCGCCCGGTTCGCCTTCGTTGCTCAGCGCGAGTACCAGAGCGTCACGCTCGACGTCATCGGCCTGCTCCCAGAACTGTTTCACCTGTTTGGGAGCCTTCTCCCGGATCATCCGGTCGGTGTTGTTGAGGGGAGGCCTCGCCGATGCACGCTCGCCGTCTTCGGTCTCCTTCGCGGTGCCGCGCAACTGGCCGCGAGAGACACCAAGCAACGCGCAGACGTCGTCCCAAGATGGGTCGGTACCCATATCGTGGTTCCACAGATAGTCGAACACTTGCTGACGTTCGTTGGCAGTCAGCCGACGCTCGCCGATTCGCAGATTGGCTAGCAGCGTCGCCATCCGGTACCGCTGGAACGACAGGTGCGCTTTGGGCGCGCGAGGCTGGCCGTCGATGGGATCCTTGCCAATTTTTCCGGCCCAAGAGCCTTTGGGTGACTTTTGGAAGAACACGGCTTCAATCAGACGCGGACGCTCGTGGGTAAGTACCTGCTGGACGTCGAAAATGCGGTGCAACTCGTTCGCGTTATCCGATTGCTCAAGCTTGCCGATTAGGGGTTCGTTCCAAGGGTTCGGGCGCCCGGCGCGGGTTGCGGCCTTGTTCTCTGCTAGCTCGGAACTATTTAGTGCTCGACGCAGCGGATGGCGAGGATTCAGCTCAAGGACGTGGCCCACGAGTTGTCCGATAGTGAGGGCAGGGGAGAGAGCTTCGCCGAGTGCGTCATCAACTCTCTTGCGGAACTCTGTCATGAACTTGGAATCCGGGTTGGGCGTCTGCAGCTTCTCTAAACGCGAGTACGGGTTACGCCAGCCGCGGTGCCTGGCGATGTGACGGACCGCCACCGAGAGTTTGTCTAGGCGTTCCCCCTCATCCTCGATGAAATGGTCTGTCAGTTCGGCGCGAATCTTCCAGGGTGCGAGCGGATCAGAGAAGTCTGCCGGATTCGTAGAGGGGTCGCCATCTGGGACTGGCCAGCCGATCTCTTGAAGCAAGCCATCCAGCTTGGTGAGGCGTTGACGCTTGGAGCGCTTGAGCCGACGCATGCGTCGGGCGACTCCTGAAACTGCCAATCTGGTACCCGCTTGCTTCTGAGCGGTCGGATCCACCCCTGCGTCGTGAATGAGGGACATGCAAGACAACAACTCCATGGGGGAGCCTTCGGCGTCAACCCTGACGGCTGCAAATCCAACGGAGTTTAGGCCGACATCGATGCCGACGCGATAGGAGATGGTCATGCCGAAAGCATACACATATCAGCAAGTGGATATAGAAAAGGCCCCATATGGGGCCTTGGAGAAGTCGATCAGGCTATCTCGTCCTGACTTACTAGGTATTAGTTCGCTTGAACGTTACCCTCGTCTGCCATTGAGATGCAAACTCGTTGACCAGCAAGGTGTTCCAAGAGCTTGGGATTTATAGGGTGCAAAACCTTACCCAGCGACTCGATTCCATGCCCTATAAGGGATGGCACGCGAAAATGACGGCCTCCGTCGGTTCCGGTGTTTTCTTCGACGCCTATAACACCCAGATCATGACGGTGGTGCTCATGGCTCTCGCCTCCACGCCGGTGTGGAAAGATCAACTCGCGGATCCTGTGCTGTACGGGCTGCTGGGGGGAGCGGCCTTCCTGGGCATGATCATCGGAGCTCTGGGCGGCGGGCAGCTCGCCGACAAGCTCGGACGGGTCAAGACCTTCTCCATTCTCATCGCCATTTACTCGGTAGCGATCGGCCTGGCAAGGTTCGCCCCCGACATCACGTGGCTGATCGTGTTGCGCGTGCTCTCCGGCATCGGGCTTGGCGGTTTGGTTCCCGTGGCACTCTCCTTCGTGGCCGAGTTTCTCCCCGCAAAGGTGCGCGGGTCGTCGCTTGGCATCATCAACATGCTGTTCGGCATCGGCGGGGCGTTCGCGTTCTTCATGGGCTGGGCGCTGGTGTTTAACCCGCCGACGTTCTCGATCGGCTGGAAGGTCTCGTTCTTTATCGGAGCGATCCCGCTGATCCTGGCAATCGTCGCCTGGTTCACCTTCCCAGAGTCTGTGCGTTGGCAGGTCGAAAAGGGCCACTACGAGGCTGCGGCCAAGGAAGTCGAAAAGCTCGAGCTGCGTTTCACCGGGCAGGTAAGCGTTCCGTTGGAGGAAGCCATCGCCATGGAAAAGGAGCAGGCTGCTGCCCGTGTCGAAGCGCCCAAGCCGCCGCCTCCGGTGCCGATATGACGGATCCGCTGGTACTCCTCGGCCTTGCCCAGATGATCTTCCTGTATTGCGCGATCGCAATGGTGATCGCCGCCTTCTCCGGTCCGGTGACCGGTTTGCTAGCGGACAAGATCGGCCGCCGTCCGGCAGTGCTCATTACCATGGTGCTGTTTGCGATCGCGGTGGTGCTCCTCGGGCTCTTCGCGACGACGCCGGCCCTGTTCTTCCTCATCCTCCTGCTCTCCCTGACGCTCACGGCCTGCAATGCGGTGCTGTGGATCTTTGTCCCAGAGAGCTTCCCGACCCGCGTGCGCGCTACCGGCGTCGGCTTCGCGGGTTCGACGGGCCGGGTTATTTCCTTCGTTTCACCGATGATCCTCGGGGCGATAATCGGTGCCGCCGGAGATCAGGCCGCATTCTTTACGGTTGCCGCAGTTTCGGCAGTGGGCGGCCTGGTCGTCTTCCTGTTCTCGACGGAGACCAAGGGCAAGTCACTAGAAAAGATCGCCGCTGGCAAGGAAGAATGAACCTGTTTGAGTAGCTGCCTTCCTCGCTGCGGCTTGTGCGGCGAGGAAGGCGGGCAATCATCGAGAGGATGAACAGTGACGCGCGAATTCGGTTTCGCCACCCGTGCGGTGCACGTGGGGCAAGGAATAGATAAGGATTCAAGGGCGGTGAGAAGGCCCATAACGCTCGCCAACTCATTCGCCTTCCCGGAAGATCCCGAGGCCTTGGCCTCGCTCGGGTGGTCGTCCGTCGGCATCAACATCTATACGCGCAACGGGGGAGTGAACCAAAAATACCTGGAGGAAAAGCTCGCCAGCTTGCATGGGGCCGAGGACTGCGTGGTGCTGGCATCGGGCGTCGCCGCACTGCACGGGCTGTTCTTTTCGCTGCTGCGCTCGGGAGATCACGTCGTCGTGGCCGATACCACGTATATCGCGGTATACCGGCTGCTGAACGAGCTGTTCCCCGAGCGTTTCAACATCACCTCGACGCTGGTGGACGCCTCCGACCCAGAGAACGTGCGGGCCGCGATGCGGCCCAACACCAAGCTGGTGCACATCGAACCCATCGCCAACCCGACGGTCAAGATTACGGACGTCCGCGCCGTCGCCGAGATCGCGCACGCAGGCGGAGCGCTACTGAGCGTAGACAATACCTTCAGTTCGCCCGCCAACCAGCGCCCGCTGGAGCAGGGGGCCGACTTCGTCGTCGAATCGCTTACGAAGTACATCAACGGACACGGTGACTCCCTCGGCGGGGCGGTGCTGGGCTCAGCGCAGCTGCTTTCGGATATTAGGCTGAACTCGCAGGTCAACGTCGGCGGGGTGATCAGCCCGTTCGCGGCCTGGCTGATCATGCGCGGCGCGGCAACCCTGCCCCTTCGGATGGAACGGGTAAACGCGACGGCACTCACCGTCGCCCGCTGGCTGGAGGGCTTTTCGGGGACGCGCTTCGTCTGGTATCCGGGCTTGGAAAGCACTCCGGGCCATGCGGTTGCCGCGGGGGAGATGAGCGGATTCGGCGGAGTCATCGCCTTCGACTTTGACATCAGCCAGGAGGCGCACCTGGAGATTCTGCAGCATTTCAAAGTGATCGTTCCGGCGGTGAGCCTGGGGCACGACGAATCCTTGATTGCCCCGATGCCACCAGATGATGAGCGGATGCCGCTCTATCCAGTTCCTCACCAAAAGGGTTTCTTCCGGTTCGCGATCGGCCTCGAGGACGCCGACGACATCATCTGGGATCTGGAACAGGCATACCGGGCGGTGGTTTAGTCGGCGCTCACTTGAGTTGCTCCGGGCCTCCCTAAAGTCTGCCCAGTTTTCTTAGGGCCAGAAACGCAAAATCCCGAGAGCTTCAGCTCTCGGGACGATCAGCGTGGCGGGTGAAGGATTCGAACCTCCGTAGGCTCTCGCCGACAGATTTACAGTCTGCTCCCATTGGCCGCTCGGGCAACCCGCCTTGACCGAGAAAGAACACTAGCACGGGAAGGGGCTTGGCGCGAAATCAAGGGCGGATGCGAGCCAACCAAAGCCTGTCAGGTGCGGGCACTTCGTATGGGTGTCGCGTCCACGCCAAACCTGTCAGGTACCGGATCGACTCGCATTTGTCGGTAGAGTGCTGGCGTGATCAAGTACCTCGGCTCGAAGCGGCTGCTGGTGCCTACCATCTGCTCCATGGCCGTCGCCGCGGGGGCGCGAACCGCCGTCGATCTGTTTACCGGAACAACGCGCGTGGCCCAGGCGCTAAAAAGGGCCGGGATCTTCGTCACCGCCTCCGACCTTGCCTCGTACTCGCAGGTGTTTTCCGATACCTACATTGCGACGGACGCCGAGCAGGTAAACCTGGGAGAGCTGCGCGATGCCATCGCCCGGCTCAACGCGCTGCCCGGGAAGGCCGGATATTTCACCCAGACCTTTTGCGTGGACGCCAATTTCCTACAGCCCAAGAACGGCGAACGCGTCGACGCCATCAGGGATGCCATTGAAGATTTACGTGCCTCTTGGATGTACCCAGTACTGCTTACCTCCCTGGTAGAAGCCGCCGACCGGGTGGATTCGACCACCGGGATGCAGATGGCCTACCTAAAGCACTGGGCGCCGCGCTCGTTCAACGATCTGGAGCTGCGCGTGCCCGAGCTCATCGGCGGGCCGGGGGCAACTGTGCCCGGCGACGCCATGGAGGTCGTCGACGCATTGCCGAACGTGGACGTCATGTATCTGGATCCGCCCTACAACCAGCACCGGTACTTCACCAACTACCACATCTGGGAAACCCTCGTGCGCTGGGACGACCCGCCGGCCTACGGGATCGCCCGCAAGCGCGCCGACGCCCGCGATGAGGCCAACAAGTCGGTGTTCAACCGCAAGCGCGAGATGCCCGCGGCCCTCGCCTCGCTGATCGCGCGCGCAAAGGCTGAGATGCTGCTGGTTTCCTACAACGACGAAGCGTGGATCAGCGCCGAACAGATGCTCGGATTCTTATCCGACGCCGGGTTCGAGGAGGTGCGGATGCTCGCCTTCGACAACCCCCGCTACGTAGGCGCACAGATCGGCATCCACAACCTGAAAGGCCAGAAGGTGGGCAGCGTCTCCCACCTGCGTAACCTCGAATACATCTTCATCGCCGGGCCCAAGGACAAGGTAGAGGCTGCGGCTGCGGCAGCCGCGCAGCCCGCGATTGCCGCTGCGGCAAACCCGGCCCCTAGCACTACCTAATCAACGCCGCCCGGCTCATCACCCCCGTCCCAAAACGCTGTATCGCCTTGTCGACGGCCCGCTCGGCCTCCCGCCAGCCCCGCTCGGCCTCGTCCAGCACCGGCTGCAGGTAGGTGTTGGAGGCGTCCGACAGCCCGCTCATCCTGACCCCGACCCGGCGTATGCGCGGCCGATCTAACTTCATGGAGGCGAAGATGCGCATGGCCTCGCGGTGGATCTCGCCCTCGTCGTCGGTGTAGCCAGCTAGGGTGCGCGAGCGTGAAAGCTCGGAGAAATTCGCAAAACGTAGGCTCAGCGTGCACACCGTGCCGAGCTTTTGGGCCTGACGCATCCGGTGCGCCACCTTAGAGCTAACGCGCAGCACTTCCGAGGAGATGATCTTCGGATCGTCGGTGTCCACCATGAAGGTCTCCTGAGCCCCGACGCTGACCATCTCCCGCCCATCTTTCGCTGCGTCCGCGCCGTCGCCTGCGGGAGGGGGAGTGCGGTTCCCGAAGGCTGGGGCGACCCGCGCGCTCGCCCGCCCCCAGGCGAGGTTCAGCAACTGTTCCCCGCTCTTGGGGCCGAAGGCCCGTTTCAGTGTCTGCGGACGGACGTGGGCCAGTTCCCCGACCGTGTAGATCCCCAGCTGGTTCAGCTTCGCGGCCGTCGCTGGACCGATACCGTGCAGCTGGCCGACCTGCATTGGGTGCAGGAAATCGGCGACCGCTTCGGGCTCTACCACAAGCAGGCCGTCGGGCTTGGCCGTGTTCGAGGCCATCTTCGCCACCAGACGGTTCGGCCCGATTCCCACCGTGCACGGCAAAGACTCCTCGCTAGCAATCCGCGCGCGCAGCTGAGCGCCCACAGCACGGGCGTCGGGATAGAGCTTGAAGCAACCCGAGATGTCGAGATACGCCTCGTCAATGGACGCCATCTCCACAAAGGGCGTGATCGAGCCCAGCACATCGCGAACCGCCTTCGACGCCTCCGAATAGGCCTCCATATCAGGCTTGACCGCGACGCCGTGCGGACACAGGCGCTTGGCCTGCTGCGCGGGCATCCCGCCGCGCACGCCGTACTCGCGGGCCAGGTAGTTGGCACTCAGCACCACGCCGCGGTGACCGCCTCCTACCCACATCGGCACGTGCCGCAGCTCGGGCCTGCGCCTGGCCTCCACGGAGGCGTAAAAGGCGTCCAAATCCGCGTGCGCGATGACCGCCATCTTCCCTCCCAAAAATAGAACAAATGTTCGAGAAAGAGAGTCTAGAGCAATCCGAGCCCGGACGCCATGGGGAAGAGCGAAAACCAGCTAGAGCCAATGTGCCCAGGTGTTGGACGCGCCCCATCTGGCTGAGTAGGTTAGACACATGCCGTTCAATCCAGCACAAGCTATTGACCTGTCCGCAATCGCCGAAGCCGCGAAGAACCCGCCGCCACCCCCAGGCGCGGCCAGCTATGTCGCACATCTCGACCAGGCGAATTTCAACGCGACAATGCAGCTCTCGGTCAAACACCCGGTCATCCTCGTCATGTACTCCGGCAAGGATGCCTCCGAGCGCGGAATGCTGGACATCTTGGAGAACATCGCCAACAACGCCAACGGCGCGTTCTTGCTAGCCGAGGCCGACATCGATACCCTCCCCGAGCTCGCGCAGCAGTTCGGCATCCAGGCGGTTCCCACGGTTCTGGCCGTCATCGCCGGGCAGCTCGCGCCCCTGTTCCAGGGAACCCGCGACGCTGCCGAGGTTCAAGCCGTCCTTGGCCAAGTGCTGCAGGCCGCCCAGCAGGCCGGGCTTACCGGCAGGGCCGCACCCGTTTCCGTCGACGATAAGGTGGAAGACCCGCGCTTTGACGCCGCCAACGCAGCGATGGAGTCGGGCAACTTTGACTTGGCCGTCGCCGAGTTCGAGAAAATCCTCGAAGCCACCCCCGCGGATCCGGAAGCCAAGATCGGACGCTCCCAGGCGGCCTTCCTGGCCCGCGTGGCCAAGCTCAGCGACCCGGCGAAGATCTTGCTGGCCGCCGACGAGAACCCCGACGATCTCGACGCCCAACTAGCGGCCGCCGATGTGGAGATGGCCCAGCGCGGGGCGGTCAACGCCTTCGCAAGGCTCATCGCCTTCATCTCCGGCCACTTCGGCGACGCCCGCGATACCGCCCGCGTGCGGCTGCTAGAGCTGTTCGACACCATCGGCCCGGACAGCCCCGAAGTGCAGCAGGCCAGGCGCGAGCTGACCGCCGCATTGTTCTAAACAAATACAGCCCCCGGGTTGAACCCGGGGGTGTGAAAAGAGTTAACCTGAGATCCTGCGACTTCGCGCAGGATGACGAGCTGGGGGCGCGCTAGCACTGTGGCTATATGCCGGGTACCGAAACAGACCGAATAAAGGGAATCAGCGCCCGCGCGGCCTTGCCGCGGTGGCTCAGGGCGTCCTTCTGAGCGTCTGTGAGCTCGCCGTTGGTGACCTGCTGGCCGTCGGTTACAAATACCGGGTCGTAGCCGAAGCCGTGTTCGCCGTGCTTTTCGAGCAGCAGGTGCCCGTTCATCACCCCTTCGACGACATGCTCCGCATCGCCGTCGACCAGCGCCATCGCGCACACGAACCGGGCCGTCCGGCGCTCATAGGGTACGTCCAACAACTGACGGATGAGCAGGTCGAGGCTTTCCTCGGGCGTCGCCCCGACGCCGGCCCAGCGCGCGGAGCGGATGCCGGGCATGTTGTTGAGGACGTCGACCTCGATGCCGGAATCGTCGGCGATGGCCGGCAGCCCGGTGGAATCGTTGGCCGCATGGGCCTTGATAAGGGCGTTCTCCGCAAACGAGCTGCCGTCTTCGACCGGCTCGACGTAACCGGGGAAGGCCGCGAGCGAAACAGCGTCGAGCTCCAGCCCCTCGGCGCCCCAGATGCGCTTGAGCTCAATCAGCTTGTGCTCGTTGCCGGAGGCGATGACGAACCTCATTTGGCCAGCGCCTCGGCCTGGATCTTGGCCAGCTGCGAGCAGCCCTCCAGCCCAAGATCGAGCAAGGTGTCGAGCATCGCGCGGTCGAAAGGCTCGCCCTCGGCGGTGCCCTGCACCTCGACGAACTTCCCAGAACCGGTGGCGACGATATTTAGATCGACGTCCGCGCGCGAGTCCTCCACATAGGCCAGATCCAGCAGGGGAGAGCCGCCGACCACCCCGACGGAAACAGCCGAGACCGAATCCAGCAAAGGCTCCGATACCAGCGCGCCGCGCTCGCGCAGCCAGGAAACGGCGTCGACCAGGGCTACGTAGGCGCCGGTGATTGAGGCGGTGCGGGTGCCGCCGTCGGCCTGCAGGACGTCGCAGTCGATGACGATGGTGTTCTCGCCGAGGGCCTTGTAGTCGATGATCGCCCGAAGCGAGCGACCGATCAGGCGGGAGATTTCGTGGGTGCGCCCGCCGATCTTGCCACGCACGGATTCGCGGTCGTTTCGGGTGTTGGTGGCGCGCGGAAGCATGGAATACTCCGCTGTCACCCAGCCAAGCCCGGAGTCGCGGCGCCATCTCGGGACGCCCTCGGTTACGGAGGCGGCGACGAGCACGCGCGTCGATCCGAACTCCACAAGCACGGATCCTTCGGCGTGTTCGAGCCAGTTACGGGTGATTTTGACCGGACGCATCTGGTTGGCGTCGCGGTTGTCTTTACGGGAGTATGCCATGGGCTCCACCTTAACCCATCGGCGGGGCCGGGCTTTTCAGGCCTTGCGGTCGGGGTTTTCCTTCTCCCAGGCCGTTAGCTGGTTTTCCAGGGCGCGCATCAGCTCGAAGACCTGGCCAGGCGGGATGCGTACACGGGAGACGACCTGGGCGTCCCATACCGTCCGGTCTTCTTCTTGCCGCCCGGGCTCGGCGAAGACCGAAAAGTCCAGCACGAACGCGTCGCGGGTGTGCCAGGCGCGCACGAAATCCGCGAAGATGCCGGGGACGTTTTCTGCGGGGACTCGCACTTGGATGTGTTGCTCAGCCATATCCAGAGCCTACGCCCGAACCGGCGAGGGGAAGCAGAAAAATTGTTGGGAGGTGCTAATAATGTGAATGCCATGCTGATTGATCCTGATTCCGTGCTCCTGGGCCTCGACGAACGCCAGAAGGACGTCGCTACCACGTTTGGCGCGCCGCTAGCGGTTTTGGCCGGGGCCGGAACAGGCAAGACGCGCGCGATCACCCACCGCATCGCCTATGGGGTGGCCGTGGGGGAGTACCTAGCTCCCAAGGTGCTCGCCGTTACCTTCACGAATAAGGCCGCCGCCGAGCTGCGGGGGCGTTTGCAGCAGCTCGGGCTGCCTCGGGTGGCCGCTCGCACGTTCCACTCGGCTGCTCTGGCGCAGGCGCGTTTCTTCTGGCCGCAGGTCTACGACGCCCAGCTGCCGCAAGTGCGTGCCGACCGGGCAGCGCTGGTGGAGGAGGGGCTCGCGCGGCTTGGTGTAAAGCGTGATGGGGCGCTCGTTCAAGAGCTGGATCAGGAGATCTCCTGGGCGAAGGTGAACAATGTCTCGCCGCAGGACTACGCCGAGCTGGCGCCCAAAGCGGGCAGGGATACCACGCTTGATCCCGACCTCATGGGCAAGGCCTACGCCCGCTACGAGCAGGTGAAGAATGGCCTTGGTGTTATCGATTTCGAGGACATTGAGCTTTGCTGCTGTGCCCTGTTGGCGGAGAACCCGCAGGTGGCCGACGAGGTGCGCGGCACCTACCGTCACCTGCTGGTCGACGAGTATCAGGACGTCAACCCGCTGCAGCGCACGTTGCTGCGGCTATGGCTGGGTGCCGAGCCCGACATCACTGTGGTGGGGGATCCGGCGCAGACGATCCACTCCTTTGCCGGTGCCACCTCGCGGTATCTGGAAGACTTCACCGACGAATTCCCCAGCGGCCAGGTGCTGCGGCTTACCGACAATTACCGCTCGACGCCCGAAATCATCGCCTTCGCCAACCGGGTGGCCAAGAACAACGGAGTGAAGGCCTTGGCACTGCGCGCGAAGGCGGCTCCGGGGGACGAGCCTCGCATTATCTCGGCTCCGGACGAGCTCGGTGAGGCACGCGCGGTGGCCGCTTGGTTGGATTCGCTCAGGCCCTTGCCGTGGTCGGACATGGCGGTGCTCTACCGCACCCACGCACAGGCCGAGTCTTTCCTGGCTGCGTTGAAAGAGAAGGACATCCCTTGCCAACTGGGGGTAGATCGGCCCACCGGAACGCCCGCTGTTACTTTGACGACGCTGCACGCCTCTAAGGGCTTGGAATGGGAGGCCGTCGCGGTGGCCGGGGTGAGCGAGGGCTCGATTCCGTATCCGACAGCCCAGGGCCAGGCGCAGCTGGAAGAAGAGGCCCGGCTGCTGTATGTGGGCATCACCCGGGCGCGCTCGCATCTGCTGCTGAGTTGGGCTGAGCGCCGGAACCAGCGTTCGGCCAGGAGGGAGGTCTCGCGCTTTCTGCGCGGTCTGTAGCTTTGCACTCTACGCAAGTCAGAAGTGGAACGGGCACTGAGGATGCTGGGGAACCTCGCGCTCGGTGATCGCAAACTCGGCAACCGACATGCTCAGCGTCCTGAAGCCGGTATCAGGTATCTGCCCGGATATGTGGGCCAGCACTTGAGCGCAGGCGGTGGAAACGGCCCAGCTTGTCAGCCAACCAGGGCTCTCCACCCGAGCGTGGGCGAGCTGGGCCAGCTCCAGCGGCCATTCCGGGTCGGCTGCGGCGCGCCACAGATCGAAGCAGCGCAGGCAGGAGCTCTCGGGGCTTGCCAGCGGCCCGACGCTGGCCTTGCCCGGCTCCAGCCTGACTGGCAGGTAGGGCACACGGGCCTTGGCCAGGGCGTCGGTGATGGTTCTGCAAGGCTCGGCGGTGTCAGATGCGAGAACCACCAGGCGCGGGCGGCAGCGCAAGGCCTCGCCTACTCGACGCCCCGGGAGAGCCTCGCGTTCGGCACCGGCTCCGAAGGACTTGCTCGGCTGCCCGGCTGAGTGCAGTCCGCGGCGGATCGCAAAGGCTGCGGGCGAGCTGCCGAAGACCGCCACTTCACCGGCGGCACTGCCTCTGGCGAGCATCCCTAACGATGCGAACGCCGAGAGCATCCGCCCGTGCCAGCGGATTCCGAGGGTTGGCACGGCGGCGATGAGTTCATCGCGGCTCTTGGGTTGGTGCAGGGCCAGGGCTAGGTCGGCGAGCTCGGCGGGAGCGTGCTCGAAGCGTGCGGGGCCGACGCGCAGGGTTCCGAGCGAATCCCAGTACGGCAGATGCGGATAGGCCAATTTGTGTTGCATGGCCAGATTCTGCTGCACGCGGGCACGACAAAATCACGCAGGAGTGAAATCTGTGGATAACTTCTTCGGGAGAGCTCAGTTAGTCGTTGGCGGTTAACGGGCTAGTCGGTGTCGGTCGCCGAGCGGCGCAGAACCTCGGAGAGTTTCTCAGCAGCGGCCACCACGGCCGGAGCGTGCTGCCTGCCGGGCTGGCGGGAGAGCCGCTCAATCGGGCCGGATACGCACACAGCGGCGATCACCTTCCCAGCTGGGGAACGCACCGGGGCCGAGACCGACGCCACGCCGGGCTCGCGCTCGGCCACGGACTGGGCCCAGCCGCGCCTGCGCACGTTGGAGAGAGCCACGGCAGAGAAAGAGGCGTTCTGCAGGCCCTTGGCGATGATGTCGGGATCTTCCCAGGCGAGCAGTACCTGGGCGGCGGAACCGGCGGACATGGTCACCTGGGTGCCGACCGGGATGGTGTCGCGCAAGCCGGAGCGGGGCTCCACGGCGGCGGCACAGATGCGGTACTCGCCCTGGCGGCGGAAGAGCTGGGCGGATTCGCCGGTGATGTCTTGGAGGCGCTTCAGCACCGGGATGGCGGTGGCGAGCAGCCGATCCTCGCCGGCTGCCGCGGCGAGTTCGACCAGGCGCGGGCCGAGAATAAAGCGGCCTTGGAGGTCGCGGGAGACGAGCCGGTGTTGCTCCAGCGCGACGGCCAGGCGGTGGGCAGTGGGCCTGGCCAGCCCGGTGGTGGCAACCAGCCCGTTTAGAGTGGTTGGTCCCTGTTCGAGAGCGTTCAGCACGAGTGCGGCCTTGTCGAGCACCCCTACGCCGCTTACATTGTCCATGCCCTGATAATGCCGTCTCAAATGCTGATAATCAAATTGTCGAGGTTTCGGAGCCGGATGTACACTGTTCCAGCATACGGACAAACTAGTCTCAACCTCTGAGACATGGACTACGGGCCGAGGAGGCTGGAAATGGGTTCAACCCTGAGCGAGAAGGTTTGGGATCGCCACGTGGTGCGCTCCGCGCCGGGCGAACCGGATCTGCTCTACATCGATCTGCAACTGTGCCACGAGGTCACCAGCCCGCAAGCCTTCGACGGTCTGCGCCTGGCTGGGAGGAAGGTGCGCCGCCCCGAGCTCACGCTCGCCACAGAGGATCACAACACCCCCACCTTGAACATTTGCGCACCCATCGCCGACCCGACCTCCAGGCTGCAAGTCGACACCTTGCGCAACAACGCCAAAGAGTTCGGCATTCGCATCCACTCCCTCGGAGATAAGGATCAAGGGGTCGTGCACGTGGTAGGCCCGCAGCTGGGGCTGACCCAACCCGGCCTGACGATCGTCTGCGGCGATTCTCACACCGCAACCCACGGAGCCTTCGGAGCGCTGGCCTTTGGCATCGGCACCTCCGAGGTCGAGCACGTGCTCGCCACCCAGACCCTGCCGCAGGCCAAACCTAAGACCATGGCCGTCAACATCGACGGCGAGCTGCCGGAAGGCGTCACGGCCAAGGACGTGGTGCTCGCGCTGATTGCCCAGGAGGGTACCGGCGGCGGCCAAGGATACATCGTCGAATATCGCGGCAGCGCCATCGAAAACATGTCGATGGAGGGCCGCATGACGATCTGCAACATGTCCATCGAATGGGGAGCAAAGGCAGGGCTGGTCGCACCCGACCAAACCACCTTCGACTACCTCGAAGGCCGCCCACACGCGCCTCAGGGCGAGGATTGGGAGGCAGCCAAAGCCTACTGGCGTACCCTCTATTCCGACCCGGATGCTCACTTCGACAAAGAGGTGCACATCGACGCCAGCGCCCTCTCGCCCTTCGTCACCTGGGGAACCAACCCCGGGCAAGGTGTGCCGCTCAGCGAATCTGTGCCCGTGCCGTCGGACTTCGCGGACCCGGTGCTGCGCGCCGCGGCGGAACGCGCCGTCGGATATATGGGTCTTACCCCCGGCACCAAGATGAAGGACATCCGGGTGGACACCGTGTTCCTGGGCTCATGCACGAACGGCCGCATCGAAGATCTGCGCCTGGCTGCGTCCGTGCTCAAGGGGCATCACATCGCCAACGGCCTGCGCATGTTGGTCGTACCGGGCTCGGCCAGGGTGCGGCTCCAGGCCGAGAGCGAAGGCCTCGACAAGGTATTCCTCGACGCGGGTGCCGAGTGGCGGGCCGCCGGATGCTCGATGTGCCTGGGCATGAACCCCGACCAGCTAGCCCCGGGGGAGCGCTCGGCATCGACGTCCAACCGCAACTTCGAAGGCAGGCAAGGCAAGGGCGGACGCACCCACCTGGTTTCCCCGGCCGTCGCAGCCGCAACCGCCATCCGCGGAACCCTGTCCGAACCCGCAGACCTCTAGGAGAGACAATGGAGAAGTTCACTGCCCACACCGGCGTTGCCGTACCGCTCACCCGCTCGAACGTCGACACCGACCAGATCATCCCGGCGGTCTACCTCAAGCGCGTTACCCGCACCGGATTTGAGGACGGCCTGTTCAAAGCCTGGCGCGACGACCCGGCCTTCGTGCTCAACCAGCCCGCCTATACCAACGGTTCGGTGCTGGTCGCAGGGCCGGACTTCGGCACCGGTTCCTCTCGCGAACACGCGGTCTGGGCGCTGCAAAACTACGGCTTCAAGGTCGTCATCGGTTCGCGCTTCGGCGACATCTTCCGCTCGAACGCCGGAAAGGCCGGGCTGCTGATCGCGACCGTACCGCAAGAAACCGTCGAGACCTTCTGGGAGATTGCCCAAAACAACCCGGGTATCGCGTTCACCGTCGATCTGAAGGAGAAGACGATCACGGTCGAGGGCGAGGTTTTCGACTTCGAGATCGACGACTTCACCCGGCACCGCCTGCTGGGCGGGCTAGACGACATCGCCATGACCTTGCAGTACGAATCCGAGATCGCAGGATTCGAGGCCATGAGGCCTAGCTGGCTGCCCAAGACGCTGCCGGCGAAAGTGGCCGCGTAAACATTACTTTGGCTCCGTCCCCGGATCAAGTCCGGGGACGGAGCCTCGCGGTCTATACCTCCCAGGTGATCTTGCCGGTGATGTACTCCTGCAAGGAATCCTCGCGATCTTGAGGGATCGAAACCTGGTGGCGCACGGCGTCGTCGTAGGCCGGGCGCTCCACGTCGCGAAACACCCCGATGGGAGCCTGGTGCAGCACGCCCGAATCCGTCAGCCTGGAAATCTCGAAGGCCTGGGCCGGGGAGGCGAGTTTGACGTCGTGCACCACGATGTCCTGTGGTTTCACGTCGGCGGTGTTCGCCACCAGCATCGTGCCGTTCGGCCCGCGCACCACGCAGCGCTCGCCGTCCTCACCGAAAACGATTGGCTCGCCGTCGCGCAAGGAAATGATGCCCTCGGGATCGTGTTTGAGGCCGTCGAAGGCGTTGTCATTGAAGATCGGGCAGTTCTGGTAGATCTCCACCAGGGCCGCGCCCGGCGTGTGGACGGCCCGTTCCAAGGTCTCCTTCAGGTGTGCGCGGTTCGAATCGATCGTGCGCGCGAC
>JAISTE010000051.1 GCA_031272825.1 Propionibacteriaceae bacterium | reverse complement strand
CTACCCAAGCATGAAAAGGTCGAATATCGCTAACTGTCCTTGAAATACCGCGAGAGAATAGAAAACGATGGAGCAGTTGTTGAAGAAACACGCTGGCCTGAGCGTCAGCGGCATCGGGGTGGACTTGGTTCACATCCCGGCATTTGCAGATCAGCTCGCCCAACCGGGTACGAGCTTCAAGCAGGTCTTCACCGAGCATGAACGCGAGGCTTGCGCTGGGCGTCCGGGCGGGGAAGAGCAACACCTGGCCGCCCGCTGGGCCGGAAAGGAAGCGGTGCTGAAGGCCTGGTCGTCGGCCAGGCGCGGCCTGCGCCCCGCCCTTTCCAAGGAGGCCGTCGATCTGTCCGAGGTCGAAATTCGCGTAGACGATTGGGGCCGGCCGGGAGTGGTACTGCTGGGCGGCTTCGCTGAGGCCGTCCGCACCTCCCTGGGCACCGACCCCAAGTGGAAGATCTCCTTGAGCCACGACGGTGATTATGCGGTGGCCGTCGTGACGATGAGCTGCTGAGCTACCCGGCGACTTCGGCCAGCTCGGGTTCGGGCTTCGTCTTCTCCATGCCCCACAGGGTTTTGCCGACGAACACGTAGAGGATCGCCAGGCACAGACCGCCGATCCACCAGGGGAGACGCATGTCGAAGCCGGCCAGGAAGCCACCGAGGGGTTGGCCGACGAGCGTGCCCGCCATCACGACCATGGCGCTAAGGGAGTTCACCCTGCCCAGGATTTCGTCGCTGGCAGCCGCTTGGCGCATGGCGGAAATCACGATTCCGGCGGTCGGAGCACCCAGGTATCGCACGCAGACGAACACGCCGCCCATCCAGGGATTGTTCGCAAAGCCGATGGCGACCAGCATGGCCGCGTCGATCGCGCAGGAAACAAGCAGCGCGGGAACCTGGCCAAGCTTCTGTACGAGTTTCGGGGCGGCGGCCATTCCGAGCAGCCCGGCGAGGGCGGGCAAGATCATAAACGCGCCAACCAGCGCCTCGGGGACGTTGAAATTCTTGATGAAATACATCGTCGAGACCGACTGGGAAAAGACGGAGAAGAAAGCCGAAACCCCAGCGAAGATAAACAGCACGAATAGGGTCTTCGATTCGCGGACGTAACGCCAACCCTCGGCGATAGATTTACCCCAGCTCACTTTCTCCTCGCTGGGACTGGCGCTGGGCGTCGTATTGATTTTCAGAATCCAACGCATGATAAAGACGATCAGCACGGTGATCGCGTAACAGGCCAGGGCGACGGCGAAGGGGGCGAAGATTGCCGCGGAGAACAAGAAGGCAGCCAGCGGAACGGCGATCATCGTCTGGGCTACGAGCTGCGTTCCCTGGATGCGGGCGTTGGCCTCGACCAGCTTGTCGCGCCCGGCAAGGGCGGGGATGAGCGAGATATTCGAGGTGTCGTAGACCGGCTCGAAGATGGCGATGACAGCCAGGAGCGCACACAGGCCGACGAACGGCAGCGATTCGGCGATGACAAGCCAAGTCAACACACCGAGAAGCCCGCAGCGGCATACATTGGCAACAAGCATCAAGTTGAGCCGGGGGAAGCGATCGGCGAGCGCACCGGAAGGGAGAGAGAAAATCAGGACGGGGATCGTCGAACACAACCCGGCAAGGGAAACCAAGAACGGATCATCGGTGACCCGGATGGCCAGCAGGGAAACGGAAACGCCGAGAAACCCGTCGGCCATATTGGAAAAGACGGCCAAGGCCCAAAGCCAGCGGAAATTTTTAGTCATGTTGTAAAGCTCCATTACTCACGGTGGGGGTTCTAAGGCTGACTATATGAAGCGGTTCTGTGGAAGCGCAAGTTTCGGGCGTGTCGCGGTGGGGGGTTGGGGCGAGATGTGGGCTGAAGTGCTCCAGTTCCCGTAAGCCTCTTCCAGGAAGGCATATGTCAGCGTATGCTTAGCCGTGGAAGGGAGCGCACATGACGGCTGCTGTGATGGTTTCAGTTTTCATGAACCGGAAGAACCAGGCGATTCGCATACCGAAGACGATGGAGTTTCCTGGCGTGCACGAGTTGGAAGCGAGGCGCGACGGGGATCTATTGATTCTGCGCCCGGTACGTCCTGGGTGGGACGAGTTCTTTGCCATGGAGCGTCCTGACGAAGAGTTTCTGCCAGAGCGCAAGGCGGTTTTTGAAAGCGATCGGGTGGAGTTCTCTAAATGAACCGCTACATGCTCGATACCAACATCTGTTCGTTCCTGATCAGGGGTAAGAACCCAAGACTCGAAGCCAGACTCGCGAGCGAAGTGAAGCAAGGCTGCTTCCTGATGATTTCGGCCATCACATATATGGAGCTGGTTTACGGGGCGACTTCGCCGAAATCCTCTCCGAAGTGGCTGCCCCTTGTGAATGCCTTGGTGGATCGGCTGGACACGGTGTGCGGCTGGGGTAGGGACACGATAGACGAGGCGGTGCGGCTTCGCTCGCGGCTTGCGGCTGCGGGAACGCCCATTGGCGATAACGACACGGCGATAGCCGCACAGGCACTCGACGAACGTTGCATATTGGTGACGAACAACGTCAAGCACTTCAAACGTGTAGAAGGCCTGCAGGTACAGGATTGGACGGAAGGGTATCGCTGCCGGTGAACGGCAGATCGCCGTCGGAATCGGAACCGCCCGAGCCGGAACCATCGTCACCGGAACCGCCGCTGTTGCCGCCGGAGTTGGTGTCGTGGTCGTTGCTCCCGCCGCCGCCGTTGATATCGGGATCGGCGGTGTAGTCGCGGGTGAACTCCAGCTTCTTCTTGGCCGAGGTGTTGCCGGCCTTGTCGGTCGCCGTCACCTCGATCTGATACTTGCCGTTGTCCAGGCCCTTGATCTCGTGGTGCCGCTAGCCTTCGAACCGCTTCCGTGGGTGGAGGAAGAAATTTAGCTGGTCGCCCGCTTTACTCGTGCGGCTCTCTGAACGTGCCCATCTGAGGGAGCAGTGTAAGAATCGCCTCTTGAAAGGTTTCGGCGAAATGGATGGCGTCTTTCGCCGATTGCTCGTTGGCCCCTTCGCGCCCGGGCTCTGGGTACAGACTTGCATGTCTCAGCAGCCGGATCGCACGGAATTTTCTTCCGACAGATTCGCCAATCTGAGCTGTCATCGCTTCCTCGACGGTCAAATGCGCGCCTTCTGGGCGCGCTCGCAATCCCTGCTTCTCCAATACGGCCGTCATCAGCATGCGGGCGGAATCGTATGCATTCACAAAGGCAGGCATTGGGAAGCGTTCCTCCAGTTCCCTGGCGGAATCAAGATGCTGCTTCGCGTAGTCAAGTTGGCGTTCGACCACATCGGCATCAGGGATGACCACGTCAAGGCGTCCCTGTTCTATCAGGCGCTCTACGACCAGCTTTCCCTTGCCCCAAGGCCTTGCGGTTGGTGGCCCAGTTTCTTCATTACTCACGGCTTAACCTCCAGTTCTAGTGTTGGTTTTGACTTTATGTCCGCTATGAAGCCGTCTGTTCCGTCCTCCCAACGCTCCGGACTCACCACCGTGGCGTTGACCTCGCGTCCGACTAGCTCGCTGGCGTCGATCGCTCGTTCGATGGCGTCTAGCTGGCTAGTTGAACCGACGACCAGTACGTCGATGTCCGCTGGAAACGGTCCAGGGGTACCCGAGATACGTGCCGCCCAGGAGCCGAAGATGAACAGCTTTTCCATGCCTGGCAGCCCTGCGAAGGTGTCCGTAACTGCTTGAAGCGGCCCGTAGGTGGCGGCGATGATTTGACTTAACGGAGCCAGTAAGGGGTAGTGCTCGTTTGCCGAGACCAGGCGGATTTGGCCGAGCTTTCGTGTAGAGACGATCCCTCCCTTCGAGAGCCGCGCTATCTCTCTCTGCACAGTCGTGAGCGGTACCCCTGACTTGGCCGCCACTTGGGAAAGCGACAGGTCGCCGTGGTCGGACAGGAGGACTACGGCCAAGATCCGCGCCTGTGCGTCAGAACGCATGAAAGGTGCCAGCTCTGAAGGACGTACTTGCATAAAATGGATACTAGCATCCATTTATTGCAAATACCCTTGAGCTGAAGCCTTTAGCGAGATGAAGTCTGTTTAGTGTACGTGGTGGCCGCCGTGACAATGAGCTGCTGAGGAGAGGGCTCAGCTTCCTTAAACCAACAAGGGGCCCGCGCTTTCGCGCGGGCCCCTTGCTATCCCATCTCACTTGCGACGCTTGCGGATTGCCGCGAAAGCGCCCCCTAGAGCGGTGAGCAGGCCTCCGATGCCGAGCAGCGGAAGGGTATCGCTGCCGGTGAACGGCAGATCGCCGTCGGAATCGGAACCGCCCGAGCCGGAACCATCGTCACCGGAACCGCCGCTGTTACCGCCGGAGTTGGTGTCGTGGTCGTTGCTCCCGCCGCCGCCGTTGATATCGGGATCGGCGGTGTAGTCACGGGTGAACTCCAGCTTCTTCTTGGCCGAGGTGTTGCCGGCCTTGTCGGTCGCCGTCACCTCGATCTGATACTTGCCGTTGTCCAGACCCTTGATCTCGTGTGACCACTTGCCTTCGGCGTCGGCCGTCGCAGTGCCGTGCTCCTTGCCGTCCACATAGATGGTGACGGTCGAACCCGGCTCTGCGGTACCGCTGACGGTGATTTCGTCAGTGGTGACGGTCTCGTCGGCCTTCGGAGTGGTGATCACGGGCTCAGCCGGGGCCACAGTGTCGTACTTGAACTTGGACTTGGTCTCGCCGGAGACGTTCCCCGCCTCGTCGGTGGCCGTGGCGACCAGCGTGTGCTCGCCCTGGCCAAGGCCCGGAAGCGTGACTTCCCACTTGCCATCGTCCCCAGCCTTAGTGGTGACGGTGGTTTGGCCGTCGATCACAATCGTGACGGTCGAGCCAGGCTCAGCGGTACCCTCCGCCTTGTCCTTGTTCGTGTCGCCGTTGTGGGCCGGGATGGTGATCACCGGGTTCGACGGGGCCGTGTTATCCAAGGTGAAGTTGACGGTCGTCTCGGATGAGTTCCCAGCCTCATCGGTGGCGGTAGCGATTATCGTGTGCGGGCCGTCTTCCAACCCGTCGATGTCCACGCTCCAGCGACCGGAGGTATCGACCTTGGCTTCGTAGTCGGTTCCGTCGATCGTGACCGTGACGGTGTCCCCCACTTCGGCAGAACCGTAGATGGTCTTGCCAGCGACAGGAGTGCCATCCGTCGGAAGGTCGATGGCCGGAGCCTCGGGAGCGACGGTATCCACCTGGAACCGGACGGGTGTCGCCGTTGCGGGATTGCCTGCGGCGTCAACCGAAGTGGCGCTGACGGTGTAGGAGCCGTCTGCCAACTCGGGTGTTACTGCCCAGGTTCCGTCCACAGACGTCACGGTTTCAGACCACGAATCCGATGCGGCAACCCTAGCTTCCGTGGTGTTCGAACTGATGGTCACAGTGACAACGG
>JAISTE010000012.1 GCA_031272825.1 Propionibacteriaceae bacterium | reverse complement strand
GAGCGTGGGCGTCGAGCCGGTGGAGGATCTGCTGGCGGATCTGGAACGGGCGCTGTAGACATAGCGATCGCCAGGCAGAAGCTGCCTGGCGATCTGGATAGATGTGAGTTTCAGTTTTCCACGGCCAAAGTTTGGGTTTGTGTGGACTCGATGCGCTTGTGGATCGCTGGAATGACGAGCGCGAAGAAGATAGACGTTCCGACATGGATGGCAAAGCCGATCCAGGTGATGTCGCCTTCACTGAAGTCACCGTCGGATAGGCCGAGGTAACCGGTGGTGAACGCAATCAGGTTGTTGGCGAGATGCAATCCGATTGACCACTCAATTCCATTTGTGCGCCAGACGATGTAAGCGAAGGCAGCGGCTTGGATGAAGAGCACGACAGTGGCTAAAGACGGATATCCGTGGCCTATAGCGAAGAGGGCAGTGGTTACAAAGAACGGAATTACGGGATTCTTGATCCACGAGCCGAGCGCTTGCGGTATGAGGCTTCTGAACGCGAATTCTTCCCCGGCGCACTGGAGCGGGAGGAACGCGATGCAAACAAGCATGAACCAGCCGAGATTCGAAACGATGTTGAGTTCGAGTTGGTAACCCTGAACTAGGTCGATGAGGAGTTCAGTGAGGAAGATACTCGCGTAGAGAAGCGTTCCGAGGCCAAGTGAAACGAGGAAAAGCCGGGTACGGAAGCGTCCGGTGGTAGAGATCGCCTGGCCGGGGTTGAACCTGAGGATTCTGCGGGCCAGCAGTACTGCGGGAATAGCGCAACCCCAGACGAGCAGATTGTAGGCGAGGCCTTGAGGTGAAGCGTGCATGGAACCTGGCCTCAGCGCATCGAGAGATAGGAGGTAGGTGCCATATGTGAGGAGTGCCACCATGGCGGCGTAAATTCCCACGCTCAAAGCAACGAGAGCGATGGGCTTCCACCAGCGGTGGTTTTCGGAAACGGTGTTGATGCGGTGGAACGGGACGGCGGCGGCCGTCTTGTCGGTGATGGTCGTGTTGTTTACGGTGGCCGGGGCTTCCGGCGAGATCAGTGTTGTTGTCATGGCTTCATCCAATCGAGGGGGCCATGGGCTCGGGTATCGGCCACATGGGCAGGAATCTCGGGACTCCATCAGCCGGTTGGGTCATCCTTTCGGTTGATGGATGGACGACGCCAACCCCTGCCCTCGCACTTCAGTCCAACCCTCCCTGACGTCCCCGGACTTGATCCGGGGCGTCGCCCGACCTGCTCCACCCCGCCCCACACTTCCCTCCACCTCGTCCCCGGACTTGATCCGGGGCGGCCATTCTTTCGTCCCACTTCGATACCGTGCAATAAGCTTCAACCGTGGATCGTCCGGCGTATCTGGCTGGCTTCTGGGGTGAGGCCTGGAGGCTGGGATTTGCGCTGGTCGCAGGCATTGCGTTCTATCTCGTGAACTGGGGATCCGCATACTTCGCTTACGGCGGGGAGTACCCCAAACAGTTGGCCATCCCAATAGTCGTCGACCTGCTGGCGGGCCTGCTGGCGATCCTGCTCGCCGGGCTGCGCAGGAGATTTCCGCTAGTCATAGCCGTTTTAGAATCCCTCATCTCGGCTATATCGTTCTTCTCTCTGGGCGCGTGCCTGCTCGTGTGGGCCTCGCTGGGAACCCGCAGAAAGGCAGCCGAAATCATCCCCATAGGAGTGCTCGCGTGCGCAGGGTCCCTGGCGGGCGCTCTCGCTGGCTACCCAGTGCAGACGAGCCTTGACCCGGTATCGCTGGCCATGGGGGAGGCCACCACGCTGGCCGTCTTTGCTGTTCCAACGCTGGTTGGGGTGAACATCGGAAATCGACGGGAGCTGGTCGCCTCCCTGCAAGCGTCCAACCTGGCGCTGAAAGAGGCGCAGTCCGCGCGGGTGGCGCAGGCCCGCAGCGAGGAGCGAACGGCGATCGCGATGGAAATGCACGACGCCCTGGCCCACCGCCTCTCGCTGGTTGCCGTCTATGCCGGGGCCATGGAGAACGCCCACGATTGGAGCGCCGAAAAGGTGCAACAAAGCGCCGGGGTTGTACGCGAAAACACCAGAAAGGCACTGGAGGAACTGCGCTCAATCCTGGGAGTCCTGCATGAGGACGACGGCATCGAGCTGCAGCCGGGATTCGCCGCGATTCCGGGGCTGCTGAGCGACGCCCGTCGAGCCGGAACCGAAGTAGAGGTGCGGATGGAAGAAGAAATGAGCTGGGAAACGCTCCCGGAAGCCGCCGGGACGACGGTGTACCGAATCCTCCAAGAGTGCCTCACCAACGCCCGAAAGCACGCCCCCGGGCAGAAGGTGGAGATCGCGGTCGGCGGGGAGCCGGGCGCGGGGCTGGCGCTGGACGTCGAAAATGAGATCCCATCCGAAGTGCCCGCAACGGTTCCTTCGGGATATGGTCTCGTGGGGCTGGCGCAGAGAGCCCGGCTGGCCGGAGGGGCGCTAAGCGCCGGGCGAAAAGACGGCAGGTTCGCCGTGCATTTGGAGTTGCCATGGATCAGTTGAGAGTGCTGCTGGCCGACGACGAACAACTCGTCAGGATGGGCCTTCGCCTCATTTTGGAAAACGACGGAATCTTGGTCGCGGGCGAGGCGGGCGACGGCGAGCAGGCGCGCAAGATGGCCCGGTTGCTGCACCCGGACGTCGTGCTTATGGACGTTCGGATGCCGAACCTGGACGGGGTGGCAGCCACCAAGGCGCTTTTGGTCGACGATCCGGCGGCCAAGATCGTCATCTTGACGACGTTCGACACGGATCAGATGGTGATCGAGGCGTTGCGGGCCGGAGCTCAGGGCTTCTTGCTCAAGGACACGCCGCCGCCGGAGCTGATCGAGGCGGTTCGGCGCGCGGCGAGGGGAGAAATGTCCTTTTCCCCGTCGATACTTAGGACGATCGTGGGCGCTGCCACCACCGTCGAGCCGGACTCGACGGGTGAAAATGAGCTACAGGAAAGACTCTCACCAAGGGAACTAGAAATCGCGCAGGCAATAGCCGAAGGCCTGACGAACACAGAGATCGCCGCGCGCCTATACCTGAGCCTGGCAACGGTAAAGACCCACATCGGCTCGATCATGGCAAAGCTGGAGGCCAAGAACCGCACGCAGGTAGCGGTGATCATGAAGCGCGGGTGAGGGGAGTATCGCGGGCGAAAAATGGAGTGATTGTTGTGGTTTGTGGTGTGGTTGTGAAGGTTTGCTGGCCGTTGTTGCGTTGGCCTTTCCATAGATCTTGTATTTCGACGTCCGTGAATCCGCTGTTCTCCGTCCACGCCGCAAGTGCGGGTTGGGAAACCCCAAATCTGCCCAAGGACTCGGCAGAGTCCCAGCTCGGGTCGAGCCTGAAAATAATTCAAGTCCCGGGACAGACGCTGGCGGGATACTCAGCTCAGTGCCGCGATGGCGGCGTCGTAGTTGGGCTCGCTTTCGTTGAGGGGCTTGACCATCTCCGTGTACAGGACTTTGCCGGTCTCGTCGGCTACCACTACCGCGCGGGCGAGCAGGCCGCGCAGTGGGCCGTCTTCCATCAAGACACCGAAGTCGCGGCCGAAGTTCTCGCGGAACGACGACGCGGTGACGACGTTCTCAATACCCTCAGCCCCGCAGAAGCGGCCGAGTGCGAAGGGCAGATCGTTCGAGACGCACAACACCACCGTGTTCGCCAGGGAAGCCGCGCGCTCGTTGAACTTGCGCACGGACGTCGAGCAGATGCCCGTATCGACGGAGGGGAAGATGGAGATGACCGCACGCTTGCCGGCCAGGTCGGCGCTGGTGAAATCGGAAAGATCGTTCTTGGTGACGGTGAACTCGGGAAGCTGCGAGCCGACGGCAGGCAGCTCGCCGGAGGTGTTCACGACGAGATCTGAAAACAATGTGGTTCCCATGGGACTCCAATCTTGAGGCGGACTCCCAGTCTTGCACCGAACGGGCGCGAAAGCCACAGGGTGGGGCCCCGTCCCTAGGCCCTAAGCCCATGTGACGAATGTGAGCCGCGTGGATAGCATGGCGTCATGTTGACCCATCACCTAAAAGTGTCAGAGCGCGAGGCCGTTCTCGCGTTGGCCGAGCGGGCCGAAGCCTTCGACGGTGTCTCCCCCCTCAACGAAGAAGCACGTATTGCCTTGTCTAACGGGAACGTCGTTCACTCACTTATCGAACGCGACGGAGTGTTGCTCGGCTATCTCCAGTACAGCCCCAAGTACGACACGGCACAGTTTGTGGTTCGTCCTTCGCAGCGCCGCGGAGGCGTGGGCGAGGCCCTGCTCCACGAATCGGCCTGGACGCACGAGCGCGAGGTCGAAGGATTCAAGCGCGAGGAATGCCTGCACGAGACCACCGGCCTTTGGGCGTTCGGGAATCTGGAGCCCGCCCGTCGATTTGCGGCGAAAGAAGGATTCAAGCCCTCCCGCTCACTGCTGATCATGGGAAAGGCCTTGGAAGCGCCCCTTCCCGGGCCCGAAACCCGTTTCCTGCCCGACGGCCTCACCATCCGTTCCTTCACCGAAGACGACCTCCCCGCGCTGCTGGAAGTCAACGCCCAGGCGTTCAAGGATCACCCCGAACAAGGGAAGATGGACGAAGCCGACTTCCGGGCCCGCGCCGCCTCCGACTGGTTCGACCCCAAGGGCCTGTTCCTCGCCTTCGATCCCGACGGCCTCGTCGGCTTCCACTGGACAAAGATCGAGCCGGGCACGCCTGAGATCGGTGAGGTGTACGTCATCGCCACCGCCCCTGAGGCCCAAGGCAAAGGTGTGGGACGTGCGCTGTTGGACGCCGGACTAAGCTATCTGCAAAAGTCGGGGGTCGTAACCGTAAGGTTGTACGTCTCCGGCGAGGAGGCCGGGCTAGTGCGCTTCTATGAGAAGTCGGGATTCGCCGTCGCCTCCAAGGATGTGCTCTACACGAGGAGTTTTGATGGGCGAGGAGCTAACGGCTGAGACGGGCCCGGCGCAGGCCGAACTGCCGGAAGGCCGGTTCTCGGAACGCGAACTGAGCTGGCTGGCGTTCAACACCCGAGTACTAGATCTGGCGCGCGACAAGAAACGCGTGCCCCTGCTCGAACGGGCCAAGTTCACCGCCATCTTCTCCTCCAACCTCGACGAGTTCTTCATGGTTCGCGTCGGCGGCCTGAAACGCCGCATCAAGGCCGGGGTCGCCGTGCGCTCCAATGGCGGGATGCTGCCCAAGGAGCTGCACACCGCCATCTTGAACATGAGCCGCACGCTCGTCGAAGAACAATCGCGCTTGTGGGTGGAGGAAATCCGCCCCGAGCTGGAGGCCGAGGGCATCGAAATCCTGCGCTGGGATTCCCTGACAGACGCCGAACGCCAGCAACTCTCGGAGTTCTTCACCACCCACGTGTTCGACGTCCTCACCCCGCTGGCCGTCGATCCTTCCCATCCCTTCCCGTATGTGTCGGGTTTGGCCGTCAACCTCGGGGTGCTGCTCAAACACCCGGGAACCGGGCAGCAGCTGTTCGCCCGCATCAAGGTGCCGCCGAACCTCTCGCGCCTGGTGCCGCTGGGAGGCGACCGGTTCGTGCCCCTCGAAGAGGTGATCGCCCACCACCTCGATCAGGTGTTCGTCGGAATGCAGATCATCACCTTCTCCACCTTCCGGATCACCCGCAACGAGGATCTGGAGGTCGAAGAGGACGACGCCGAAAACCTGCTCACCGCCCTCGAAAAGGAGCTCAAGGATCGCAAGCACGGGCGGGCGGCCGTCAGGCTCGAAGTGCCGGAGAACATCGACGCCAGGCTGCTCGACATGCTCGTCGACCGGCTCGGAATGGCCGAGCTGGAGGTCTTCAAGGTACCCGACCCCATCGACCTCACCATGCTGTTCGCCATCGCCGATCTCGACCGTGAGAAGCTCAAATACCAGTCCTTCCTGCCCAAGACCCACCCCGAGCTGGCCGAGGTCGAAACCTCCAAGGCGGCCGATCTCTTCCACGCCCTGCGCTACAAGGACGTCCTGCTGCAGCACCCCTACGACTCTTTCGCCACCTCCGTCCAACGGTTCATCGAGCAGGCGGCGGCCGACCCGCAGGTGCTGGCCATCAAGCAAACCCTGTACCGGACGTCGGGCAAATCCCCCATCGTCGACGCCCTCATCGAGGCCGCCCAATCGGGCAAGCAGGTGCTGGTTCTGGTCGAGATCAAGGCCAGGTTCGACGAATCGGCGAACATCGCGTGGGCGCGCAAGCTGGAGAACGCCGGATGCCACGTCATCTACGGGCTGATCGGCCTGAAAACCCACTGCAAGCTCTCGCTCGTCATCCGCTCGGAGGCCAACGGGCTGCGGCGCTACTGCCACATCGGAACCGGGAACTACAATCCGTCGACCGCCCGCCAGTACGAGGACATGGGGTTGTTGACGTCGAACCCGATCATCACCGAGGACGTCGCCCGCATCTTCAACCGGCTGTCCGGAATGTCCGCCGAAACCAACTACCGCCGCCTGCTGGTGGCGCCGCAGGGCATCCGCAAGGGGCTGATCGAATCGATCGAGCAAGAGATAGTCAACCACTCCCAGGGGCTGCCGGCCCGCGTGCGTATCAAGGTGAACTCCATCATCGACGAGGCCATCACCGACGCCCTCTACCGCGCCTCCATGGCCGGGGTTCCGGTCGACCTGTGGGTGCGCGGGATCTGCTCCGTGCAGCCCGGCATCGAGGGGCTTTCGGAGAACATCCGCGTGCGCTCGATTCTCGGCCGCTTCCTCGAACACTCGCGCATGTACTGGTTCGAGAACGCGGGCAATCCCAAGGTGGCCATCGGTTCGTCGGATCTCATGCACCGAAATTTGGATCGACGGGTGGAGGTTCTGGTTTCCATCACCCAACAGCGGCACATCGACCAGATCAATCAGCTTTTCGACCTCGCTTTTGACGAGGGGACGGCCTCTTGGTGGCTGCATGGCAACAACGAGTGGACGATGAAGTGCCTGGACGAAAACGGCGAACCATTGCGCGATATTCAGGAGTATCTGATCTCGCAGGTTCGGAACCGGCGGTCGGTGGAATCGTAGGCTATAGCGCGCTGACTTCGTATAACGTCGAGCCGGACTCTCCCCAGATCCTCACGGTCTTGATGTTGAGCGAGCCCTCGAACTGGCCGGTGATCGCCAGGTTGCGCAAAGCCGCGCCCGTTCCCTCGTAGTGTTCGGGGGCGTCGGGCAGACGGTAGAACGCGTTCACCGCCTTCATGGGCAGGCCGTCGTACTTGAGCCACTTGGGCAGCACAAACCGCAGCAGATGCCCGAACTGAGCGAGCTCCAACCCCTGGGGCCTGGAGGTGACGGCGTACCGGCGCTGGGCGTCGAGGCTGGAGATGGGCAGGGGTGTGGGCGGCTGGGCCGAGCGGGTGGTCGTCTGGAAATGGCCGACGACCGCGATCACCGGCCCCTTGACCGCGGGCTGTGCGGGGACGTCCATGCCGTGGCGGCGGGCGATCGCGACGATGTGCTTGACCTGCCGGGGGATGGATGCGCGCTTGTGGGTGCGCAGTTTCTGCGGCGGAAGGTCGGTGCCGGAAATCTGCCACACGTGGTGCGCATCCCAGGTTTCGCGCTGCGACAGGCTGCCGAACTGCAGCAGCTTGCGGTGGCGCTTGTACCAGGAGATCTGTTCGCGCACCTCGTGGCGCTCGGAGGGGTTCAGCGTGGTGAGGTCGAACTCGTAGCCGAGCACGCCAAACGCGGCTACGTTGAAGCGCGTGGCCAGCGTGGACGCGCGCAGGTTCTGCTGTGAGGGCGAATCGGCCACGTGCGCACCCATGGTCGACTGCGGATAGATGCGGGCCAGGCCGCCCTGGATTGCGATGCGCTCGACCGGATCGGTGCAATCCGACGTCCAAATCTGCGGGCCGAAGCACAGCATCCCCAGGTCGAAGCGGTTGCCGCCCGAGGCGCAGGTCTCAAGCAGCACGTGCGGGCGCGGGCCGAAAATCCGGCGCAGGACGTCGTAGAGGCCGAGGATGAAGCCGTGGCCCAGCGCTCCCGAACGCAGATCGGTCAAGTTGCGGTTGCAATCCCATTTCACGTAGTCGGCCTGGGATTCGTCGATGATGCGGCCCACCTGCTCGACGATGTAATCGCGCACGTCCTCGCGCGTGAGATCAAGCACCAGCTGGTTCCTATGCTCCGACGGAACCCGCCCGGGCTGCGCGATCGCCCAATCGGGATGCGCCTGGTAAAGCCTTGATCGGCGGTTCACCATCTCCGGCTCCACCCAAATCCCGAAGCCGACACCCGCCTCGCGCACCTTCTGGGAAAGCCAGCCAAGCCCGTGGGGGAACTTGCGGGAATCCACCGTGTAATCGCCCAGGCCGCCGTGGTCGTCGTTGCGGCCGATGAACCAGCCGTCGTCGAGGACGACCAGCTCGGCCCCCAGCCGCGCCCCGGCTCGCGCCTGCCGCAGCACTTCCTTCTCGGTGACGTTGAACCCCGCCGATTCCCAGGTGTTCACCAGCACCGGCCGCTCGGTGCCGTCCCACTGCTCGGGGACGATGTGGTGGTTGACGAAATCGTGGAGGTTCTCGGTGACTTGGTTGGAAGCGTCGGCGTTTGAGTCGTTCGAGCCGTTCGCGTAGGTGAGCACGGCCTCCGGGGTCTCGAAATCCTCGCCCGGGTTGAGCTCCCAATCGAAGCCGACGGGATTGATTCCGCTAGCCACACGCACAAGATTGCGGTTGGTCAGCTGCACGTAGGTGGCGTGGTTTCCCGAGTAGATCAGGTTGAAGCCGTAGGCCTCGGACTTCGATTCCAAGATGACGCCCGGGTTGTGGCGGTTGGAGGAAAAGCCTGTCAGGGAGGAGTTGATATAGGTTCCCGGGGCCACCGGACGCTTGTGCATGTGGCCTTCGGCCGCCCAGTTTCCGTCGAACGTGACCAGGTCGAACTGGCGGTTCGGGATGTCGACGAGGGAGGACATCAGACGCCTTAGTCCAACAGTGGTTTGGGCCTGGTTGGATAGCGTCGCACGCCGGGTGAGGACGTTGCAGCAAGGGTGAACTGTGTAGTGCAAGGTGAGTTGAGCGTCGGCGTCTAGGAGGGTGATTTTGAGGGTCTGGGCCTGGAGGTTGGCTCCTGTGTGTTCGGACGTCTCCGACGTCCCCGGGGCGGTGTGGGCGGGATCGGTATGGACGTGCGCCGACGGCAGCTGCGCGGGCGGCTGCACCCCCTGCAAGATTTCATGTGAAACGTAGCGAAAATCGGTGGTGAAGGAGCCGTCGGCCATGCGCGCTTCGATTCCGGGCTCGCGGTAATCCCCCTTGCCAAGGCCGGAATACTCGAGTGCCATGATGTCGAGGCCGTAGTCGGGATCGTCGGGGGTGTAGGCGGTGTAATAGCTGCCCGAATCGGTTTTGATCGCCAGGGCGTCGGCGTCCTGAAGCGTGACGGGCGCACCCCAGTACACGTGTTCGAGGTGGCCGTGGCGGGTGACGCGCAGGATGTAGGACCAAGAGGGTGTGGAGATGTGGAAGGTGGGGCCTTCGCCAACTTCGATCGTCATGCGGATGACGCTACCAAATCACAGGTGCTGGCATGCCCAGTGGTACATCGCGATGGCCGCCGCGGCTCCGGCGTTGATCGAGCGCGTCGAGCCGTGTTGGGTGATGGCCACTAACATGTCCGCGCCCTTGACAAGGGATTCCGTCAGCCCCGGGCCTTCGGAGCCGAAGATCAGGCAGCAGTGTTCGGGGAGTTGGGCGGTTTCCAGGGGCACCGACCCTTCCAGGTTGTCGACGGCCACCGGCGTTATTCCGCGCTCGGCCAGCCAGCCCAGGAAATCCTCCTCGTCAGGGTGGTGGACGACGTTGAGATAGCGATCGGTGACCATCGCCCCGCGTCGGTTCCACTTGCGCCGGCCGATGATGTGTACGGCCCCCACGTTGAACGCGTTGGCAGTGCGCACAATCGAGCCGATGTTGAAGTCGTGCGCCCAGTTCTGGATGGCGACGTGCAGCGCCGAGCGGGTGAGATCGAGATCTTGTTTAATGGCCTCGACCGTCCAGTATCTGTACTTGTCAACGACGTTTCGGTGGTCGCCGTCCCTCAAGAGCTCGGGGTCGAACTGCTCGCCGGTAGGCCACGGCTCGGGGTGCGGCCCGACGCCCGGCGCAGAAATCTGCGCAATCTCGTCCTCGCTCAAAGTCACGTGGGAAGTGTAGTTGGTCGTCAAATGGGTTCGCTGGGCGCCTACCGCTCGGCCAGCACTTCTTCTATTGCTTGGGCCAGGCCGTCGTCGCGCAAATCACCCGTTACGACGTCCGCGGCGGCCTTCGCGTCGTCCTCACCATCGCCCATGGCCACCCCGAGCCCGGCCCAGGACAGCATCTCGATGTCGTTCCAGGCATCGCCCGCGCACATGACGTTCTCGCGCCCGATCCCCATGTGGGCCGCGAGCTTGGCCAGGCCCGAGGCCTTGTCCACGCCCTCCCCCATGATCTCGACGAACGGAGCCCCGGACGTCGTTCCGTGAAAGCCGGTGAGGCCGCTCGCGTCCAGCGCCTCCTGCATCTGGGCAGCGGTGACGGTCGCCGAGCGGGCCATCAGCTTCAGGGTCGGCTTTCCGATCACCTCATCAAGCGGGGCGACCCGTGCCTGGCCGTCCTCATGCTGGGCGAGCTCCTGGTAGCCAGGCTCGACCAGCATCATCCCCTCCTCCTGGCTGGCCGTGCCGAAGTACAGGCCGGGAAGGTGTTCGCTGTAGTAGGAGACGATCGCTCGCTGGGTTTCGGGCGAGATGCAGGTGGAGAACAGAATGTTCCAATCGCGGTCGCGCGCGATGGCCCCGTTGGAGGAAACCACGTAGTCAGGGTTGAGAAGATCGACGGCCTCAGGCTGATTCCACAGCTGCCTTCCGGTGCACACGGCGAACTTGATTCCGGCATCCTGGGCCGCGTGCACGGCCTGAACCGTGCGCTCGGAGATCGACAGGTTTTCCCCGTCGCGGATCAGCAAAGTGCCGTCCAAGTCCGAGGCGATGAGCTTCACAAGGCGCGCACGTTCGCGTCCAATCTCCGGGGTAGTCACCGGGCAAGCCTATCGTGGGCGGAAATCACTCTTTTCATTTCCCATCCCTACCCCATAGGATTTCCCTGATTAAAGGAGTCCATATGGCCTGTTTCCTCGTGACCACCGTCGGCGCCCTCGCCTCTTCCGCGATCGACCATTCCGTTCCTGACGACGGCCAGCCCCAGCGCGTCGGCCTGAAGCAAAAGCTCTCCTGGCTAGTGGCGATGCTGTGGGGCGGCTCGCTGCTGCTCGCACTGGAGCACATCTGGCACGGCGAGGTCGTGTTCTCCTTCCCGTTCCTCACCGCCATGGGCTCACCCGAAGACACCGCCGTGATGTTCAGAGAAATGGCGACGACCGGCGTCGGGATGCTCGCCATGGTTTTGCTCGCCTGGGGAGCGATGGTTCTGGCCGTCGATCGGCTGCCAAAGCTGCGCGCGGCCCTGGTGCGCTCATGACCTGGATACTTGCCCTGCTGGCCGCCGGGGTAGCGACGGCGATCCGCTTCGCCAAGCCGAAAAGCGCATACGTGCAGGTCGGCGTGCTGGCCCTGATGTTCTGGGGCGCGACCCTCATGTGGACGGTCGACGGCATCGCCAACCTGATCGGCGGCCAAGCGTTCATAGAGCTGATCGACCAAGAAGCCATGCTCGACGACACGCTCCTAGGCCTGAGCGTGCTCGGCCTGGGAATAGTGCTGTGGCTGGCGCTGGTCGGCTACAAGAAGCTGCAGGCGGCCCGGGCCTAACGGGTGCGCAACAGCTGCGAGACCGTCACGAACGTATAGCCCTTCTTCTTCAGGGACTTGATGATCTTCGGGTAGGCGGCCCGGGTCGTCGCGTGGATGTCGTGGGTGAGGATAATCGAATTGCGGCGCGTGGCCTTGAGCACGTTCCGCACCACGGTTTTGGTGTTGCGATACTTCCAATCCAACGGGTCGACGGTCCACAACACCTGCCGGTATCCCATGCTTTTTTCCACCGACTTTACGTTGGCGTCGTTGGAACCGTAGGGCGGGCGCAGCAGCTTCACGCGTTTGCCGGTTCCCTTGCGGATGGCCTTGTCGGCGCGCTTCAGGTTCTTGAGCATGGCCGCCCGGCTGAGTTTGGTGAGCTGGGCGTGATCCCAAGAATGCGAGCCGACCTCGTGCCCCTCACGCACCATGCGCGCCAGCAGCTTCGGCCGGGCCGCGGCATTCTTGCCGACGACGAAGAACGTTGCCGGGACGTCGTACTTTTTCAAGGTATCGAGCACCTGCGCGGTTCCCGCGACCGGCCCGTCGTCCATGGTGAGCGCGACGCACTTGGCCTTCTTGCAATCAACCTTCTTCGCCGACGGCACGGGCGCGGCAATCGCGCTTGCGGCAGGGGTAACCAAAGAAAGCGCGAGCGCGGCGGCCATGGGGATAACGAACAACCTCACGTTTTCCATAGTATCCCGACGCGGCGCTGGCGGGTTTCAGTGACGTGTCCAGTAGGTGCGATAACGCATAAGCTCACCCGACAAACCCCGCCCGCAGCCCCCATGTCCAGCCTAAAGACCGCCAGGCGTGGGAGAATGGGGCAATCTGTACTCCCGGAAGTGACATGAGCGAAAGTAACCAGGGCAATAAGCGGCTTCTGGCCGCCACGGCCATCCAGGCGTCGGGCACACTCGTTTCCCGTGCGCTGGGTTTGGTGCGCAAGATGCTGCTCGTCGGCATCCTTGGGGCGTCCGCGTGGTCGGACACCTTCGAGGTCGGCACCTATATCCCCAACTCCTTGTACATGATTTTGGCCGGCGGGGTGCTGACGTCTGTCCTCGTGCCCCACATCGTCCACGCCTCCAAACGAGACGACGACGGCGGCGAGGCCTTCATCAACCGCTTCGTCACCTTGTTCGTGCTGGCCCTTGCGGTGCTCACCGTCGTCCTGACCGTGCTCACGCCGTGGGTGCTGCGCCTGTTCGTCGACATGGAAGTGTGGTCGAACCCCGAGCACGCCGCCTTCTGGCCGATGCTCACCTTGATGTGCTACATCACCATGCCGCAGGTGTTCTTTTACGGGGTTTTCTTCGTTCTCTCCCAGGTTCTCAACGCCAAGGAGCGCTTCGGCCCGGAAAAGTGGGCACCGGTTCTCAACAACGTGATCGCGGTGCTGACGCTGGCGATCTACGCGCTGGTGTTCGGCTCCAACTTCGCCACGGGGCAGCCGTTCTCCACGGCAGAGATCGTGTGGCTCGGCCTGGGTTCGACGCTGGGGATCATCGCCCAGGCCGGGGTACTGGTCGTCTATGTGCAGCGCCTGGGGATCAAGATCCGCCCCCGCTTCGACTTCCTGCACACCGGCCTGTGGGAGGTTTTCCGCGACGCCATGTGGATGGTCGGCTACGTCATCCTCACCCAGATCATGCTCATGGTAAACACGCGCCTGGCCTCGTCGGCGTCCTTCGCCGGTGCCGGGGTGACGGCCTACAACACCGCCAACCTGATCTGGCTGTTCCCCCACTCGCTGGTGACGATTTCCCTTGCCACCGCGATTTTGCCGTCGTCGGCGCGTGCCTCACAGGCGGGCGATAACCGGAGCATGATGGAGGCCGTCTCCCGCGCGCTGCGCCTGGCGGCCACGTTCATCATCCCTGCGGCGATGGCCCTGATCTTGCTCGCCGAGCCGATCACGCGCGTGCTGTTCGGCAACGGCAACGGCGCCGAGACCTACCACTACATCACCTGGACGCTGGCGTGCATGGCCATCGGGCTGGTGCCGTACTCGCTGCAGTACATCTACCTGCGGGTTTTCTACGCGCAGAAGGATTTCCGCACCCCGTTCCTCATTCAATGTGTGACGACCGGCGTCAACGTGGCCCTCGCCTTCACTTTCGTCTACATCCTCTACTCCGCCCCGACGACCGCGCCCCGGCTCGCCCTGGCGGCTGCGGGCGCCTACACGGTCGGGTTCTTCGTGACGCGCCTGGCCGTAAAGAAACGGCTCTCACAAGGTACGACGGACGCCGGGCAAGTCTCCTCGGCTGTCTCTAAGCTCTCCAACTCGGTGTACGCCTCCCGGGGCGAATCTGTTTCCGGTATCGGGCGGCTGTCGCTGATGCTGCTGGTTGCTGCTACTCCGGCAGTTTTGCTCGCCTGGGTTGCCTGGTTCCTGATCGGCAACGGGCGGGGCGTGGGGCTGCAAGCCCTCGGGCTCGTGGTCGGCGTGGCGGTGGCGCTGGGCGTCTACTTCGGGATCGCCAAGGCGTTGAAGATTCCTGAGGTCGGGGACTTGATCGACGTCCTCACCCGGCGCGGCGGACGCGGATCTGATGGCGGAGATGGCGGCGGTAACGGGAACGGGTCTGGGGGCGACCAGACGGGCCCGGCTAACCCGTCCTCGGGCTTGTCCTCCTCGTCCACAAGCTCAGCCACGCCGACTACGGGCTCAGCCGCCCCGTCCCCAAGCTCATCTTCTCCGTCCCCGGGCTGGCCCCGGGGCGGCAACTCAAGAGCCCACCAACCAGGATTGGGATCCGCCGCAGGAGCAGCCGCCGGACTCGCCGGTTCCACCGTCCCGCCCGTCTCCGCGCTTTCCGGAACCCGCCCGCCAGCTGCCAGTTCGCCCGTCGGGCAAACGCCGCTGTACGACTTCGACCTGGACGAATATTTCCCCGAACAGGACGCGTTCGTAAACAAGGCCGGGCAGCCCGTGCAGATGGAGGGCACCGAGCAACTGCTAGCAGACCCCGACGGCAAGGGCGTTTTCATCAAGGTGATGCAGCCCGACGACCCGCTGTACTACTCCATCCCGCCCAGCGAGCTGACCTCGGAAATCATGCGGGTGCAGGGCCCGGGCCAGGCGAATGCGCTGCTTGCCCACCGCTACCGGCTGGAGGGGAAGCTCTCCGAGCGTGCGGGCACCGAGCTGTGGCGGGCCTTCGACGAGGTACTGGATCGCTGGGTGCTCGTCTATCTGCTGACGACCGAGGGCCGGGCCACCGATTCGCTGCTGCGCTCGGCGCGAAAGGCCGCGCTGGCGACCGACGCCCGTTTCCTGCGGGTGTTGGATGTGGTGGCCGATCCGGTGCAGCCGCCGTCGTACGTCGTCTATGAGTACGCTCCCGGGGTGACGCTGGCGAACATCTTGCAAGATGGGCCGCTGAGCGGGCAGGAGATCGCGTGGATCGTGCGCGATGTGGCCGACGCCATCGCCAAGCTGCACGCGCTCGGCCTCTCGCACGGGCGTCTCAACCCGGCGACGGTCATGATCACCGACACCGGAAACGTGAAGATCACCGGGCTGCTGGCTGCCGAAACCGAGAAGGACGCCCAGCGCTCGTTCGTCGCCGAAGATGTGCGAGCCCTGGGGAAGCTGCTCTACGCCGGGCTTACCGGCAGGTGGATCGGCGGGCCCGCGTTCGGCCTGCCGGGGGTGGATTTGGGCTCCGGCCTGGCCGACCCCGATTCCCTGCGTCAGGTGGCCGACGCCTCGGTATTGAACGTTGTGGATCGCATTTTGCGCCCGCGCCCGGTTTCCGGAACCAAGCTGACGTCCGCCGCCCAGGTGACCACCCAGCTATCCCTGATCCTCGGCCCGATGAGCGCGGCCTCGCAGCTGCGCGCCCGCCTGAACATCACCGACGACAACGCCCTGGTCTCCCAGATCGCCCCGCCCACACCCATCCCGGCGTTCCCAGGTGCGGTGCTGCCGGACATTTCCGATGGTTTAGGCCGCCCCGGCTCGGAGGCCGGGGAGGGCGTGAGTAGCAACGGCGATGTCGGGTTCTCTGCGGTTACCGGGGCGGTCAAAGACGGTTCAAGCCCAGTTCGTCCGAAGCTGCTGCCGGACTACGCCGACACCGACGACCTCACCGCGGCTTTCGCCGACAACGAGTCCCTGCTCTCCACCCCGGTTCCTCCGCCGAGCACCAAGCGCAGCGCCCCGATACAAAGATTGGTCGATGCCACCGAATCCCGCCCGGTGCGCGCCTCGCTGGTAATCGGCATAGTGGCGATAGTCTTCGCAGCCCTGAGCCAGCTGC
>JAISTE010000167.1 GCA_031272825.1 Propionibacteriaceae bacterium | reverse complement strand
GGAGGCGAGTGAGGCGGCGCCTCGTTGGATCTGCAGGATTTCAACTGGATATTTGCAGGTAAGAAACTGGAGATTTGTGGCACTTCAGTTGGATATTCGCGGCGGCCCGTGCAGCTTGGGTGCCGCACCTCGTTTACTCCACGGGTATGGCTAAGTACCCCCTACCGCTTCACATAGACCATGTCGGCCACCTTGCGGCCCGCGTTCAGCGCTCTTTGCTCGAACCTGGTTATCGGGCGCAGGTTCCAGCGCGGGGCACCTTCGGGGAATTCGTCTACCAACTCGGGGATGCCGTCCATCACTCCGGCGATCCACTCGGCGTAGTCTTCCCAGTCGGTTGCGATGCGCCAGCGGCCTCCCTGGATCAGCGCCTTGGCGACGGAGGCGGCGAAGCGCGGGTTGATGATCCGGCGCTTGTGGTGGCGCTTCTTGTGCCACGGATCGGGGAAGAACGTCCAGACTTCGGTGACGGAAGATGGTGGGATGATCTGCTCGAACGCTTGTTCGGCGTCGGCAACTACGATGCGGACGTTCTCGACGCCCGCGCGCTTGCAGCGGCCCAGGGCCGAGGCGGTGGTGGGCAAGAACACCTCGAAGCCTAGGAAGTTGATCTCGGGGTGCTGCTCGGCGACGTGGGCGATGGTGGCACCGTCGCCGATGCCGACCTCGACGTGGACGGGGGCTTCGCGGCCAAAAACTTCGGTGAAATCCAAGGGCGGGGCATCCGGTGCGATGGACGTCGAGCGCGGGCCTTGAGGCACCTTAACGACCCAGCGCGGGGAAAGCTCGTCCCATGCCCTTTGTTGGGATGGGTTCATGCGATCCCCGCGCCTGACGAACGACACTACGTCTCGTAAAACCTTTTCACTCACTCACTCAAGCTTAGTGTCTTCTTCTCGGGTCGAATCGTGGCGCGGCTGCTCGTTATCGGCGGTCTCGGTGCTAGTGCGATCCAGAACAGCAGTCGCGGTGGCAGCGGAGTCCGTGGCAATGCCGGGGGAGAGCGGTTCGCCCTCGGCAGCCTCAAGCGTGACGTCGCCGTGGCGGCGGCTCTCGGAGTAGGCCGACAGCTCAAGCTCCTTCTTCTGCGTGTACGGCAGAAGCACCAGCGGGATGATCGAGACCAAGATGAACAGAATCGGGACGCCGCAGGTGGCGATCCGGATGCCTTCGATGGCCGATTCGGTCTGCTCTCCGCCGCCGGACTTGAAGCCGTAGGCCTCAATGATGTTGGTGAAGATGATCAGCTGGATGCCGCCGAACGGGGCATTCAAGATCGCGCGGACGGCCGAGAACAGGCCCGCCTTGCGCACACCCGTCTTCATCTCGTTCTCGTCGATGATCGCCTGGTTCAGCACCTGCATGGCCGTGTCGTGAATGTACTTGCCGCCCATGATCGGGATGTACGCCACCAGCGCCCACAGCCACGAATCGGCGAAGTACAAGATCACGAAGCCGATGATGTAAGGCGCGATGCAGTACGCCATCGACATCTTCGTACCCTGCGATTTCACCATCGAACCGATCAGCGGATAGACGGCGAACACACACAGCATCGGCAGCGTATCGACGACCGTCGCCTGCCAGCCCTCGGCCTTCACCACGTAGTCCATGTAGTACAAGAAGGCGTTGTAGTACACGGCCATCGGGGCCAAGGACGTCGCCGAATAGAAGAAGGTGCACCAGAACGAGCGCATGGTAATGATCGACTTGACGTCCGTCCACAGAGTTTCGGGGTTGAAGTCGATGGCCGACGAATCGCCCACCTCGTACAGCTCCTTCTTATCCTTGAGCAGCACGATCGGGATGATGTAGAGAATCGTGTTCAGCACGACGACGCCCAGCAGGCAGGTCGTGAGGAAGGTGCGGTCGACCGTCCCCTCGCCGACCAGCAGCAGGGTCGGGATCAGGGAGGCGAAGAAGGAGACGATGTTGGAGACATACCCGCCGATGACGGAGATGTCCGCGCGCTCGGCCTTCGTCGGGGCGATCAGCATCTGGTAGCAGCCGGCGGAGATGGAGAAGAACGTCCCGGCGGTATCGAAGATGAACAAGGCCACCAGCAGCCACCAGAACATGCCCCACTGGCCCCAGTCGGCCTGCGCGAACAGCATCATCGCCACCATGACGACCATGAACGGCACCGACACGCGCATCACGTACAAGAACTTGCCGCGGTGCTTTCGGTACTTCATCTTGTCGAGGAAGATGCCGATGAACGGGTCGTTCAGCATGTTCCAGATGTTGAAGATGAAGTACACGTAGGAGACCATCACGGCGTCCAGCCCGATGACGTCCGTGTACACCTTGATGTAGACGTTGTGGATTAGAACGTTGGAAAGCGACAGCGCCTGCAGCGGCAGCGACACCACCAACTTGTCGCGGAAGCTCAGTCCCGGCCCGCCCAGCGAAAAGTGGGAGCGGAACCAGCCTTGCTTGGCTTCGGTTGTGCTCATAGTTGAACCTTCACTTCGATGTGATCCTCCCCGGCCTGCACGTGGAGGCGGCAGCCGTCCAGTACCAGCTCGGTGGAGGTTTTGACGTTCCCGTCGACCTTTTGGGGGGCGGACGGCAGGTAGAAAACGGATTCCTCATTCATATTCGACGCCCAACTAGCGCTGAACTCACCGGTTGTGGAGTCCCAGCTATAGGTGTCGATTTCCCCGGCGACTGCCTGGGGGTGGGGGCGCTTGAGCACGGAAGCCGCCGGGAGGTTCTCGAACCCGGGCTCGAAGCACCAGTAGGTGTGCGACCAGTGGTTCTTGTCGAACGTGTCGAGCTGGTGGGCGATGTGCTCCAGCCCGCCTGCATATCCGTATTGGGCGCCCCATTCGCCGACGATGACCGGAACGTCCAGGCGCTGCTGCGTGCGCAGGTGGGCGGCCCAGATGACGTCGAGGCGGTTGTCGGAGGCCTGTTGGATGGCCTCGGTGTCGACGGTGAGGTCGTATCCGTGGGGGGAGTAGACCATTCGCTCTTGCTTGGGGATGGCCGATTCGATTCCCATGTTGGAGAAGTAGGAGGCCTCGCACACGGAGAGCTTGTCGGGGGCGGCAGTGGTGAGCTTGGCCTGGAAGGGGCCGAGCACGCCGCTGTCGAAGGCCTCGGCGGGTTCGGCTGCGGCAGCGGCCATAGCGGCGTAGAGCTGCGGGTCGTCGATATTGGCCAACAGCTCTTGCTTGCCCTGGGGATCGGAGAAGTCGGCGGCCAGTTCCTCGATGGAGCGGGCGTCGGCGGTGATCTGGATATACGCGCCAAGGAGGGTACCGAACACCTCCATCTGGCTGCCTGCCGGGAAGGGCTCGTTCAGCCAGTCGAAGCCGATCACCGCCGGATGGTGGCCGAAGCGGCGATCTAGTTCCGCCCAGGCCTTGGCCAGGTGATCTTGCAGCCCGACGCCGTCGACCTCGGTGTTCTTCCAGAAATTGGAATAGGCGTTCTGGACGGCGGGATCGAACAGGTAGGCGTCGGACCAGAACTCCCCGGCCGAGTACTCGGCCCCGTCGGTGAGGGTCGCCCAGGCGGGGGCGCCGTCGCCGAACTGGGAGGAGTAGAGGTCTTGGTGCATATCCAGGTAGACGCCGATGCCGAATTCGTCGGCCCAATCCAGCTGCCGGGCCAGCTCGGACAGATAGCTTTCGGAAAAGACGCCGGGTTCGGGCTCCAGCCCGTCCCAGATGACTCCCAGGCGTACGAGATCCAGCCCGGCGCTCGCGAGGTAGCGGTAGTGCTCGCGGGTAAACGGCTGGGCATAGCCGCTCGCTGGATCTTTGTGGACCATGTTGACGCCGCCGAAAATGCGTTCGCGGCCGCGCTCGTCGGTCAGGCGGGTTCCGGCAGTGGAAATTCTCATTTAGCACTCTCCTTTGACTCAGGCTACGCTGCTCAGGACGGAAGATTAGCACGTTTTGCTGAAGCGGTTAAGTTCCGTTTTGGAGCTACTAAATAGGAGTTGTCAATGGTTGCCAAGGTTTTCCCAAGGCCACGCAAAGTAACGCGGCTATCCGGGGAGGCATTTTCTAAACCCGCCGAGCTCGAAACCGAGCTAGATCCCAGCCTCCCTGAACAGGGCTATCGCCTGCAGGTTGATAACGGCCGCGCGCGCCTGTCCTACGCTGATGCGGCGGGGGAGCGTTATGGCCGCGATACCTACGCCCAGCTTGGGCAAGAACCAGAGCCGGT
>JAISTE010000159.1 GCA_031272825.1 Propionibacteriaceae bacterium | reverse complement strand
TGGATGCCATCACCACCGACATGGTTCAAGAGATCATCGAATCGGCCGGCGACGTCTACACGGTCATCAAGATCGACGAGGTGAGCAACCTAGGGGCGGCGACGATCCGGCTGCGATCCCTGGCCGCGGCCATGGACGAGCGCAGTATAGGTTCAGTTGAGGACGGACGGACTTCGATTAGATCCTGCGACTACGCTCAGGATGACGGGGTAAGGGCCGCGCGGAACAGGGTAACCACTGCACTTGGTCTGGAACTGAACGAAACAACTCCACTTGGTCTGGAATTGAACGAAACAACTCCACTTGGTCTGGAATTGAACGAAACAACTCCACTTCGTCTGGAATTGAACGAAACAACTCCGCTTCGTCTGGAATTGAACGAAACAACCCCACTTCGTCTGGAACTGAACGAAACAACCCCACTTCGTCCGGAACCGAACGAAACAACCACCCTTAGTCATCATGCGCTGAAAGAAACAACCACCACTCGTCATCCTGCGCGGAACGAAGTGGAGTCGCAGGATCTCTCCCGCACCCCTGCCCCAACCGTCCCCGCACCCCGCATCTCTCTAAAACCCGACGACCTACTCCCGTTCCCCGCCGACAAGCGCAACGTGTTCACCGCGCAGATGCGCAAGACTCACACGGTCTTCGCCCCGCAGATGTCGCCGATTCACTTCAGGATGCTCGAGCCCATCTTCAACCGGGCGGGCTACAAGGTGCACGTCCTGGAACATGCGACGGATGCCGACGTCGAGTGCGGCCTGAAATACGTCAACAACGACGTGTGCTACCCGGCGATCCTGGTCGTCGGCCAGCTGGTCAACGCGTTCATCTCGGGTGAGGCCGACCCCGAAACGTCGGCGGTCGCCTGCACGCAGACCGGCGGCATGTGCCGCGATTCCAACTACGCCGGAATGCTGCGCAAGGCCCTGCGCTCGGCCGGCTACGGCCAGGTTCCGGTGATCGCGCTCTCCACCCAGGGTTTCGAGGAGAACCCGGGGTTCACGATTTCGCTGCCGATGATCCACCACGCACTCCAGGCGCTGGTTATCGGCGACACCCTGATGACGGTGCTGCACCGTGTCCGTCCCTACGAGCGCGACCTGGGTTCTGCTGATGCCCTGTACGAGCGCTGGGACGCCATCTCCCGCGAGTACTTCGAGTGTGACGGCCGCAGCGAAACCTACGGCGGCAAGCTCACTTACAAGAAACTCATCCGCTCGCTGGTGCGAGAATTCGACGAGCTGCCGCTGCTGAACGTCCCGAGAAAACCCCGGGTTGGGATCGTCGGAGAGGTGCTGGTCAAGTACCAGCCCGACGCCAACAACAACATCGTCAAAGTCATCGAGGAAGAGGGCTGCGAGGCCGTGCTCCCCGGACTCTCCGGCTTCTTGCAGTACGGCACCGCCGGTTCTCATTTCCGCCACGACGCCCTGGGCCTGGATACCTGGAAAGACACCAAGGTGAACGACGCCGTTATTTGGGCCTTCGAACGCTACGAGAAACCCATGCGCGAGGCGCTGAGCAAGTCCAACGGCAAGTTCGACGTCCCCGAAAAGATCGACAAGATCCGCGAGCTGGCCGAGCCGCTGATCTCCATCGGCACGGAGGCAGGAGAGGGCTGGTTCATGGTCGGCGAGATGATCGAGCTGATCCGCACCGGCACACCGAACATCGTGTGCTGCCAGCCGTTCGCCTGCCTGCCCAACCACGTAGTCGGCAGGGGCATGTTCAAGGCCCTGCGCGAGCTCTACCCCGAGGCCAACATCACCAGCATCGACTACGACCCAGGCGCTTCAGAGGTAAACCAACTGAACCGCCTGAAGCTGATGATGGCCACGGCGATGAAGAACGCAGATGCTACCGAACGCGAACGCGCAGAGAGCCGAAGATTGTAAACCCCGCTCCACCCGCCCAGGCAACCCCCATTTCGATTCCGTGAAACCCCTGCGAACCTTGGTTCGGCCAAATAAGATGGCCGGACAGGGGATACGCAGGGGGAAATCGTGGTCGCTTCAAAGCTGAAATTTTCCGCGCTGGCGTTGGCACTTGCCGTCTCGGCTATCGGGGTGGCGGTGCCTGAGAGCAGCGCAACCGGTACCGACACCATCGGCCAGATGCGCTTGGTGCGCTCGAACGGCTTCAGGACGCCGCTCCTATCCGACGGCCAGGGCGGCTCCATCTCAGTGTCGGCGAATACTGCAACGAAGGTCGGGGATTCGGCGGGTTCCAACCTGCCCAGTTCCTTCGACTTGCGCAAACAAAAGTCTTCGGCCATCACCGCCGTCAGGGATCAAGGCAGCTGGGGCATCTGCTGGGCGATCTCGGCCACCACTACGGGTGCCGCCGCCCTCGGCACCGCACCGACCCTATCTGCGAAGCACCTGGCCTACGCCGCCTACGGCGTGCTCGGCCAGAGCCCGACCTCCGGGCACCCGATGCAGGAGGGCGGCTCGTATTCGTCGATCATCGGGGCCTGGTCAAACTATTGGGGGCCGCGCTTAGAGAGCGCCTTCCCGTATCCGAAGGGCTCCGACGCCGGGCACATCCCCACCGCCGCCGAGATCGACACCCGCGACTACTTCCTGGATTCGGCCGTCTCGCTGGCCGCCCCCTACACCCCGGCCGGGGCCTATGTGTCCGACGCGACCAGGGCCGTCAAGCAGTGGCTGTACCAAAACGGGCCGGTGACCGTCTCCCTCGAAGCCCCCGACTACTCGCGGGTGGCCACCTACCGGGCCAGCCACGGCACCGGGTACACCAACCACATGGTGACGATCGTGGGCTGGGACGACAGTTACGCGGCGTCGAACTTCGGCCCGGACAAACCGGCAGTCAACGGGGCCTGGATCATCCAGCAGTCCTGGGGAACAAGCGCTGGCAAGGGCGGATACCAGTACGTCTCCTATCGGGACAAGACCATCTCCGGGTTCGAGGGCTATGCGCTTACGACCAACGGCTATTCGATCAACCAAAGTTATGCCGTCAACGCGGACATCGGCCTGTACCTGCCGACCGGCACGCGCACGCTGTACGCGGCCAACATCTACGCCGCCGAGGCCAACCAATCCCTCGAAGCAGTAATGATCGGCAACGCCACCCAGGGCAATTCCTACAAGGTCTACATCTACGAGGGCGTCGGCACGAATCCGATGAGCGGAACCATGGTGGCGACGGCCTCGGCTACCAATGCCGACTTCGGCATCAAGACGCTCAAGCTCAGCCAGGCGGTGCCGCTGCAAAAGGGCGAGCGCTTCTCCGTCGTCGTCGAATACACGCTCAAGAACGTCAACGGCATGGGCCCGTTCGCCGAAACCGAGAAGCTGTACTCGGGCTCCACCCTGATAGCCGACGTCCCGGCTTCAGCCCGCGTCCAGACCGGGCAGTCCATGCTCTCTAGAAACGGCGCCAACTGGACAGACCTCACCACCGCGAAATCCAGCGGATATACGCTCGGAAACCTCGTACTCGTCGCCCTCTCGGGTGCGACGACCATGACCGCCTCTTCTGTGCAGACCGAGACCCGCAAAGTCGTCGACGCCGTGCGCGCGGCCCGCAAGACCATCTATATCGAGCAGGGCACCTCGATGCAGCTCAATTTCGGGGCCTTCCTGAACAACAAGCTGACAAGCGAAAAGATCACCTATTCGACGTCCAACACCAAGGCGCTGACCGTCTCAAGCAAGGGCAAGATCAAGGCCAAGGCGGTGACTAAGAAGACTAAAGTCACCCTGACCGCCAGGGCGGCCTCCAAGTCGCTGAAACTGACGGTGTACGTCGTCCCGAAGGCCAAGAAGCTGGTGTCCGTGAAGGCCTCGGCCCCCTCCAAGATGAAGGTCGGCCAAGTAGCATACGTGCGCTACAACGCAGGCACGGCGACGAACATCATCGTTTCCCTCTCCGTGTCCAACAAAAAGCTCGCCTCCATCGACAAGTACGGCAGGCTCACGGCCAAGAAGAAGGGCACGGTGAAGATCGTGCTCAAAGCCGGAAAGAAGGTCTTCACCAAGACGGTGAAGATCAGCTAAGAGTTCGTCATCCTGCGTCTGCGCGCAGGATGACAATCTTTGGTCAGTCCGCGATCTCCAGCGGCGGGTAGTCCGGCGTCCACATGCGATCCCAGACGGCGTCGAGCAGGTTCTCCGGTTCGACCTGGGCCACGCCCTCTTCGATCGCCTGCTGGGCGACGGCCAGCGCCACCGTCGCCGCCACCATGCGCAGATCCCGCATCGACGGCAACAGCCCGGCACCCGGGCGGCGCAGCGAACCGATCCCGGCCAAGCCCGTGGCAGCGGCGTAGACCATCGAGTCGGTGACCCGACGGGCCTTCACCACCGAAACCCCTAGCCCGAGGCCGGGGAAGATCAGCGCGTTGTTCGCCTGGGCGATCGTGTAGCTGGTGCCGTTGTACCTAAACGCCGGGTAGGGCGAGCCGGTGGCGACAAGAGCGCGGGCGTCCGACCATTCGATGAGATCGGAGGGGGTGGCCTCGGCCATGGACGTCGGGTTGGAAAGCGGCATGATGATCGGGCGCTTGACCTCGGTCAGCAGCTCTTCGATGATCTCCTTCGTGAACGCCCCGGGCTGGGCCGAGCAGCCGATCAGGATCGTCGGGTGCAGATTCTTCACCGTCTCCTCAAGTGTGATCGAGCGCGGGTCGGCGACCTTCCAGCCCTTGACGTCGGCGCGCTTGCGTGCGTACGGCATCTGGAAATCGCGCACACCCTTGAGATCGTCGACCACCAAGCCGCGCGAGTTGAAAACCCAGAACTTCTTGTAGGCCTCGGCCTCCGTTAGCCCGGCCTTGACCAGCGCGGAACGGATGATGTCGGCGATCCCGATCCCGGCCGTCCCGGCCCCGTAGACGGCGATCGTGTGATCCTTGAGCGCCAAACCGGAGCGGCGGACGCCCGAGAGCATCGCCGCCAACACGACCGCAGCCGTCCCCTGGATGTCGTCATTGAAGGTGCAGCATTCGTCCTTGTACTTGGACAAAATCCGGTGGGCGTTGGCGGTGCCGAAATCCTCCCAGTGCAGCAGCGCGTTCGGGAACAGCTTGTTCACGGCCTTGACGAAGGCGTCGATGAACTCGTCGTAGCGCTGGCCGGTGACGCGCGGGTGGCGCTCGCCCAGGTACAGCTCGGAGTTGAGCAGCCCCAGGTTGTCGGTGCCGACGTCCAGCACCACCGGGATCGCGCGCTTGGGGTGGATGCCCGCGGCCGCCGTGTAGACCTCCAGCTTGCCGATGGCGATCTGCACCCCGCCGATGCCCTGGTCGCCGATACCGAGGATGCCGCCCGAATCGGTGGCCACCACAAGGTCGACGTCGTCGGCGTCCAGGCCGAAGTCCATCAGGTTCTGCTCGATCATCTCGGGCCGGTCGATGGAGGTGAATACCGCCCGGGTTCCGTGGAATTCATAGGAGAACCGCTCAATGACGTCGCCGATGGTGGGGGTGTAGATGATCGGCAGGGTCTCTTCGAGGCGCTCGGCGATGAAGCGGTAGAAGAGCACCTCGTTGCGGGCGCGCAGGTCGTGCAAGAAGATGTTCTTGGCCAGGTTGGTGCTCACGCGGTCGTACTGCTGGTTGAGGCGCCGGATTTGCTCCTCTATAGAAGTGACGCCCGACGGAAGCAGCCCGGAAAGCCCGAGAGCCTTGCGTTCTTCGTGGGTAAAGGCCGTGCCTTTGGTGACCATGGGGTCGTTTAGTACGTTGCGCCCGCGCATCCTGAGCTTGAGCACGCCGTTTCGGGTTGTGGTGTCGAGTTCGTAGTCCTGCTTGCGCATCTCGCCTCTCCTTGTCGTTTCGCCAAGGCTAGTCTTACGTCGCCGGGCCGGAAAAGGAAAACCGAAAGAAGCCAGTCCCTGGGACAGATTGTCTCATTGTCCGGACAATTGCTTGTTTGGTGGGTGTTTCAGGTTTTCTGTCCCCGGACTTGATCCGGGGCGGGTGTGACACCTGGTGCCCACTTCACCCCGTCATCTCGCGTGCAGCCACGGGATCTATGGTTTTTGCTCCTTTACTACAAGGAGATCCCGCGACTACGCGCGGGATGACGAGTAGGGGACTCGGGAAAACGACAGCGACCCTCGCATCTCCAATCACCGGGCCAAACGGTGGCAAGGTAGGGAACCCGGGAAAGCGACAGTGACCCCCACACCAGAAAAGAACAGAATCTTGCCGCCGTCGTCCCGGGTACTGGCCCAGCGGCTACACTGCCCCCTATGAGTCACACGTTCGAAGAAATGTACGAGCAGATCAAGAGCCGCGCCAAGGAGCGCCCGGCCGGGTCTGGGACGGTTCGCGAGCTGGACTCCGGCGTCCACGGCATCGGCAAGAAGATCGTCGAAGAAGCTGCCGAGGTGTGGATGGCCTCCGAGCACGAATCCCTGGAGGCGGCCGCCGAGGAAATCTCGCAGTTGATCTACCACACGCAGGTAATGATGGTCTCGCTAGGTCTTGAGCTGGAGGATGTGTACGAGTACCTGTGAGCACTGCCGATAGGATTACCGAACCATGACTGAAACCCTGAAGATCGCAGTGCCCAACAAGGGGTCGCTGTCCGAGGCCGCTTGGAAGATGCTGCGCGAGGCCGGTTACCGGCAGCGCAACGACTCCAAGGAGCTGGTGCTCTACGACGAGGCCAACGATGTCGAGTTCTACTACCTGCGCCCGCGCGACATCGCCGTGTACGTCGGCGAGGGCACGCTCGATCTCGGCATCACTGGCCGCGACATGCTGCTCGATTCGGGTGCCGAGGCCGAAGAGGTCATGGCCCTGGGCTTTGGCGGCACGCGTTTTCGCTTCGCCGCTCCCGAAGAGGGCTATGAGGTTGCCGATCTGCAGGGCAAGCGCATCGCCACCTCCTACCCCGGGCTGGTGCAGGCGTACCTGGATAAGCAGGGCCTTTCGGCGCGTTTGATCCATCTCGACGGTGCGGTGGAGTCCTCGGTGCGGCTCGGCGTCGCGGACGTGATTGCGGACGTCGTGGAAACCGGAACCACGCTGCGGCAGGCGGGTCTAAAGCTTTTCGGTGAGCCGATCCTAGAATCCGAGGCGATTTTGATCCGCCGCTCGGGTGCGGCCCCGGCAGGTGCCGAGCTTTTGCAGCGGCGTCTCACGGGCGTCATCTTGGCGCGCACGTACCTGATGATCGACTACAACGCTCCCAAGGAACTGTTAGAAAAGGTATTCGCCATTACCCCCGGCCTGGATTCTCCGACGGTATCCCCGCTGGCGCGCGAAGACTGGGTGGCGGTTCGGGCAATGATCCCGAAGTACCAGGCCCAAGAAATCATGGACGAGCTGCTGGCAGCAGGCGCGGAAGCAATCCTGGTAACGGCCATCCACGCGTGCCGGTTATAGCGATCGGCGAAACCGTGGTGAGCGGGGTTCCGGGAACTCGAACCCCGCACTGCGCTTGGTGACCTACCGGCACCACCTCATAGCACCGGCGTTCTCTATAGCTCTGTCGCACGTCCTCAGACTAAAGGCTGGTTAAGACAATGCGGCTACGCATCGTTCGAAATGCGCTGAAAGCTAGGGATTGGCACTGCGCATTCCAGACAAAATATTAGGAATATGGGGCTTGTCTATGAGCAAGGACAGTGCTACGTTATGAACGTCAACGACGACTAGCAGGAGGAGTTAAGTTGAATGTCAAATTGGATATATTTTCGGGCAGACCGAACCCGCAATGGACGCTCACGCTGAAGGAAGAGAAAGATTTTATTGTTACCCCTATCACAAGTCATCATGGCCACATATGGGGGATAGCTCGTCAAAAGTCTACTTCCTACTCGCCAAGGGCCAATATCCGATGAAGAAACGTTTCTTTAAGGTTATCTTTGGTGTCACTGCCATTGTCTCATTGTGTGTTGGGTGTGCAAGAGTGCCTGTGAGTGCCAGCCCGTCCGAATCGACGAGTGAGGATACTATGGTTTCGGTCGTATTTGATGTCTATTCGGGAAGAAGCAATCCGCAATGGGATCTAAGTGAAGCTGAATCTGAACGTCTTGCTTCGCGGTTAGAGACCCTCAATGTTTCAAGAGCAAATTGTGAGATCTCCCGCGATCGACTCGGGTTGAGAGCTATAGACATTTCAGGAATTGATACCTCTTACGGCACGAATTCCGAGGTGACGATCTATCCGGAAGGAAGTGTCGCCATCTTGCCGCCGGATCACCCTGAGGTATGCCTGGCTGATCCCGAACATGAAGTGTTGAAGCTGATCCTGAGTGATGCTGAAGGGCACGTGGATGAAACTGCCTTGAAAGAAATCTGGAAGGAGCTCGAATGAGCGAGAACCAAAATGTGAATGTCTCACGCCGAAAACTGTTGGTCGGTGCACTTGGCATTGTCGTTGCCGGAGGTATGGCAACGTCCCCTAAAGCGAGGGCCGTTGGAAAGGAAGGTTCTTCGGGCGAACTCTCCCTGGAAGAGTGGCTGTTGCGTACCGTAAAGGCATGAGGAAGAGTCTGGCTCCGGATGGGTGTGGCCCGGGCCGAATTAGGGCTCGCACCGCCCATGCGCTAGACTTGCCCACTGGTCGAACGACTATGTGAAGAGGAGCCCGGCTCCCACCTGTTGGCATCACGGCACAGCGGGTCTGAAAGCGCTTGACGCTTGCG
>JAISTE010000131.1 GCA_031272825.1 Propionibacteriaceae bacterium | reverse complement strand
ATAGTAGTACTGCTCAACCGTTTCCTGTTCCTTGCCCGCGGGGTAGGCGAAACGCAATTTCACGTCGTCGGCCACGTAGTAGACGTTCTCACAGCCCGAGCCGGATCCGGTGGTGCTAGTGCTCGGGGTGGTTCCCACGCCATCGCCGCCCATCCAGATCCTGCCATCGTTATCGACTTCATCTGAGCCCGAGGTCTCTGAGCCGTCCCTGGCCTCCGAGCCCCAGTACATCCAATCCTGGGTGTAGAACGCGGTGGTGTAGCGCCACAAGGGAGTCGCCTCTGGCGTGATCTTGGGCACTGATCCGGCCGAGCTCTCTGCAGGATCCGCGAACGCGGACGCGACAATAAAAGATGCCAGTAGCCCAACGCAGGCCCATCCGGCCAACGCACGTGTGACTCGATTCCCCATGTAATAAATCCCCCCTGAGACTTCTACGTCAGAAGTAGTAACGCAAAGTCCGCAGAAAGTATTCCCTACCCGAACAAGTGCCACCAAGCTGAAGGGCAATTTTCACAGAAACATGAACGATTTTCGCGCAACGACAGGCAAGGGTGAGCAAATAATGAGATGAGTAGAAAAGCAAAATGGGCCGCCCCGGAGGGCGGCCCATCGTTCCAAGACGGTTTACGCGTAATCGAAATACATCTCGAACTCGTGCGGATGCGGACGCAGGCGGATGGCGTCGATTTCGCCGCGCTTGATGTCGATCCAGGTCTGGATGAGATCCTCGGTGAAGACGTCGCCCGCGAGCAGGTAGTCGTGATCGGCTTCGAGCTTGTCGATGACCGCGTCCAGGGACGGCGGGACGGTCGGAACCAGCGCGTGTTCTTCCGGAGGCAGCTCGTACAGATCCTTGTCGATCGGGGCCGGAGGCTCGATCTTGTTCTGGATGCCGTCGATACCGGCGAGCAGCATCGCGGAGAACGCCAAGTACGGGTTCGCCGACGGATCGGGGCAGCGGAACTCAAGGCGCTTGGCCTTCGGGTTCGGGCCGGACAGCGGGATGCGGATGCAAGCCGAGCGGTTGCGCTGCGAGTAGACCAGATTCGTCGGGGCTTCGAAGCCGGGGACGAGGCGGTGGTACGAGTTGATCGTCGGGTTGGTGAAGGCCAGCAGCGACGGAGCGTGGTAGAGCAAACCGCCGATGTACCAGCGGGCCAGATCGGAAAGCCCGGCGTAACCGGCCTCGTCGGCCATGAGCGGCTGGCCGTTCTTCCAGATGGACTGGTGAACGTGCATGCCTGAGCCGTTGTCGCCGAAGATCGGCTTCGGCATGAAGGTGACGGTCTTGCCCAGCTGCCAGGCGGTGTTCTTGATGATGTACTTGAACTTCAGCAGGTCGTCCGCCGAAGCCAGCAGCGTGTTGAACTTGTAGTTGATCTCGGCCTGACCCGCGGTGCCGACCTCGTGGTGGGCCTTCTCGACCTCAATGCCGACGGCCTGCAGGTTGGCCACCATCTCGCCGCGGATGTCCGCGAAGTGATCGATCGGGGGAACCGGGAAGTAGCCGCCCTTGTACTTGACCTTGTAGGCGCGGTTCCCGCCCTCTTCGTCGCGGCCCGCGTTCCAAGCGCCAGCCTCGGAGTCGATGTAGTAGAAGGAGGCATTGGCCTTCGTCTCGAAGCGGGCGGAGTCGAAGATGTAGAACTCGGCCTCCGGGCCCATGAACGCGGTGTCGCCGATTCCGGTGGACTTGAGGTAGTTCTCGGCCTTGCGCGCGATGTTGCGCGGATCGCGCGAGTACGGCTCGCGGGTCAGCGGATCGTGCACGAAGAAGCTGACGGCCAGCGTCTTGCGCTTCAAGAACGGATCAATGAAAGCCGTAGTCGGATCGGGAATCAGAGTCATATCAGACTCGTGGATCTTCTGGAAACCGCGGATTGAGGAACCGTCGAACGCCAGACCTTCGTCAAACACGTCTTTGTCGAAGAAGTCGGACGGAACCGCGAAGTGCTGCTGCACACCCAGCAGATCCACGAACCTCACATCAATGGTTTCCACGCCTTCTGCGGCCACGTAGCTCAGCAGGTCGTCGGCGCCTTGGAACATGTTTCCTCCTAAATGGAACATCGGAATCGCTCCGACCCTACGGCGGACGCATGTCTGCCCCGTTGCGCAATTATTAAGGGCGTGTTACGGGGTTAGCGGGAACCCTGACGAGCCTACGACTCCGTCCGCCACACCGGCGCATAGGGGACGGACGGAGTGAGTTCTTCCGTTGGCCCCAGGGATGCGGCGATCAGGGATTGGATGTCCCGGCGCAGCTCGGCGATCTCGGCACGGAGGGCGTCGATCCCGTCCATCCCCACGCTTGCGGCCTGGGTGGCGCTGGCGAGTGCGGTTTGCTCGCGCAGTTCGGCGATGGTTGCGGCGATCTCAGCCAGGAAATGGTCGACGGTGGAAGTCTCGTACCCGCTCGGGGCCAGGGGGAACCGTTTGGTGCGGATGTCTTCTGTGGAGAGCATCATTGAACCTCACTTTCTTCCCGCCAGCGTAACTCGCGACACGCCGAGATGGAAGAGGTGAAGAACAGATATGTACGAAGTTCTGTGCAGTGGTGTGAAAAACGAAGCCTTACGACTTCACCGCGATGTGCACGTGGTTCTTGTGATTGGCATTGTCGGAGCCGCGATCTGACATCAGGCGCCAGTTGGGGTTCGACGGAGTCCAGATCTTTTGCATAAAGATGATGTGGTCGATGTCGAACTTCTGCCAGTTCTGTGTCACGTAGTCGGCGATACGCCAGCCGAGCTCTTCCTCGGAGGCGTTCACGTGCGAGCCGTTGGAAGCCAGCATGACGTCCAACGCCCGGCCCGAGGGATGGTACGGCAGGGAGTCGGCCCGTCGGCCGCCGTAATTCAGAACGTCGGGGAAGAGCGTACAAACCGAGCGGAAGACGCGGATGGACTTGGCCGTCAGCCCGGCTTCAAGGTTGCCGGTGTTGCGCTCGCAAGGAGTTTCGATGATGCCTTTGGCTAGATCGGCGGTCTCGGTGGTGAGCGCTTTGGTCGAAACCCAACCCTCGGCGTCCTCCGCGATGACGTAGCTGAACGAGCCCTTGGTCTCGCCCGTCAGCGTCACTTTCTTGCCGATGGCCAAGGTTGCGAGCGGTTCACCGGATTCCTTGGCTGATTTATAGACCTTGGCCTCGGCCTTGACGTAGGCGCGGGTTAAGGAAAGCAGGGAAGAGGAGTCGAGCTGGGAGGAGTCGAGCACTCCGCCGACCAGCAGTTTTTCGGGGGTGGGCTCGGGGACGTCGACGGACTTGGCCAACATCGTCACTTCATCCACGGCCTGTGCGGGTTGGGAGGCGGAGGTGAGGGTTGACGCTGTGACTACGGAAAACCCGGCGATGAGGCAGGTGGCGGCCAGTACACCCTTAGCTACGCGGCCCCGCCAGTGGGGCTTATCTTCGATCTCTTCATCGGGCGCGTCGAACGGAGCATCAAGGGCATCGTCCGCGATCCGGCGCGGTCGGTATGTGTCCATTGGGTGTTCCTCCAACTGAGTCCTTCTTAGTGTACTCTCAGGATTCTTGGATTCAACCCGAAAGCGAAGATTGTCCACAGGGCTGAAGTAGGAGTGTAGGTACGCCCCACTAGACTCGCGTGGGTGAACATCCTTGCGCGCTTGCCGAAAGCCCCGCTTCCCGAGCATCTCGAGCTCGCATACTCCCTGCGCGGGAAGCCCAAAGAGCGGCTTGGCGCGATCATGTACCTGGTCGAGTTCGTGATGCTGGCGCTTGGCGTCGTTCTTTCTCCCAGGGTTGAGCCTCACCTAGTCATAGTGTGCTGGCTCCTGGCTGCTATCGCCGATCAGGTCGGCACCATCACCGATTCCAAGGCAACCCGCGCGCTCAATCTAGCCGGGTTCGGCCCCGCGCTTCGGGTTGCGGTTCGAGCGCTGGTTGCGGCGCTCGCGCTTGCGTCCGCCCCTTTGTTTGCGGTGAGTCGCAGCGGGGCAACGCTCGACGCCCGTGTCCCGCTAACCCCCTACATAGTCTTGGTGATCCTCACCGAGATCATCATGTTGGCACAGAACCTGCTTGTGAACGTCGTTTCTAACTCGACGCCCCCGCTCGCGTACCATCCAAGTGCTGCCCAAGAGCGCGCGTATAAGGAGCGGGCGAGTTTCTACGCCAGCACGCTCAACGAGCCTGTTGCGCTGCTGGTAGGTGAGTGTGCGGCCGTCATGCTCGGCTTCCTCTACCCGACGCTGGCCTATGCGGCGTTGGTGATCCCGTTGGGATACTTCATTTACTTTGTCTTGCGCACGGCGGGGCTGCTGATGGCCGCCAAGCCCGACGCTGAGCGTCTGCTGCAAACCCTGGGCGAGGCCAAGCCCGGCTACCTTATATATGTCTCCTTCGGGCAGGGGCAATCAAATTACATCGCCAACCAGTGGCTGCCGGTGCTAGACAAGGTGCCCGACGGCGGTTTCGTGATGGTTCGCGAGGCCAGCCAGCTGCGCCCGCTGATTTCCACCAAGCTGCCGATCGTCTACGCCCCTAGCCAGCGCCACGTCGAGGCCCTTACGTTCCCCTCGGTGAAGGTGGCCCTCTACCCGGCCTTCGGCGATAAGAACGCCCACCTGATGCGCAATATCAACGTCGACCACGTGATGATAATTCACGGCGACTCCGATAAATCGTCTTCGTATAACGCCACGGCAAGGGGATTCGACCATGTGTTCGTCGCGGGGGAGGCTGCCGTCGACCGCTACTGGCGGGCAGGGGTGGAAATCCCGCGCGAGCGCTTCCGAATCGTGGGCCGCCCGCAGACCGAATCGCTGACTGTCGGGCCGCTGAACCACGACCGTCCGACCATCTTGTACGCGCCCACCTTCGAGGGCTACACCGAGCAAAACAACTACACCTCGCTGGCTTCCATGGGCGAGGGGATCGTGGCCGCGCTGCTGGCCAAGGACATCGACGTCGTGTTCAAACCGCATCCCTCCACCGGCGTGCTGAAGGCCTCGATGCTCGGCGCGCGGTCCAAGATTGTTTCCATGCTCGACGGCCATGGCAAGTCCATACTTGCCCCCACGGCCATCAACGACTGTTTTCAAGAAGCCGACGTCCTCATCGCCGACGTCTCGGCGGTCGTTTCCGACTTCCTCTATACCGAGCGGCCGATCATCGCCTGCGACGTCGCCGGGCTGGGGGAGGAGAAGTTCCGCGAAACCTATCCGTCGCTGGCAAGCGCATATGTGCTCGCTCCTGATCTAAGCAATCTTGATGAGGTGCTGGGGCTGGCGCTGGGCGTCGATCCGTTGGGGGAGGCCAGGGCAGAAGCCAAGCTGTACCTGCTGGGCGATACCCCGAACGGCCCGCAGGCGGCGTTCAACGCCGCGATGGCCGAGCTGATCGGGCGGTGAGCTACTGCGCGCGGGGAGTGGGTCGATTGGGGCAGTCGGGGTTAACGATCATCGTCATGCTGCGCGTAGTCGCAGCATCTCCTTTCAGATTCTGGAGGCGAGATCCCGCGACTCCGCGCGGGATGACGGGGGGACGGCGGTGCAATCGCTCAGAAATTCCGTGGCCGGGCGATACCTGAATATCGTCATAGACTGTCCCCATGACCATTGACGCCACCCAAACCGCCGCCTGGGCCAAACTCTCCGAGCTCTCCAAGAGCCTGAACCCGAACCTGCGCGAATGGTTCGCCGCCGATCCCGGGCGCGCCCAACGCTTCTCGTTCGGTTGCGCCGAACTGTTCGTCGACGCCTCCAAGAACCTCATCACCGACGAGGTGCTCGCCGCACTAGTCGAGCTCGGCAAGGAAGTCGAACTCGAATCCCGCCGCGACGAAATGTTCCTTGGCAAGCACATCAACACCACCGAAGACCGGGCCGTGCTGCACACCGCGCTTCGCCGCCCGCGTACCGACTCCCTCATCGTCGACGGTGTGGACGTGGTCGCGGAAGTCCACGATGTGCTGGATCGCATGTACGCGTTCGCCGAGAAAGTTCGCTCGGGGCAGTGGAAGGGCGTTACGGGAAAGCCGATTGAGACCGTCGTCAATATTGGTATCGGCGGCTCCGATCTTGGGCCGGTGATGGTATATGAGGCTCTGATTCCCTACGTTAAAGACGGCCTGACTTGCCGGTTCATCTCCAATATCGATCCGACGGACGTCGCCGAGAAAACCGCCGGGCTAGATCCGGAGACGACGCTGTTCATCGTCGCATCCAAGACGTTCACCACCTTGGAAACCCTGACCAACGCCCGGCTCGCCCGCGACTGGCTCTGGGATGGCCTGGTCGCGCAAGGAGCGATCGAGGACGACGACGCGGCCAAGACCGCCGCCGTCGCCAAGCACTTCGTGGCCGTCTCTACAGCGCTCGACAAGGTTGCGGCCTTCGGCATCGACCCGGCCAACGCCTTCGGGTTCTGGAACTGGGTCGGCGGACGCTACTCGGTTGACTCGGCGGTGGGCCTGTCCGTCGCCATCGCCATCGGCCCCGAGCACTTCACCGAGTTCCTGGGCGGTTTCCACGCCGTCGACGAACACTTCCAGCTGGCACCGCTGGAATCCAATGTTCCGGCGCTGCTCGGCCTGCTCAACGTCTGGTACACCGACTTCCTGGGCGCGGCCTCGCACGCGGTCTTGCCGTATGCGCAGAACCTGCACCGCTTCGCCGCCTACCTGCAGCAGCTCACCATGGAGTCCAACGGCAAGGGCATTCGTCTCGACGGCAAACCCGTCACCTCCGATACCGGCGAGATTTTCTGGGGCGAGCCCGGCACCAACGGCCAGCACGCCTTCTACCAGCTGCTCCACCAGGGTACCCGGCTGATCCCCGCCGACTTCATCGCCGTCGCCAACCCGGCCTATCCGCTGAAAGACGGCAAGGACGACGTCCACGAGCTGTTCCTCGGAAACTTCCTGGCCCAGACCAAGGCACTGGCCTTCGGCAAGACTGCCGACGAGGTGCGTGCCGAAGGAACCCCCGAGGCGATCGTCCCGCACCGCGTGTTCAAAGGAAACCGGCCCACGACGTCGATCTTCGCCCCGGCGCTCACCCCATCGGTGGTCGGCCAGCTGATCGCGCTGTACGAGCACATCACCTTCACCCAGGGCGTCGTTTGGGGCATCAACTCCTTCGACCAGTGGGGCGTCGAGCTGGGCAAGGCCCTGGCCAAGGAAATCACCCCGGCGCTGGCCGGAGACGTGGCCGCGACCGAGGCCCAAGACTCCTCAACCAGGCAGCTCCTGGACTACTACCACTCGCACCGGGCGTAGAGCGTGAACGCCTCGAACGTGGTTGTTAATCTAACTTCCTCTCGATTTCGCCAATCTTTGTCTCGATCCTGGCCCGTCGTCCTGCGACTTCGCGCAGGATGACGAGGGTTGGATCACGAGCAAGTTGAGTAAGCTCGAACAGTTTTGAGAAATGTGCCGTGGACGGTGAGGTCGTCCGTAAGTTCGGGGTGGAAGGCC
>JAISTE010000071.1 GCA_031272825.1 Propionibacteriaceae bacterium | reverse complement strand
CTGCGATCTTCACCTCCTCCGGAGAGTCGGCTCGCCGCTTCCAGCGGGAGATCCCGGTGGGCATGATCGGTATCAACGTGCCGATCCCGGTGCCGGTGGCGTACTACTCCTTCGGCGGCTGGCAGGATTCGTTCTTCGGCGAGCAGCACATCTACGGCCCGGAGGGCGTCAAGTTCTTCACGGACAACAAGGTCATCACGCAGCGCTGGCCCCAGCCCAAGACGAACGAAGGCGCAACCTTCCACTTCGCCGGGGCTTCCCAAGGCAACTGATCCAACTCGTCAAAGTGGTGCCCGCTTCGGCGGGCACCACACCCCAAATACTCAGTCCCCCATACAACGAAGAGAGGGTTATCAATGAAGATAGGAATTATCGGAGTCGGGCGCATTGGCCTGCAGCACGCCCGGGTCGTACAAGCCCAGGAGGCCGTCGATGAGCTGGTGCTCGCCGATATGGACTCTGCCAGGGCCGAAGAAGCCGCCAAGGAACTCGGCGGCTCGTTCATGAGCGTCGACGACATTTTCCATAAGGTCGACGGTGTGGTCATCGCCACCCCGACGTTCACCCACGCTGACCTGCTGGTCAAGGCGGCGGCAGCCCATGTGCCGACGTTCTGCGAAAAGCCGGTGGCGCTCGACATTCCCACTACCAAGTACGTGATCGACGAGGTGCGCGCCTCCGGAACCCCGATCCAGATCGGTTTCCAGCGCCGCTTCGATGCCGGTTACGTGGCCGCCCGCGAGGCGCTGCAATCGGGCAAGCTCGGCGAGCTGCGCCGCGCCCACATGCTCACCTGCGATCCGGTTCCGCCGCATGCCGAGTTCATCCCCGGCTCCGGCGGCCTGTTCAAGGACTGCGCGATCCACGACGTCGACGCCCTGCGCTGGATTTCCGGCAAGGAAATCATCGAGGTGTTCGCCTACGGCGTTCCGCGCGGTGCCGAGTTCTTCGCCGAGTACGACGACGTTTCTGAGGCCGTCGCCACCTTGCGCCTGACGGACGGCACGCTGGCCACCTTGCAGGTTTCGCGCTACAACGGCCAAGGCTACGACGTTCGCATGGAGATCGCCGGAACCAAGGGCACCTACGCGGTGGGCCTGGATGAGCACTCCGCCCTGGTCTCCGCCGAGCCCGGCGTCACCTTCCCCGAGGGCGAGCCCCACCCGGCGTTCTACCCGCGCTTCGTCAAGGCCTACGACGCCGAACTGGCGGCATTCGTCAAGGTTGCGGCCGGCGAGATGGATTCCCCGGCCCTGGTGGACGACGCCCTGGAAGCCCTGTACGTGTGCGAGGCGCTGGGTATCTCTCGCCGCACTGGCCGCCCGGTCAAGGTCTCCGAGGTCAAAGCCCCGTAGCTTCTCCTTCCTCAGCAATCACGTGGGGCCCTTCGGGGCCCCATGTTGGGTTAACCGCGGGATACTCCTGCGACGATGTGCAGCAGGAGGCGCCGATTCATGGCGTCGGGGTCTCTCAGCTCTGCCAGCGGGATGGAGTCGAACATGCCGACGAGCGCATGGGGAGTGTCTTCGGGTGAGAAGCCGATGACGGTCTCAAGCGGGATCTGCTTACCCAAGCGCGAGTGCACGAATCTTCCGCCGGTAAGCGACACATACCTGCCGAAACGGATGGTTCGAGTTCGGATATTTTCCCTTGTCAAGGTGCTTAAGACGTGTTGGGTGTAGGCGTTTTCGAGCAGGGGGGCTGCCTCGGCCATCCTCGGGATCTTCAGTCCCATTCTCTTCCCGCCTCTTGGGAAAATGCTGATCCAGCGGCTCACCAGCATTGTGTTTTGCGGCTTTTCGAAGAGGTCTTCGGCTAGCCTGCTCAGGTCGGGCCGCGCCTGGAACTCGCCGCACTGAATGCCTTCGAGATCGTCGTAGTGGTAAACCAAGCTCTTCTTCCCTGCTTCTTCGGTCAGAACCATCCCGTGCTCAAAAACGTCGATCACGTAGCGCCTGTGTCCTTTCTGCGTGAAGCCGAAGATGGCCAGTGCCAGCAAGAAGACAGCTGCAACAAGGAGAAGCACCCCGAACGAGAAGGACTCAGGGTCGCTCAGACACACCGCTCCGATCAAGAGAAGAAACAGGGAAAAAACGATGGCAAAAACCAGGAGAACGACGATGCCAACTTGATGCCCCTTCTGAGGCTCACTGTGATAGATGTGACGGCCAAAGGCTTGCGGAACGTTCATTGCGGAAGGGTATCGGTGGGGAAAGCAGGTTTTCAGGCGTTTCAGGAGATTCCTCACGACTGCGTTCCGTCAAGGAGAAGTGCCTGCTTAAGCGGATGGTCTTGTTCTGGCGGCTTGCCCTAGGCGTGGCGGTTCAATACGTGCTCTGTGTAAGCGTTGTCGAGCCAAGGGGCGGCGTCCGAGAGCCACGAGATACGCAGCGCCTTCCTCTTCGGCCCCTTTGGGAATATGCCGATCCAGGGGAGCGTCATGTCATCGTTGTCGGGCGTTTCGTCGGAGGTGTCGTTTGTCTGCGGCTCTCTGCACTGGATCCCTTCGAGATCGTCGTAGTGGAAGGTCAAGCTCCTTTTCCTAGCTTGTTCGGTCAGTACCAAGCCGTGTTCGTACACGTCGATGGTGTAACGCCTGGAGCTCTTGCTCGCGATCCCAATAATGCACAGCGTCAGCAGGAGTGCGCCTGCGAGAAGGCAGAAGATACCAAAGGCTATATGACCTGCCCTGGCGGGAGAAACTATCCCGGCTATCCCGATCAAGAGCAGGAACAACGCAAAGCTGATGGCAAGCACAAGAAAGCCGGCGGCAGCGGCCCGATGCCCCTTCTCGGGCTCGCCGTGGTAGATGAGCTCGCCGAAGCTAGGCGGAACGTTCATTGGGGATCTCCGCCGATTTGCACAGTCAGGTCGAGGTCGCTTATCTCCAAGATGATGCTCGCAAACCTCTCGAAGTCGACAAGGGTAAACGGAGCCTCCCCGTCCACCGCTCTTTTCAGACACTCGATGTCATCGAATAACGAACCGACCATCAACGGCGGATCGGAGCTGTCGAATTGCGTCCTCTCAGGACTTCCAACGGCCCAGTAATAGTCGTTCTCAATCTCAATTTCATCGCCCAGGTCTGCTTTGATGCGTTCGGACACCTTCTCAAAAGCTTTCGAAAGAGTGGTGATGGATATCTTCATATCGCCTCAGCCTGTTCGTTGATTTTCGATAGCACAATATAGCAGCATCCGCCTTCACTTTTGTGCAGAACCGGTTCATTTTCGTGCACGGATGTGGCTTGGATGTCAACCAGTTTGGAACCGTGCCTTCGGCGATGCCAAACTATCGCAAGTCGTTACCCCCGAGACGAAAGCGAAGTTGCTAATGTCCACGACTCAGATCGGCGGCACCATGGCCGCCAAACCGCGTTGGTCCGATAAATTGCCTAGCTTCTTGCGGCGTGGCAAGGTCGGATCCTTCCTTACGATCGTCATGACCGGCCAGCTGGTCTATGCCTCCTTTGAGGCTTTCAAGGGCGCGCTGATGCTGCCGTTGCAGCACCTGCTCGGCATCAACGGCCTGCAATACGGCGCACTGATGGGCTGGATCGGCATCGCCACCTTCTTCTATGTGCCCGCCGGATGGCTGCAGAACCGCTTCAAGGTCAAGACTATTTTGTCCTGGTGCATCCTTTGGCGGCTGTTCACCTTCGCGCTGGTGTACCTGGCGCTTCCCTCGTATCCGGTGTTGGTCGTCATTGCCATCACTTGGGGTCTGTCGGAAGCGGTCGTCTGGCCTGCCGTCGAGAATGGAGTGGCGCTCGTCTCCAGAGACGAGAACACCAAGACTCAAGGATTGGCGATGGGACTGCTGGAGTCCGTCCGTCGGTTCGCTGAATTCGTAATGTCGATGATCGTCGTCGGCGCACTCATTCTCTTCCCCGATTCCGCTGATACCGTGATGCGGGTTGCCGGGCTTGCATACGCCGCCACCTTGATTCCGCTGCTGTACTGCGTACACAAGTTCGTGCCCGACACCAAGACGGCCAAGCTGGAGCAACACTCCGACGCCTATGCCTCCCTGCTGGGCCTGCTCCACGTGATGAAGAAGCCGCGTGTGTGGCTGGCCGGGATGGCCGCGCTCACCCTGTATTGGACGTATATCAATCTCATCTACTGCTCGGCCCCGTACCTCACCCAGGTGTTCCACATCTCCGAGGGCATGGCCGGAGCCTTCGGCTCGATCAACACCGGATTCATCGGCATCATCGCCGGGCTGGTAGCCGGGCTCATCGCCGACTACGTGTTCAAGTCCTCCACGAAAGTGCTGGCGTCCGCGCTCGGCCTGACCGTCGGAGTGACGGCCATCGTCTTGCTGCTTCCTACGGGCGAGGGAATGCTCTGGCCGACGATGATCTTGCTCATGGTCATGGCCTTCGCCACCTTCCTGGGTAAGGGTGTGATTCTGGCGCCGGTTGCGGAGCTTCGCTTGCCCGAGGGCATTAACGGCTCGGCCATGTCGGTCGGTTCCTTCCTAACCTATGCCTCGGTGTTCTGGGCCTACCCCATGAACGGTGCCATTCTCGACGCCAACACCCCGGAAGTCGGATACCGCATCATCTTCACCATCACCTTGGTGATCTCGGCCGTGGGCCTAATCTGCGGGATCGTGCTGCTAATGATGAACAAGCACGCCGAACAGCAAGAAGCGGCTCTAGTCGCCTAGACGTATCCCTGCCACAACCCCTGTTTCCCCGTCCGAACCCTCCGGGCGGGGAAACGTCTATGTCGCGCACAGGTGTGACGATGCTCACCAGCGCACATCAACCCAGCGGTACCCACCGCTTCCACGTCGTCAGGTCTTCCAGGATTTCTGGGATCGGCTCCACCCCCAGGCCTGGGCCGGTGGGAACCGTAAGGTATCCGTCCTCCATGACCCACGGCCCGGTGATGTCTTGTACGTAGAAGCGCGAGGAGGCCGAGACGTCGCCGGGAAGAGTGAAACCCGGCAGCGACGCCAAAGCGATGTTCGCCGCTCTGGCGAGGCCGGATTCGACCATGCCTCCGCACCAAACCGGGATTCCGTTTGCCTGCGCGACGTCGTGGATGCGGCGGGCTTCGAGGTAGCCGCCAACTCGACCTGGTTTGATGTTGATAACCGAGGTTGCCCCGAGCTTGATGGCAGCCGCGGCGCTCGCGGCGGAGACGATCGATTCGTCCAGGCATATTGGGGTGTGCAGCTGACGGGCGAGCTCGGCGTGGCCAAGCACGTCCTCTTCGTCCAGCGGTTGCTCGATTAACAACAGATCGAAGTCATCGAGCTTGGCGAGGTGACGGGCGTCGGCCAGTGTGTAGGCGGTGTTGGCATCGACCTGCAGCGGTATCGACGGCCAGCGCTCCCGAATCGCCGCCACCGGCGAGATGTCCCAACCCGGCTCGATCTTGATTTTGATGCGCCGGTAGCCCTCGTCGATATATCTGGCGACGAAATCGAGCAGCTGTGGGATCGAATCCATAATCCCCACCGAAACCCCGCAAGGCACTTTGTCGTGTATCGAGCCCAGCTCGCGGGCGAAGGAGCGCGCGGCCAGCCGCAGTTCGGCGTCCAACACGGCCATCTCCAGCGCGGCCTTCGCCATCCTGTGCCCCTTGAACGGGCTGAGCGTGTGCGAAACCGAAACCGCATCCGGGATACCCGCGGCCAACGCGGGAATGAAGAACTTGGTCATGACGTCGATCACACCGTCGGCATATTCGGACGAATACACCGGGTCAACCAAGGCGACGCACTCACCCCAACCCTCGACGTCCTCACCGACAGCGCGGATCAGCGGAATATCGCGGTGGGTCTGGATGCCGAACGAGGTTCTGAACGGCGTCACCAGGGGCATCTGCACCCGCCGCAACTCGAAACCAGATAGCTTCATCAATCCTCCAATGCGTAGCCGCGGGCTGGATCGAACCCCAGGATGCGCGCGCCCTCGGCCATGGGGCCGGCCAGCTCCTCGCGCACCCGCAGCCGCCATTCGCTAGCCAGCTCAGGGTTGGTCACCCGCAGATTCTCAATATCCGGGGGAACCTCCACCCACTTCACCCAAGCCTGAGGATCGACGCCCGCGCGCACTCCCCGCCCAGCATCCACAACCTTCGGGGAGGACAGGTGCCAGCGGGCCATCAGCCGATCCGACGGTTCGCCCCGGTTTATCTCGTCATCAACGGCCCCGTAGAAATCCACGAGATAGCTTTCGGCATCCGCGCCGAGCTTGATCAGGTTGAATACCGCGTTGCGTGCCACCAGCGGATCGTACGTCCACTCGATGATGTCGATCCCGCGCTCCAGGCACCAGGCGCGCTGGTGGAATTTCAGCGCCGAACCGATGGAGCGGCCCAGCTTATCGGCGGTCACCGCGGCGAAGTGGGAGTGCAGCGCCGATTCGTCGACGGAACGGAAACCGAAGCAAAAGCCGACCATTCTTTCGGTCGGGTGTTGGGTTTGTTCGTGGGGCCGCCCCGGATCAAGCCCGGGGACGTCCGGGTCAAGCCCGGGGACGGGATCGAACCCGGGGACGGGATCATCCGCATCGCCCGCAAACGCCCCGGCCAGGTAATTCCCCGTGTGCCGGAGTGCCGTCATCAGATTGGGGTGCAGCAGCTCGGCCCCGTTTCCCCACACCTGATCGAGCAAGCCGATGGCGGCGTCGAACTCCTCCAAGGAATCCAACATCCGCACCTCGACCCCGGCGCGGCGGGCGAAAGCGGCAGCCGATTGCCAGGCGTCGGAGACGAACTCATCCATGCCGACAATCTAAGCTCAACACCGCAAGCCAAACCCGCCGGTTCACTATTCGGAACTAACCCGGTAGTTGTGAATCCGCGTTCATTTCTCCTAGGGTTGGGCTTGTGATCGACTGGATTCTCGCCCAACCCTTCGGCCTTGCCGTCGCCCTGCTGACGGCCGTGGCCTGCTTCCGCTCGCAGTGCACCTATTGGTTGGGCCGGGGCATCCACGCCGGGGTGATTCGGGCCGCCTGGGCCCAGCGACTGCAAGAAAAGCACGGGGCAAAGGCGATGGACAAGCTGGAGCGCTGGGGCTGGCCGGTGCTGCCCCTGGCGTTCCTGACGGTCGGGTTCCAAACCGCCGTCCACCTCTCCGCCGGGCTCCTCGCCTGGCGCTGGCCGCGCTACACCCTGGCCTCCTCGATCGGTTGGCTGGCCTGGGGCACCGTCTACGCGGCGGGCGGCCTGGCCGTGTGGTCGGTCATCATGGGCATCGTTTCCGCATCCCCGGTGCTGGTCGTCGCCTCGGCAAAAGTGCTGGCGTGCGTCGTCCTTCTGCTTGTATTCGTGCGCTCGGCAACGCTGCGCACCCGCGTGAAAACCGCCCTCAACACCTATCAGGCCTAAGCCGCGCGGCTAAAGCGTCGGTCGGCGGGTAGAATGGCTTGCCGTGTCTGCTGCTGATCTCCTGAACGAACTAACCGCCCTCGACAAGACCCTTTCGTCCATCGAGGCGGTCTTAGATCCCGAAACCAAGAAACAGCAGATTGCCGAGTTAGAGCTCGAGGCGTCGAAGCCCGATCTGTGGGACGACCCGGACAACGCCCAGGCTGTCACCTCCAAGCTTTCCAGGATGCAGGCCGAGGTTGAGCGCGTGGAAAAGCTGCGCTCGCGCGTCGACGATCTTGGGGTGCTCATCGAGCTGGCCGAGGACGAATCCGACGCTGACACCCTGGGCGAGGCGACTGAGGAGCTGAACCAGCTCAAGTACGAGATCGACGCCCTTGAAGTGCGCACGCTGCTATCGGGAAAGTATGACGAACGCCACGCGCTCGTCACCATCCGCTCGGAGGCCGGGGGAGTGGACGCCGCCGACTGGGCCTCCATGCTGCTGCGCATGTACCTGCGCTGGGCCGAGCGGCACGGCTACAAGACGGAGGTTCTCGAAACCTCCTACGCCGAAGAGGCCGGAATCAAGTCGGCCACGTTCCGTGTCGACGAGCAGTACGCCTACGGCATGTTGTCCGTTGAGGCCGGGGTACACCGGCTGGTGCGCATCTCGCCCTTCGACAACCAGTCCCGGCGCCAAACCTCTTTTGCTGGCGTCGACGTCTTCCCGGTGATCGACCAGGCCGACCACATCGACATTCCCGAATCCGACATTCGGGTCGACGTCTATCGCTCGTCGGGCCCCGGCGGCCAGTCCGTCAACACCACCGACTCGGCCGTGCGGATCACCCACCTTCCCACCGGCATCGTCGTCGCGATCCAGAACGAGAAATCCCAGCTGCAGAACAAGATCGTCGCGATGAGCGTGTTGCAGTCCAAGCTGCTGGAGCGCAAGCGCGCCGAGGAGCAGGCTGAGCTCGACACCTTGAAGAACGACGGCAATTCCTGGGGCTCCCAGATGCGCTCCTACGTCACCCACCCGTATCAAATGGTCAAAGACCTGCGCACGCTCTACGAAACCGGCAACGTCGACGCGGTCTTCGACGGCGACATCGACGGTTTCATCGACGCCGGCATCCGCTGGCGGGTGCAGCAGGGCCGTGCGGAGTAAACAACGCGAGGCGCCGAAAAGTTATACGCAATCGTAACGACGATTCCACAAGCGATTTTGCTCGGTTTTTCCTGAGAATCTGAAGTTGAGCTTTACGGTTAGACAATCCGGCCCAAACCCTAAAGTGGCTTGCCGTGGGCACTTCGGCGGGTGAAAACTCAAACCTGAGCCCGGCTGAGAGTTCTCAGGAAACCGCATGTTGTCTACACCGGACTCAGAAGATGCTGTGATTCGTTTTGAGGATGTGTCGAAGACCTACAAAGGTGGGTCGCGCCCCGCGCTGCAACACATCGACCTTGAGATAGACAAAGGCGAGTTCGCCTTCCTAGTCGGCCAGTCCGGTTCGGGCAAGTCCACGTTCTTGAGGTTGATCCTGCGCGAGCTGCTGCCAACCACAGGTCGCATCTACGTTGCGGGCAAAGACTTGACTCGCCTCCACTCGTGGAAGCTGCCAGCCCTGCGCCGCCAGATCGGCAACGTCTTCCAAGACTTCCGCCTGCTGCCCGGCAAGACCGTGTTCGAGAACGTGGCCTTCGCCCTGCAGGTGATCGGCAAATCGCAGTCCGTCATTAAGCGCGTGGTTCCCGAGACTTTGGAGCTGGTCGGCCTTGCCGACAAGGGGGAGCGGCTCCCGGAAGAGCTCTCCGGCGGCGAGCAGCAGCGCGTCGCCATCGCCCGCGCCTTCGTCAACCGCCCCAAGGTCTTGCTCGCCGACGAGCCGACCGGCAACCTCGACCCGACTACGTCCGTCGAGATTGTGCGTTTGCTCGACCAGATCAACAAGACAGGGACGACGCTGATCATGGCCACCCACGACGCCACCATCGTCAACCAGATGCGCAAGCGCGTAATCGAGTTGGACAAGGGCGTGCTGGTTCGCGACCAAGCCAAGGGCGTATATGGCTACTGAGAGAGCCGACGAGGGGGCAATGAAATGAGACACGTGTTCAGAGAGCTCGGATCCGGGCTCAAGCGCAACCTTTCCATGACGATCGCCGTCGTCGTCACCATGTGGGTGTCGCTGACGCTGTTCGGCATCGGCCTGCTGGCCGCCGAGCAGGTAGACCTGATGAAGGGCCGCTGGTACGACCAGATCGAGATCTCGGTGTTCCTGTGTGTGCCGAACTCTTCCTCGCCGAACTGCGAGAAGGGCGTCGACGCCACCCAGGCGCAAAAGGACGCGATCCGAACCACGCTTGAGGCGAACTCCGAGGTGGCGTCGGTCTATTACGAATCCAAGGAAGAAGCTTTCAAGGATTTCACGGAGCTTTACAAGGACTCCCCGGTCATGGCCACGATGAAAGTCGAGGACATGAACGACTCCTTCAGGGTCAAACTCAAGAACCCGCAGGAGTACATGTCGGTGACAACGGAGGTCGGCGGCATGAAGGGCGTCGAGGCGGTGCAAGACCTGCACAAGGTGCTTGATCCGCTGTTCACCTGGCTGAACGGTGCCCAGGTGGGAACCATCGGCGCATCTGCGCTGCTGCTGCTCGCAGCCGTCTTGCAGATCGCCAACACAATCAGGATGTCGGCATTCTCCCGCCGCAGGGAGATCGGCATCATGCGCCTGGTAGGCGCCTCGAACTGGTACATCATGCTGCCGTTCCTGCTGGAGGCCCTCGTGGCCGCACTGCTCGGGGCGGCGCTGGCATGCGGATCGCTCGCCGCATTCGAGAAATTCATCATCTTGGATCAGGCGAAGCCGTCGATCACGTCCATGGGATGGATCGGCTGGGGCGAGGTGCAGTGGGCAATGTTGTGGATCGTCGTCACGGGGGCATTGCTGGCGATAATCCCAACGATCGTAGCCACCCGCAGGTTCTTGCGGGTGTAAGGAGATAGTGAATATGACTCAGGCGAAGAAGTATTGCTCGGGGGTTTTGAGCGTGGTGCTCGCCTTCGGCATGGTGCTCGGCTGCGCCCAGACGGCCGCCGTCGCCGACGACCTGGACAAGCTGAAATCCTCGCAGGCGAAGGTGAAAAAGGCCATCGTCTCGGCCAAGAAGAACGTGAGCGCCAGCACATCGAGCGTGAAGACCGCCGAGAAGGCTGTCGAAAGCGCCGCGGCCAAGCTCACCGAATCGCAAAAGAAGTTGAAATCGGCCCAGGGCAAGCTCGCATCCTTGCAACAAAGGCTGGTCGACGCCCAGATTGAGAAAGAGGACGCCGACGCCCGCCACCAGCAAGCGGTGGAGGATCTGCAGGCCGTCCAACAAGAGGTCGAGAAGACCAAGGGCGATATCTCCGCTCAAGAACAGCTGATCGCGAGCGCCGCCCGCGCCGTCTACCAGTCGCACTCCGACCTGGAGCAGCTGACCTTCGTATTCGGCTCCGAAAACGCAAGCGACCTGGCTAACCGGCTGCAGTGGAACGACACCATCTTCGACACCACCGGCGCCCAGTACACCAAGCTGCAAGATCTCAAGACCGCGCTGGAGAACCTGGAGAAGGAGCGGGAGAAGTCGGAGAAGGCCGTCGCCAAGGAGGCTAAGGCCGCTACCGAGCTGCTGAACACCATCTCTACGCTGACCGAAGAGGCGCAGACTCAGGCCGCCGAGGTTGAGACGCTGGTGGGGGAGAACGAGAAGCTCAAGAAGGCCGCCGACGCCGAACTGACCGCTTCCCAGGCCGAGCTGGAGGCCGACAAGAAGGCCAACGAAAAGCTTGAAGCCCAAGAGAAGGCCATCGGCCAGCAGATCAAGGAAGAAGAGGCGCGCATCGCCGCCGAGGAAGCCCGCAAGGCCGCCGAGGAGAAGAAGAAGGCCGAAGAGGCCGCCGCTAAGGGTGAGAGCGTTCCCAGCGAGAGCGCCTCAGCATCGCCGACGGGGGCCGGCAACAAGTATGGGTTCATCCGCCCCGTCGACGCCAACCCCGGCTCTCCCTACGGGATGCGCTACCACCCGATCCTGCACTACTGGCGGATGCACTGGGGCCAGGACTGGGGCGCACGCTGCGGCAAGCCGCTCTATGCGATGGCTGACGGAACCGTCACGACCGTGCTGTCCGTCTCGCAATCCAACGGGCTGGGTAACTGGATCGTCATCAACTACGGCAAACACGGCGGGGCCAACATCCGCGCTGGGTATGCCCACCAATCCAAGCTCGTGGTCAAGGTGGGCCAGAAGGTGAAGCAAGGGCAGATCGTCGGATATGTCGGAAACACCGGCCTGTCCACCGAATGCCACCTGCACCTGCAAATCTACAAGAACGGCGACCTGGTCAACCCGATCAACTGGGTCTGGTGAAACTTGGCGAGGGGCCTTCCGCCTTTGTGGCTGACGCTCCCCGTTGATAGGCTGTAGGGCTTTTGTCAATAGGAGGAGAGAATGCCGAGGGAGAAAGGGCGGAAGGCCATCGCCCAGAACAAGAAGGCGTACCACGACTACTTCATCGGCGACCGTTATGAGGCCGGGCTGGTACTCATGGGCACCGAGGTGAAGTCGCTGCGCGAGGGCCGTGCGTCGCTGTCCGACTCCTTCGTCACCATCGACGACGGCGAGGCCTGGCTGCGCGGGGCACACATCCCCGAGTACCAGTACGGTACCTGGAAGAACCACGAGACGAAGCGGCGCCGCAAGCTGCTGCTGCACAAGAAACAGATAGCCAAGCTAGAGCGCGAAACCGCACAATCGGGTAAGACGATCGTGCCCCTTTCCATCTATTTCTCGGACGGATACGCGAAGGTCGAGATCGCGGTGGCCACCGGCAAGCGCGACTGGGACAAGCGTCAGGCCATCGCCGAGCGCGACGCCAACCGCGAAGCGCAGCGGGCGCTGCGGGCCAGGAACCGCTTGAGCAGATAGACGCAATAAAAAAGGCCAGCCCCGAAGGGCTGGCCTTTTGAGTTTCGGGACGCTCACTCCACGTTCAAGTGGAGGACGCCGTAGGTATACCCGTGGCGGCGGTAGGCCACCGACGGGAGCTTCGTCTCGGCGTCGACGTAGAGGAAGAAGTCGTGGCCGACCAACTCCATCTCGTCGAGGGCCTGGGCCAGGGTGAGCGGGGCGGAATCGAAAGTCTTTTCGCGAACCGCCAGCGGGCCGTCGCCCTGGACTTCGATGCCGGCCACGTTGCGCACCTTCGGCGCATCCTTGGCATCGGCCTCTTTGGTATCAGATACCGGGGAGTAATCGCCGAAATCCTCGACGATCAACTCCTGCGTGCGCAGGCCGCGGTGGTTCTTCCGGCGGTCGGCCGCCCGGCGCAGGATCCCCTTGAGCTTGAGCAAGGCCGCATCGAAGGCGTCGGCCTTGTCCTGCGCCGAGGCCTCGGCACGGATGACCGGGCCCTTGGAAACGAGGGTGATCTCAACCTTGATGCGTTCGTCCGGGTTCTTCGCGTTCTCGAACCCAGTCACCTGAACCTCGATGTTCTGAACGCGGTTTTTGAGCTTAGTAATAGTGGAGAGCTTTTCTTCGGCACGCTCCTTGAACTTGTCGTCGAGCTGTATGTGCCTGCCGGTTACCAAGATGTCCATCTGGGCCTCCTTGTTCTTTTTGTTACAACGTAGTCGGCTTTTCGGTTTCGCGCCAGTCCATCGGGACAAGTTTTTCTGTGGAGTTCTTGTGAGCGTGGAGCGGCTGCGCGGCAACAGGATCGTAACGAAAGGGGAAGTCCACTGTAACGGAGCGAAACTGTCGCGTAACGCGCCGCAAGTTGACTAGCTCGCATGTTGGAAACTGTTCTAGAGATAAACACAGGCGACACCGCTTGGGTACTCATCAGCGCCACACTGGTGTTCCTGATGACTCCCGGCCTCGCCTTCTTCTACGGGGGCATGGTCCGGGCCAAGGGCGTGCTCAACATGATGATGATGTCGTTCATCACCACCGCGACCATCGGGGTACTCTGGATCTTGGTCGGCTTCTCCATCGCCTTCGGCGACGATCTCGGCGGCGGGCTGCTCGGCAATCCGTTCCAGTTCTTCGGCCTGGAGGGTGTTACCGGAGAGGACGCCATTACCGGCACACTTCCCACCCTCGCTTTCGTCGGCTTCCAGGCGGCCTTCGCGATCATCGCGACCGCTCTGGTATCAGGTGCTATTGCGGATAGGGCCACCTTTGGCGGCTGGACGCTGTTCACCATCCTTTGGGGCCTGCTCGTTTACTTCCCGGCCGCGCACTGGGTGTTCAACTTCGGCGGCACCGGCTATTCCGGCGGCGAGACCACCGGTGAGGGCATCTTGGCCGGTTGGGGCGTCTACGACTTCGCAGGCGGCACCGCCATTCACATCAACGCCGGTGCAGCGGCGCTGGCCTTGGCGCTAGTCGTCGGGCCGCGCATCGGATTCGGTACAAAGCCCATGCGGCCCCACAACCTCACGCTCGTCATGCTCGGCGCGGCGCTGCTGTGGTTCGGCTGGTTCGGTTTCAACGCCGGTTCTGCTGTTTCCGCTGGCACGCTCGCCGGTTACACCTGGGTGAACACGCTCGGTGCCACGGGCGCTGCTGTGATCGGCTGGCTGCTGGTCGAGCGTTTCCGTGATGGCCACCCAACCTCGCTCGGTGCCGCTTCCGGTATCGTCGCGGGCCTGGTCGCCATCACGCCTTCGTGCTCGGTAGTCGAGCCTTGGGCGGCCTTGGTCATCGGCCTGATCGCCGGTGTGGCTTGCGCCTACGCCGTCGGATTGAAGTACAAGCTCGGCTACGACGATTCGCTCGACGTGGTGGGCGTCCACCTGGTCGGCGGCCTCATCGGCACGCTGCTCATCGGCTTCTTCGCCTCACCCAACGCCTCCGGTATCGGCGACGGCCTGGGCCTGTTCTACGGCGGAGGGCTTGATCAGCTCGGCAAGCAGGCGGGCGGCGCCTTCGGCGTGATGATCTACTCGTTCATCGTCTCCAGCCTCATCGGCCTGCTCATCAAGCACACCATCGGCTTCCGCGTCGACGCCACCGCAGAGCTTGGCGGCATCGACCTGGCCGAACACGGCGAGATCGGCTACGACCTCAGCCCCGTCTACTACTCGTCACGAGTGCAGCGCACCTTGGTGCTCAGCCCAGACGACATCGCTGAGGCAAACAAGAAAGGGGCATAGGCAATGAAACTAGTAGTAGCAATCATCCAGCCGGACATGATCGAGGAAGTCCAGAAGGCCCTCGTCAGGCACGGCGTCAACGGAATGACCATCACCGAAGTCTCCGGATACGGCCGCCAGCGCGGCCACCTGGAGGTCTACCGCGGCGAGGAATACTCGATCGACTTCATCTTAAAGATCCGCATCGAAGTCCTCGTCGACGACACCGAGGTCGAGCCGCTGGTCGGAGTCATCCTCCAGTCGGCCCGCACCGGGCAGGTCGGAGACGGCAAGATCTGGGTCATCCCAGTCGACGAAGCCATCCGCATCCGCACCGGCGAGACCGGGCAAGCGGCCATTTAGCCAACACGCAACAACACACGCTGGAGCCGCCTCTTGTAGGCGGCTTCAGTGTTGTTTGGACTAAGGGCGCGCGGGTGCGGGTTGGGTGCTCCAGTTAGGTTGGCCTGGCCCTGCTTGCGTCACCGCCTGTTTCTGCCACGGTTTGAGCCCTACGGAGTCCTGGCGATCGCCGCTGCCCCCAACACTTCGACGCCCGCGGCCCGGCAAGCCCTGATCGCTTCGTTAAGCGTCGCCCCGGTGGTGGCGATGTCGTCAACCAAGATCGCCCTCGCCCTCGGCATTGGCCCCGCCCAGCGCAGCGCACCGGCAAGGTTCGCCTTGCGCTGCGATCTGCCCAAGTTGCTTTGGTCGGCGGGCTTGCGGATCAAGACCAGCCCAGAGTGCACCCGAACGGTGAGCCCCTCGGAGTTCAGCCTCTTGGCTGCGCGTTTGGCCAGCTCCAGCGGCAGATCCAGGCCGCGCTCGACGACGTGCGAGCACTGGGTGGGAATCGGTACCAACAACAACCCCGCCCTGGAATCTAGAGGAACCCCCTCTTGATTCGCCAGCAGCGCTAGAACAGTTCGGGCCAATACCTCGCCAAGTTGAGGCAGCAACGTCAACGCCTGGCGCTCCTTGGCGTGGATCAAGATGGAGCGCAGCGCCCCCTCGTATTCGCCGCCGTGGGCGAGCAGCGCGCCCGCGAGAGGTTTGGCCTCGCACTTGGGCGGGGCTCGCAGCGAGGCCCGGCAGGCTGGGCACATGCGCCCCGGGCGCGCGCAGCCTGGGCAGCGCACCCCGAGGGCGAGATCTAGAAGTGAGTCAATGTTCACGCCGTGGGTCTTGGCGATGCGCGCCACGAATTGTCGGTTATCCACAGGGGATTTTTTGCAACTCTTATTTCGAGTACCCAACCCCCAACACTTTCTCACCAACCGAGTTCCACTTGCCCGCAACCGAGTCGTAGGCGTACGCCACACCTTCGTCCGTCAGTGCCACCGGCGCTTGGCCAGGCGAACATGCGATTCTCGCAATTCGCCCGCTCTCCGGCGGAACCATATCGGAGACCCAGGCGCCGTCCGTCGTCGTCTGGGTGAGGGTTCGCCCGCCGTCAGTGCGCTCGGAAAGCAACAGCAGCTTGTCGTCGTCCATGAAACACACGCCCAGGTTGCCCTGCGTGTTGGTTGCGAGCTCCCGCCAGGAGCTTAGAACGCCGTCGGAGATCAGGAAGAAGCCAAGCTGCGCGCCCTTGCCTGTATCTACGAGAGCGGCCATGCGTTCGCCGTCGGCGGCGATGCTAAAGGCCATGACCTCGGATTTCGCGCTCCCGATCGGCGTCTGAACTGGCTCAAGCAGCGCATTGTCGCTCTCGCGATACAGGCGGCCTTCCTGCAAAGCCCACAGCACCCCGGTGGGGCCGTACTCCAACTGCTGAACGCTGCCTTCTCCCAGCCCCGAGTAGCCCATCTGCAGCTCGTCCGTGCTGTACTGGAGCAACTCTGAATCCGTGAGCACGGTAACAAAGCGCTGTTCCTCATAGGCGGCGAAGACCGAGACCTGCCCGGCGGCCACAGTGTACCCGGATCCGGGGCTATAAACCTGCCGGCCGTTGCTCAGATACAGCTGGGCATCGGATTCCAACAAAGGGGCGACGTCCGCGCGCGTGTAAGTCGGCCCGCTCAGCCCGCTGAGGGTCAAGAGTGTTTCGCCCACGCGAACCTGAACACCCCGGATTCCCGGCAGCGAAGAAGCAGTGGCGACGAGCTCCGCGGCGACGGCCTCGCGCAGCTCCATCAGATCCAGCGAGGAAGGCTCTAGGGTGATCTCGGCAATGGCGTTCGCCAAAGTGACAGAACGCAAGCTCAGCGTCGGCCTGGAGACGACCGTCGGCTGCAGCCAGGCGTTCGGCCCGCGCAACTGACGTTTGACTACGCGCTCTAGTTTGTCGTCGCTCTTGGGGATGACGACCGGCTCGGGTACCAGCCGCCCGTTCAGCCCCATGTAATAGACCTCGGCGCTCTCCCACCCGCGGTCGAATTGCTGGCGCGAAACGAGCAGCCCGTCAGGAGGCGCGGAGATCCGCCACTCGCCGTCCTCCTTCACCAGTCCGAAAGCGTGCTCGGCAGCCGCACCCTCGGGAGCGAAGGTACCGCGGGCGTCGACGCTCCCGACCAAGGTGGCCGAAAGCACGATGTCGCCGTCTTTTTCAGCGAAGGGATCTTGCAGCGAACCAGAGGAGAAGACCGAAACCTTGGATTCTGGATGCCAGGAGGTGCCGCGAGCCAGGTAGAGCCGCGCGGTCGCGTATCCCTCTTCGTAGATGCCCGACGCGTGCAAGAAACCCTCGACGATCTCCAGCTTCGACGCTCCGGGCGCGGGCGGTAGCGCGGCCACCAAGACCCCCGATCCAGCGCTCTCGGTCGGCAGCGGGTGAAATATCACCGGCCCGGAGGTGGGGATCGACGAACAGGCAGCGAGCGAAAACAACATCGCCAGCGCGAAGAGCCTAGCCTTCATAGAAAGCCCCTCCCTCGCCCGTTGCGGGCGTTCCCGGAAGCGGAGCCTCGCCGTAGGTACCCCCAACCTTGCGCGGCAGCACCAGCCTGAACAACGCCCCTTGCCCAGGCGCGCCCCATACCGACAGACGGCCGCCGTGCAGGTGCGCGTCCTCCAGCGCGATGGCCAGCCCAAGCCCGATTCCGCCGATCTTGCGGTTGCGCGATGGATCGCCGCGCCAAAAACGCGTGAAGACCTTCTCTACTCCCGCAGCATCCAGCCCGACGCCGTGGTCGCGCACCGCAACGGCAACCGCCTCGTCGTTGCCGCCGACGGTCACCTTCACCGGCTTGCCCTCGCCGTGTTCCAGCGCATTGGTCAAGAGGTTGCGCACAATGCGGCGCACCCGGCGCGAATCCATTTCCGCCATCAGCGATCCGATGGGCGTGTACAGGATTTCCGAGCCGATCTTGGCCGCCAGCGGCTTCACGCCCTCGATCTCGTCGGCGACAAGGTTAGACAAGTTCACGTCGTCCTTAGCCAAGATCGCGGCACCGGCATCGAAGCGCGAAATCTCCAGCAGCTCGGCCAGCAGATCCTCGAAACGGTCGACCTCTTTGCTCAAAAGCTCGGAGGAGCGGGCGGTGGTCGGGTCGAGCTCGTCACGGTTGGAATCGATAACGTCCGTCGCCATCCGAATCGTGGTGAGCGGGGTGCGCAGCTCGTGGGAGACGTCCGAGACGAAGCGCTGCTGGAGCTCAGAGAGGTTTTCCAGCTGCGAGATTTTCTTGTCCAGCTCCTCGGCCATGTTGTTCATCGAGGAGGCCAGCGAGGCGAGGTCGTTGGTTCCCGACACCTCCAGGCGATCCTCCAAATGGCCGCTGGCAAGGCGTTCTGCCGCGACCGCAGCCGCGCGCACGGGTCGCAGCACCATGCGCGCCACCAAATACACGACGACGGACATGGCCACCAACAGCAGACCTCCGGCCGCCCAGGTGGCCTGGGTCACCACGTCCAGCGTGTGAGCCTCGGCCTCGGTGGGGAAGAAGAAATAGACTGCGTAGGGGTTCGAATCGGAGGACGTGTACAGGTTGGCCGCCACCGCGATTCCGGGTTGGGAAGGGCGTCCGTCGGAGAAAACGATCAAGGTCGGGGCCGACCACAGGCCCTGCTGATCAGAATCGAGGGCCTGGGCCCTAAGGTCTTCGGGGATTGAGGTTGAGGAAATGTCTGCCGATCCGACGCGCAGGCCCAGGGCGTCGATGAGGACGAAGTACTGGTTGCCGGTCTTCCCGCGCTGGTCGGCATCCTCACCCAAGGTGGCGATCTGCTCGTAGGTGGTGAAGGACTTGGTGTCCATCGTCGCCAAGTCCTGTTCCAGGGCTCTGAGCGCGATTGTGGCTTCCGAAACAGAGGAGGAGGTCTTGGCCGTCATGATGCCCTCCTTGGCCTGGAACAGGAGGTAGAGGCCGGAGGCAAGCAGGATCACCACCGAGGCGGCCACGGTGGCAAGCACGACGCGGAACGGCAGCGAGGAGTCCCACAGCTGGGCCGGAGATTTCACCTCGGCTCGGTGGGTTCACCGGCGCGATAGCCGACGCCGCGCACCGTCACGATGATCTCCGGGTTCTCCGGGTTGTGCTCGATTTTGGCGCGCAGTCTTTGCACGTGGACATTCACCAGCCGGGTATCGCCGGGGTGCTGGTAGCGCCAGACCTCTTCGAGCAGCCGCTCGCGGCTGAAAGCCTGCTTCGGATGCCGCGCCAGGGTGCACAGCAGGTCGAATTCCAGAGGGGTGAGGCTCACCTCCTCCTTGCCGCGCAGCACGCGGTGCTCGGAGGGGTGGATCACGAGGTCGCCGATGCGCAGCGGGGCCTCGTCCTCGCGCACCATCCGGCGCAGGCGCGATTTGATCCTGGCCAGCAGTTCCTCGGTCTTGAAGGGCTTGGCCACGTAGTCGTCGGCCCCGGCTTCAAGCCCGTGTACGACGTCGGCGGTATCGGATTTAGCTGTCAGCATGATGATGGGGACGTCGGAAAGATCGCGGATCGCCTGGCAGACTTCGACGCCGTCGCGGCCAGGCAGCATGAGGTCTAGCAGCACCAAATCGGGTTGTGTTTCCACAAATGCGTCCACGGCTTCGTCGCCCGTCAAACACCTGCTGGTGCGGTAACCCGACTTCTCGAGGTGGATCGCGAGCAGCTCTGAGAGCGCCTCGTCATCCTCGACGATCAAGATCAGGTTTGCGTCCATCGGAACCTCCATTGCCTCGGCACGAAGTCTAACCTCTTAGGCCCAAGGTTGTGGACTTTTGGATGCTCGCCGGTCGCACTTTGGGTGGAAAAGCGATGCGACAAGGGATGCTTGCCAAATCGGCCAAAGAGACTAGTATCTGGCACGTGAGGTGCGGGACGCTCCTTGCGGACCGTAAAGCAACGGGGCTGAGCCGGAGTCTCCGCTGTGCAACCCGCACTGAAAGCCGGTGTCACTTAGGTGGCACCGGCGCAGCTTCTGAACCTTCCAACACCGCGACACACTCGACGTGGTGCGTGTTGGGAAATAGATCGAAAGCCCTTATCGACGTGGTTTCATACCCCATCTCCGACGCCCAGCGCAGGTCGCGCGCCAAGCTTGCGGGATCGCACGAAACATAGGCAATCTTCCTGGGGCTGGTCCTCACGATGGCCGCGATGACCTCCTGCCCGGCTCCGGAACGCGGCGGATCAAGCACCACGATATCGGCGTGTTCGGGCATTTTGCGCAGCTGCTTGGCGACGTCCCCAGCAAAGATGTGCGCCTCGGGAACGCTCTTCTGGGCGTGGGAGGCGGCTAGGTGGTTCCCTTCGATTCCCCAAACCTCGGAGGTTCGGTCGGATAGTGCGGCGGCGAACAGCCCGACGCCGCAGTACAGATCGAACGCCACCTCTCCCGGCTGGGGATCCAGGGCTTCGAGAACCGCCTCGGTTAGGGTCTCCGGCGCGGCCAGGTGCGCCTGCCAGAAGCCGTCGGCGTCGACCAAGAACTCGTGGCCTAACACCGTCTTCAATGCAGGTTCGGGATTCTCGTCCTCGCCCTCGATTCGGACATCCGCATCCGGTGCGGCGAGCGGACATGCGCCGCCTGGTACCGCCACCACCTCGTGCGAGTGATACTTCTTCAGGCCGAGCTGGCCGTCAGGGGTTCGTGAATAGCGCATCCGGGTGCGCCAACCCAGGTCGTCGGGGTCAGCTTTCTCCACGAGGCCGTCCCACTGGATGTTGGCCATGCGCGAGAGCAGCTCGGCCACCACCTGGCGCTTGAGCTCGCGCGAGTAGGCGGGTTCGACGAACAGCCAATCGCAGCCGCCGCACTCGCCGAAAATCGGGCAGGGGGGAGTGCGGCGATGCTCGGAGGGTTCGAGCACGGAAACCGTCTTGGCGTTGCTGAGCTTCGAGCGTGATTGGGTGATTTCGGCCTCAACCAGCTCGCCGGGCGCGGCGCCGCGCAGGAACACGACCTTGCCGTCGAGATGGGCTATACACGACCCGCCGTTAGCCGGTTTTTCGGCGCGAAGAGTGTTCATCCGTCCCCTTTCCTCGGGCGAGTCTATCTTGGCGATACGAGTACCCAATCACACTTGTCCCGCCCGCGCCCCAGTGTCCGCATGTGCGGGCGGGCAGAGGCTGGAGAACGCCGGGAATAACCGCACCCATCTCTTCGTTCACTTGGCGCAATCCTAATAAGGAGCAACAGTGAAGAAGATTGCTTTTATCGCAGCGCTCGCGCTCGCGGCCTCGCTCGCCGTCGTACCCAGCGCCCATGCGGCCACCGGCCCGTTCACCGACGTCGATTCCAAGACCATCGCCACCGGCGGTACCTTCCCCATCGACATCGTGCAGGCCAAGAACGGAAACCTCTACGTGCTCGACCACGCCAAACCCGTAGTCAACGTGGTAAACCCCAAGACCGGTAAGCAGATCAAGACGATCAAGCTCACCTCGTCGAAGACCTTCGAGACAGCCGAGCTGGCGGTCTTAGGGAACAAGGTCTACGCGCTCGACGAGTACCTGAACAAGCTCTTCGTCATTGACGCCACGAAGAACAAGGTCACCAAAACGGTGAAGCTCAAGGAAACCACGGCGTTCTCCGACCCCGAGGTGCTGGCCGCCAGCAACAACGGCAAGTACATCTACCTGGGCTCCCACTCGGGTACCGAGATCCAGGCGCTCAACACCAAGACGAACAAGATCACCAAGCACTTCGACCTGTCCGCAATCCTGGACTACTACCCAGCCGAGGCAGAGGTCACCACGTTGCAGGTGGTCGCCATCGCGTGCTCTGACAACGACCGCTATCTCTACCTGTCGCTGGAAGGCACCTTCGCCGAGGACTCGTTCGCGTTCACGGCCATCTATGACACGAAGAAGCTCAAGGTTACGGCCGTCGACGCCGGGGAAGCTTGGGGGACGCCCAACACCAAGTTCTACGACATCGTCAACATCGGCGGCGGCAAGGTGTACCGCTCGGTCTCCACCGAAGTCACCGACGGAAAGCCCTTCTACATCGACGTCCTCGATCTTTCCAATCCGAACAAGATCGTGAAGGTCGCGACGATCAACCTGCCGAAGAACAACGTGGCCGACAAGCTGCTGTACTCGAACGGCTACCTGTTCGCCACCAACCCCGACCAGGACGGCTTCACCAAGTACCTGCCCTCGCCGAACACCGTCCAGGTGATCGACACCAAGACCAACAAGGTCGTGGGCTCGTTCAAGTCGACCAAAACCATCATGCCCATCGGCATCGTCTCCAACGACGGCAAGAAGCTCTACTTCATCAACGGCGGCTCGCCGGATAAGGGCTGGAAGGGCCAGATCACGACCGTCAACCTGCTTTTCCCGACGTCCAAGATCACCGGCGCCAACACGCTCATCTTGCACAAGTCCGCGTCGATGTCCTCCAAGACCGTCGGCTACGTCCATAAGGGCGAGAAGGTCAAGGTACTCAAGGTCACCAAGACCAACTGGGCGAAGGTCAAGATCGGCAAGCGCACCGGATGGATTCCGAAGAAGTACCTGAAATAGACGTACCAATCCAGAGAAAGGTTGTGGGCGGGGGATGCAGCACCCCCGCCCACAATCAATTCTGTCGTGTGTCGTCCTCGGGCTGGATCCGTGTCGTCCCCGGACTCCGATCCGGGGCGGCCAAAATCAGACCCGATCCGAGCTTCTCCCGGTGAAATCGCTCATCGAAGAGTTGATGCCAAACAGATCGGCGATCGCATCCAGGAACGAAACCGGCAGGTTGCGCAGCAAGAAGGTGGTGCGCACGAACCAGGGCTTGATGATTTGCTTCTTGCCGCGCTCCACGCCGTCCAACACCGCGTCGGCGACCTTCTGCGGCTCCAGCAGCGGAAGCAGCAGCGGGAACTTGGTCTTCACCCCGGCGAACATGCCCGTCTTGGTGTAGTACGGGCACACGATCATCGTGCCGACGCCCGTCTTGCCCTGCCGCATCTCGTTGCGCAGCGACTCGTTGAAACCGAAAGCCCCGAACTTCGAGGCCGCGTAGTCGGCCATCTTCGCCCCGCCGAGCAGCCCCGCCGCCGACGCCATCGTCACCACGTACCCGCGGTGCTGGGAGATCATCCCCGGCAAGAACGCCTTGGTAACCCAGAAGAGGGCCTTGAGGTTGACGTCGATGGTTCGGTTGACGGCCGCAGGCGGCTCTTCCAGCAGCGTGCGGCCCCCGACGACCCCGGCGTTGTTGATCAAGATGTCGACGTCTCCGGTCTTCTTCGCCGCGGCGGCCACCTGCCGCTGGTTGGTCACGTCGACTGCGAGCGCCAGGGCCTTAGCCCCGTAGGACTCCACCTCCTTGGCGACGCCCTGGGCCCGTTCCTCGGACAAATCCCAGATCGCCACCAGCGAGGCCCCGCGCTTGGCCGCCCCGATGGCCATGAGCCTGCCCATGCCCGAGCCGGCACCCGTGATGACGACCCGCGCACCCTTGAACGGCACCGCGTGGCGCCACAGGGCTGCCCCCGAGGTGTCGGATTCGGCGAAGGATATGGCCCTGACGACGCCTTTCTTTACCGCCTTCGCGGTTTCGGCCACGGCCTCGGTTGCGGCCTGGGCCTCCGTCACAGCCGGCTTTACTCGCTGCTGTTGGATGTGGTGGCCGGTGGCGGCCAGGGCCGAGCACAGCCGCCGCACGCCGTTGACGGCGGAGAGGTGCAGGTACTTGCTGCCCACGCTCATGACGTCTGCGTAGACCTCGCGGTCGACGCCCTTGGGTGCGGCGATGTTCATCAGGCGCTGCACCGCGATGGTCTGCGGCTCGCAGTAGCCGCGCAGGCCCTCGGCCCCGTGGCGCCTGCCCAGACCGGAGATGCCCATCCCGCCCATCGGCGCGGCGACCGAACCCCAGGTGGCGGCGTAACCCTCGTTGATGTTTACCGTTCCAGCGTGCAGCTCGGCGGCGATCTTGCGCCCGCGGCGCACGTCGCGCGTCCAGATGGAGGCGTTCAGCCCGTATTCGGTGTCGTTGACCTGCTCGATGGCCTCCTGGTCGTCGCGCACCTTGTAGATGGCCACGACCGGCCCAAAGGTCTCCTCGCGGTAGATCTCGGCCTTATCGGTGACTCCCTCTAACAGGGTCGGCTCGAAGAACAGCGGCCCGAGATCGGGGCGGGGCTTGCCCCCGGCGAGCACGGTGGCCCCGGATTCCACCGCCTGATCTACGTGGTGTTTCACCTTGTCGAAGTGGCCTTGGTTGACCAGCGGCCCCAGATCGGTGCCCCAGCCGTCGGCGGCGGAGAGCACCAGCTTGTTGGTGCGCTCGACCAGCGCTGAGACATATTGGTCGTAGATGTGCTCATGTACGTAGATGCGCTCGATCGAGACGCACAGCTGTCCGGTGGAGGAGAAGCACGCGTTCATCGCACCCTCGACTGCCCGTGGGATGTCGGCGTCGGAGCGCACGATCATGGCGTTCTTCCCGCCGAGCTCTGCCGAGCACGAGATCAGGCGCGCCTCGGCCTGGGCGGCGACCTTCCTGCCGGTTGCCGAAGAGCCGGTGAACATGAGGTGATCGATGTTCTCGATCAAGGGCGTCCCCAAAACCGCTCCCGGGCCGGGAACTACCTGGAACAGGCCGTCGGGGAGTCCGGCGTCCGCGAAGACCTTGGCCACTGCCAGTGCGGTGAACGGGGTTTCGGAATCGGGCTTGATCACCACCGCGTTCCCGGCGGTGATCGCTGCCATGGCATCCGATGCAGCCAGGGTAAGCGGGTAATTCCAAGGAGAGATAATCCCGACGACGCCCTTGGGCTGGTACCTCACCGTCGTCGAGGTGAGCCCGGGGATGGCCCCGCCCCGGTGCTGCGTCCCCAGGATCTTCGCGGCGTTGGCGCTGAGGAATCCAGACGTCAACAGGCAATCCAGGAACTCTTCGAGCGCGTGGATGCGGGACTTGCCGTTCTCCAGGTGAACCAGGTCGAGCAAGTCGTCGCGGTGGGCGCCGAACTGGGCCTGGATATTGTGCATGACGTCGGCGCGCTTCCGAACCGGAACCTTCGCCCACTTGATTTGTGCGGCGCGAGCCTTGGCCACCGCGTTCTCAATATCGGCAGCAGTGCCGAGCGGAACATCCCCGAGCTTCGATTGGTCGAGGGGAGAGGCCACCGGGAAGACGTTTCCAGTGGGGGTGACAGCAGCGAGACTTGCGAGTTCTTCGAAGTTGTACATGGGCAAGCATCCTACCTTGGGCCCGTAGCGCCGCTGAACCACTTCAGCAATCTCGTAGATTGACGTACGGTTCTAACCCATCCCCGAACCACGACAACCCGCCCCCGGACTCCGATCCAGGGCCGCCACACATCCCACCACGCCGTCATCCCACACCCGGTCTCAAGGAGCAAAGTGACGGATAGGATCTCCTTCAGCCCGTCACCAACTCCAGTTCTCCGTCCGTGATTGAGTCTCGCTCAAAGGAGGGGTTGTGTGTTTTCTCCGCAACCGGGAGGTACCACGCTCCACTTCGTTCCGCTCGTACCTCCTGCCAGACCCATCCAAGCTACGAAAACACACAACCCCTCC
>JAISTE010000003.1 GCA_031272825.1 Propionibacteriaceae bacterium | reverse complement strand
GAACGCGATACCAGCCCCATTTTGCTCGAACAGATGCAGCGGCACGCGAAAGAGGTGGCCGGGGCCGACCTCGCGTACTGCACGACGACCTGGCGGCAATTGGTTGTCTTTGAGGCGATGCGCGGCATTGTCAAGGGCTATCTGGATTTGTGGTACCGCTAATGCCCAGGATCAGCATTGTCGGAGCCGGAATGGTCGGCAGAGGCCTCATCGGAGAGCTATTCGCCGAGGCCGGTTGGGAGGTCTCCTTCCTTGACGTCGACCAACAGCTGCTCGAGCTGCTCAATGCCCAAGGCGGGTACGAACACAAGACGGTGTCGAACGCCGGGGCCCGGGAAAAGTGGGTGCCGGTAGCTCGAAGCGTGCATGTGAACTCGGCAGAAGCCCCGGCGCTGCTCGCCGAATCCGATCTGGTGGCGACGAGCGTCGGCGCACGGGTGCTGCCGTCGCTGGCACCGCTGCTGGCCTCGGCGCGCAAGTTGAGTGGTCGCCCGATCGACGTGCTCTTGTGCGAAAACCTGCACGCCGCCGACCGCAGGCTCGGCTATGCCTTGGCCGCGCTCGGGGCGGAACCCGATGATTTCGGCCTGGTGCGCACGGTCGTCGGACGGATGATTCCCGCTGCCGGGCCGGACGCGGGCGCTGCGGTCGTGGTCGAGCCGTACGGGGAGCTGCCGATCGACACAGCCGCCAAGAGGCGCGGTGGTGAGCTTCCGGCGCGTGTGATCCAGGACGGCTCCATCCCGTTCGACTTCTACGAAGACCGCAAGCTGGCCGTCCACAATCTGGGGCACTTTCTGGCCGCACTCCTGGGGCTGGATCGCGGTGCCGAGTACCTGTGGCAGGCGATCTCGATGCCGGAGATTTGGGGGCTGACGTTTGCGGCGATGTGCGAATCAAGCGCCGGGCTGAGCTCCAGGTATTCGGTGAAGATGTCCGCGCTTTTGACCTACATCTACGACCTGCTGGAGAGGTTCGGGAACCAGGCTCTCGCCGATCCGTGCACGCGCGTGGCGCGCGATCCGCAGCGCAAGCTCGGAAAGGGAGAGCGGGTTTCCAGGGCTTTGGAACTAGCTGAAAGCGCAGGGGCACCGCTCAAACACCTAGAGCTCGCCCGCGGGCTCGCACTAGAGGCGAGGGGGAAGCTATGAGGACAGCAATCGGCCTGGACATGGGCACCACCCGAATCAAGGCGAGCCTGGTGGGGGAAACCCGCGAAGAACTCGCTCTGGCCTCAGAGCTCACCCCGTGGGTTATGGCCGCAGGCCAGCTGCAATTTGACCTGAACCTGGTCGGAGATATCGCTTTGCGGCTGGCTGCTCAGGTGGCCGAACGCGGAAGAGCGAGCGGTCACGAGATCCTGGGGCTGGCAGTCACCGGGATGGGGGAGACGGGAGCACTGCTAGATGCTGGCGGAAAAGTGCTTGCCCCCGGATACGCCTGGCACCACAGCCTGGGCGACCCCACTCGCTTGACGAGGCATTTCGGCGCGGACGAGTACATGATCCATACCGGGCGCGAGCCCAACTCCGTTCCCTCGCTTGCCAAGCTCGACTATCTAAGGGTGCAGGGCCACCGCTTCGCTCCCGGGCAGACGTGGCTGAACGTGCCAGACTACGTGGCCTTTCGGCTCACCGGCGTGCGCGCGGCGGAGATTTCCTTGGCTTCGCGCAGCGCCCTGCTCGACATCCCCACCGGCAAGTGGTGGGAGGACGCCTTCGAGTTTTTGGGTGCCGGAACTTGGCTGGTACCTGAACAGACGGCGGCTTCCGGCAGCGCGCTCGGGGCAGCCAATGGGGAAATCCCGGAAGTGCTGAAGGGCATTACGGTGGCAACCGGCGGGCACGATCACCCCATGGCCGCGTTGGCGTTCGGCGGCGCTCAGATCGGCACGCTGAACGTGTCGCTGGGAACCGCCGAGGCGCAGGTTCGCATTGAGGCCAGCGTGGACGACGCCCAACGCCTGGCCCTGGTGCGTGCCGGAGCCGGGGTGGACTGGCACCCGTTCGCGGATCGCTTTACAGTGCTGCGTCCTTTGTCTACCGGCATGACGATGGAAAGGCTCTCGATGCTGCTCGGTGCTGATACCCGCGAATCGCGCCGAGAGCTGTCTTTGGCCGCGCTGGAAGCTGAACCTTCGCGGATTCGGTTGTTGGACGTCGGAAATGACGGGTTCGGCATCGCAGACATCTCTGACAAGGTCACCCGAGCCGGTGCCTGGAGGGCGGCGGCCGAGCAGTTGGTCGCGGATTCGGCAGCGGTCACGCGCGAGATGAACGCGATCTTGGGAGAGCCTAAGCGCATCAACACTTTCGGTGGCTGGCTCTTCGACCCGTTGGTGGCGCATCTGAGAAGGGCGCTGGGCCAGGTCGCCAGCGCCGGTGAGCCCGCAGAGCCCGGAGCCTTTGGGGCAGCGCTTATGGCATTCAAAGCATGCGGATTGGAGTTGTCATGAAGTACAGCTTCCTCGATTCTTTGCACCTGGATTTTCTAGAACAGATGCGCGAGCGGCTGATTAGTTTCTATGAGCCGCACGTCGCGCTTGACGGCGGCGGCTTCGCCTGGCTAGGAGAAGACGGCGAGCCGCTGGCCGAAAAGGGCTCACAGCTGTGGATTGGGGCGCGCATGACCCACGTCTTCGCCCTCGCCCACCTGCTGGGGCAGCCAGGTGCCAAGGCGCTCGCCCAGCACGGGGTGGATTTCTACGCGGGCGGGCCGGGGCAGGACAAGGAATTCGGCGGCTGGTTTGCGCAGGTGGGAGGCGATACCCCCAGCGATCGCAAGGAGCTCTACGGGCAAGCGCATGTGTTGCTGGCGGGCTCAACGGCGGTGCTCGCAGGCCTTGACGGCGGGCCGAGCCTCGTCGACCACGCGCTGGAGCTATTAGAAAACCGCTACTGGGTGGAGGCGGACGGGGCCTGCATCGAGGATTTCGACCGGGCTTTCACCTGCGCGGACGCCTACCGCGGGCAAAACGCCAACATGCACCTAACCGAGGCGCTGATCGCCTGCTGGGAAGCCACTAGGGATGCGCTTGCCCTAGAGCGGGCGGTGAGGATCGCACGCCGGATTGCCGGGCCGGCTGCCAGCATTGATGAGGGTTCTTGGCGGCTCGTCGAGCACTTCGATGCCAGCTGGGGCAAGCTTCCGGGATATAACCGCGACTACCCCGCCCACCCCTTCCGCCCCTACGGCTCGCAGCCGGGGCACTGGCTGGAATGGGCGAAGCTTCTGATGCAGCTGAAGGGCCTGGGCGTCGACGAACCGTGGCTGCTCCCAGCAGCCGAGCGGCTGTTCCGAGGCGCGATCGCCGATGGCTGGGCCGCACCCGGAGGTTTTGTATACACCGTTGGCTGGGACGGAAAACCCGTTGTAGACACGCGCTTTTGGTGGGAACTGGCCGAGGGCGTCGGCGCGGCGCGGCTCCTATGGCTGGAAACCGGCAACGTGTATTACGCCAAGTGGTACGAGCAAATCTGGGCTTTCATCGACGCACACTTGGTGGATCAAGGCGGCAACTGGTACCCCGAACTCGACGCTCAGGCCAACCCCAGCACGAACACATGGATTGGCAGGCCCGACCTTTACCACGCCTACCAGGCCACGCTCTACGCCTGCCTGCCGAAAGACAAGGGCCTGGCCGCCTGGGCGGCTACTTGCCCGCGGCTTCCTTGAACACCTCTACGCAACGGCGGATCTCTTCTTCCGTGTGGCCCGCCGAGAGCTGGACGCGGATGCGCGCCTTACCCTTGGGAACCACTGGGTAGGAGAAGGCCGTGACGTAGACACCGAGTTCCTGCATCTTGGCCGCGATGCGGGCCGTCAGTGCGGCGTCGCCGAACATCACCGGGATGATCGGGTGCTCGCCCGGCAGCAGCTCGAAACCGGCCTCGGTCATGAGCGAGCGGAACAGGGAGGCGTTCGCGCGCAGCTTGGCACGCAGGCCGTCCGAGCTCTCGATGAGCTCCAGCGCGCGCAGCGTGCCCGCAACCACCACAGGCGATACTGTGTTCGAGAACAGGTAGGGGCGCGAGCGCTGGCGCAGCAGGTCGACGATCTCCTTGCGTGAAGATACGTAGCCGCCGGACGCCCCGCCCAGGGCCTTGCCGAAGGTGCCGGTGTAGATGTCTATCCGGCCCTCGGTGCCCGTCAGCTCGGGGGTGCCGCGGCCATGAGCGCCGACGAAGCCGACCGCATGGGAATCGTCCACCAGTACCAGCGCGCCGTATTCGTCGGCGAGATCGCAGATGTCGGCCAGCGGGGCAATGTAGCCGTCCATGGAGAACACGCCGTCGGTGGCGATCACCTTGAAGCGCTTGTCCTTGGCCGCTTCCAGTTGGGCGCGCAGATCGGCCATGTCCCGGTTCTTGTAGCGGTAGCGCGCGGCCTTGGAAAGCCGGATTCCGTCGATGAGGGACGCGTGGTTGAGTTCGTCAGAGATGATGGCGTCCTCGGGGCCGAAAAGCGGTTCGAAAACCCCGCCGTTGGCGTCGAAACAAGAGGAATAGAGAATCGTCGCCTCGGTTCCCAAGAACTTCGAGACTCTTTGCTCCAGCTCTAGGTGCTGGGTTTGCGTGCCGCAGATGAAACGCACCGACGCCAGGCCGTAGCCGAACTCGTCCAGCGCGACCTTTCCGGCGTTGATGAGCTCGGGGGAATCGGCGAGGCCCAGATAGTTGTTGGCGCAAAAGTTCAGGATCGGCTTGCCGTCGGCCACGATCGCCGCCGACTGCGGGGTCGAGATGGCCCGCTCGCGCTTGGTCAGGCCCTCGGCTTCGATGCCGTCGAGCTCGGATTGGAGGAATTCTTTCATTGTGTACATGTTGTCTTCTTTAGCTCGTCATTTGGTGGGCAGCAGCGACCCTCATCACAGTTCTTCCCAGTTGAGAACCACTTTTCCTACCCCGCCGGATTTGGCGGCGGCGAAGCCGCGCTCCCAATCGCTGGCCGGGAACTGATCGGTGATCACCGAGGAGATGCGGGCGTTCAGCTCGGGGGAGGTTTGCAGCATGGCGCCCATGGCGTTCCAGGTTTCGAACATCTCGCGGCCGTAGATGCCCTTGAGTACCAGCATGTGGGTGACGACCGTGCCCCAGTCCACCGCGATGTCGCCGTGCGGCAGGCCGAGCATGGCGATCCTTCCGCCATGGTTCATGTTGGCGATCATCTGGGGCAGCGAGGTGGGGGCTCCGGACATCTCGAAGCCGACGTCGAAACCCTCCCTCATGCCCAAGGCCTGCTGGGCCGATTGGATGGGCGCGCTGGAGACGTCGACGACGTAATCAGCTCCCATAGACTTGGCCATTTCCAGACGGGGGGCCGAGACGTCCGTGCCGACGATATAGCGTGCGCCCGCGAACCGAGCCACGGCGATGGCCATCAGGCCGATTGGGCCACAGCCTGCCACCAGCACGTCCTCTCCGAGTACCGGGAAGGCGAGCGCGGTGTGGACGGCGTTGCCCAGCGGATCGAAGATCGCCCCGACCTCGGGAGAGATGTCGGCGTGGTGAACCCAGACGTTTTCAGCCGGGAGAGATAGATATTGTGCAAAGGCCCCGTCGCGCTGGCAGCCCAGGCCCTGGGTGCGGATGCACATCTGGCGGCGCCCGGCCCGGCAGTTGCGGCAGGTGCCGCACACGATGTGCCCCTCGCCGGAGACGCGGTCGCCGACCTTGACGTCGCGCACACCTGCCCCGATCTGAACCACCTCCCCGTAGAACTCGTGGCCGGGAACCAGAGGGGCGTTGATGTTGTGCTGAGCCCAGTCGTCCCATTCGAGGATGTGCAGGTCGGTGCCGCAGATGCCGCTTCTGAGCACTTTGATTAGGACGTCGTCGGGGCCGATCTGGGGTTCGGGAACCTCGGCGAACTCGAAGCCCGGTGCCGCTTGGGCCTTGTAAAGAGCCTTCATTTGCCCTCCTTCGGCCATAGATTAGCTGTTTTGCCGCCCCTTCGAGAAACGGCGATTTCGCGCTTGAGATGCAGGGGGCCGACGTGATTGGTGAAGGGATTCAATATTGTGCAAATCCCGGTATTCAACTTTCACCTCTGATAGGTTGGCGCACAGCAACGCGCAGCCAGGGGAACGTGCTGCCAGGAACGCTAGGGGGAAGCAAATGAAAGCAAGGAAAGCGCGACCCGTAATTGCCGCGCTGTCAATCGCGCTGTCGGTGGGACTAGCGCCTGCGGGCCTGAGCCCAACACTCGCACATGCGGCCGGTCCGGTGATCTCGGGAACCGTCACGCTGCCAACCTACGTATCGTCAGGATCAGATGCGGTGCCGACCCAGTGGACTGATCAACCGGCGGAATGGCTAGTTGCCCCAACCGATGACTCGTCGATTTGGTCAGTGGAGTATGACAACGCATGCAGCACTTGGAGCGGCGACCCCGTGGACGATATGGGAAGTGTCAATCTGAAAAGCGGCGGCACCTTTAGCTTCGAGCCGAACGCTGAAGCCATCAGCGCTGCTAGCACTAACTGCTATCAGCTGATGGTGTACAACAGCGTCTCTGAGGCATACATGGTGTTCAAGCTCGGCGCGGGCGATCCTGCAAGCGTTGGATACATCACCCCAGGCTCCGATGGATCACTCTCTGGTGTGGCGCTGGATGCGAGTTCGGTTGCGGCTCCTGCGACTCTGACTACCGTTAGCGGGAACATTAGCGGATCAGGCTATAACTTCACCGGCTGGAAGGTAATCTACCAGCCTGCTAGCTGTGACAACGTGCAAAAGACCTTTGGTACCTCCAGCTTCGCGAACGTTAATGGAAGCACCGTTGGCAGCGGAACCTTCACAGTCGATGTCTCCTCGAACTACTGCTACAACATCCAGTTCAGAGACAATGCGGGTGAGGAAGAGAACGTCAAGCACAATATATCGTCCCAATACACCCCGTACTTGCTGACGGCTGGTAGCAACGATTTGGCCTTCACCCGCCCTGCCACCTCAGATCTGACGCTGAATCTCAGCGGACTCAACACAAAGCACAGCTATGTGCTGGAAATTTCGGCATACAGCAGCACGCCCGACGGAGTGTCTGCTGAGGCGGTCAAGACTGTTGACATCGAGGGAAATGATGCCAGCGCCACAGTGCACGTCTTGTCGGGAATGCAGTATTCGGTGCGGTTGTTAGACTCCAATACGCGGCTGTATGCCCCGATCACGATTACGGGTGGTACACCGACCCCACGGAACACTGAAGCTCACGCCTGGCAAGAGGTGAGCGGCGGGCAGACGGTCGTCGTCGCTGCTAATGACAAAGGTCAAACCATTAGCGGAACCGTCACCGGTCTTACGGCCCCGGACGGCTTTAAGGTGAAGATTTCAGTCAGTGAGGCTGGCTCGCGAGTCGAGCAGGGATATGCCGCTATCACAGAGGGCGCTTTCGAACACAAGACCTGGGCGAACATGTCCTACTCAATTAGCCTCGTTCGCAGTGACCCAGAGGGCTACACCATTATTCCCTTCCTGGTGGACGACGATGACGATCCGGACAACAACTCGCCGGACGATTTGGTCAACCTGCAGTCTGTGGCTGCAGCAGATGCCGGGAATCTGGTTCTGTGGGCGCAAAATCCGGCCCCTTACTACGAGCCGAAGCTCACCGGCTACACCGAGTTCGGCATGGTGCTTACCGTCGACGCGGTGCCTGAAGGCTACACGGCCACGTACACCTGGTATCGAGTTGACAGCATTGACGAGACGGATCACACCCTGTTGCAGTCCGGCTCTGACAAAACCAGCTACACCATCGTTCTCGGTGACGTCAGCCACCAAATCGAAGTTATAGTCGAGAACATCACCTGCAGCGACACTTCCTGCCAAGGCTTCGCTGATATCGAAAACAAGTCGGTTCTTTCAGATGTAGAGTCCGGCGTGATGGCTCCAGACGTGAGCATACTCGAAGTCAAGCTCGACCCGAACGATCTCAAAGTCGACACCGGGGTGACGCCGGACTTTGGCGAGCATGACGAGTATGAGGAGTGGGCCTCATGCGTGTGGAAGGCTGCTGGAACAACGATCTCCACGAGCGGCTGCACCTACGCGCCGACAGCCGATGACCTGGGCAAAGAGCTCACCGTCGATGTCACCATCACCAAGCCTAACGGCGGTACCGACACGGCTCCGACCATCACGGTCGGCACGGTGAAGAAGGCGGACAAGATCGCGACCGACGAGTGGAAAGTCGAAATCTCCAATCTCGAACCGTTGGTCGGGGACACGGTCACTGCCGAGATCAGCTCTGGTGCGGACGGCTGGACACCCGCCTACCAGTGGAAGCTCACCGACAAGAACGG
>JAISTE010000123.1 GCA_031272825.1 Propionibacteriaceae bacterium | reverse complement strand
AGAAACACCGGGCGACCCCCGGGTGAGGAGTACGAATGAGTCCCAAACGCGCGATAGACGCACCCGGTGCCTTTAGATGGGCGCGGAACATCTTCGCGGTCGTCGTATCCCTTGCGGTGATCGTGGGCGGCGGCTGGTTCGTCGCCGACCAGATTGGTGAGAAGTGGGCGTCGTTCTCCGCCGAATCCGAGGACTACACCGACGATCCGACCTCCGAAGAGGTGCAGGTCACCATTCCGGAGGGGGCAACGGGCACGTCGATCGCGCAGATCCTCGTTGACGCCGACGTGGTGAAGACCAAGCGCGGCTTCATTAAGGAATGGACGGCCCGCGAATCCGAGGCAACCAAGATCCAGGTCGGAACCTATAAGCTGCGCAAACAGCTTTCCAACAAGACTGCGTTGAGCATGCTGCTCAACCCCGAGAACCGCGTGATGAACTCGCTGCGCCTGGCCGACGGCAAGTGGCTGGCCCAGCAGGTGCAAACCTTCGTAGACAAGACCGGCGTTCCCGCCGAGGTGTGGCAGGCCGTGTTCAAGGATCCCGAGGCCGTGGGCGTGCCCGACTGGAACGAGGGGAAGACGATCGAAGGGTATCTGTTCCCGGATACGTATGACATTCCGCTGAAGGGCGACGACGAGAAGGACGAGACCTACGCCAAGCGCGTGGTCAAGCAGATCGTTTCCGAGTTCAAGACGACGGTGTCGAAGCTGGACTTTGCGACGAAGGCTAAGGCACTTGATATGACTCCGTATCAAGCGCTGATTTTGGCCTCCATTATTGAGAAGGAGACGGGGCCGAACGACGAGGATCGTCCTAAGATCGCACGCGCGATCCTTAACCGGATGAAGCCTGGCTCTCCGACGGGAGGTGCGTTGCAGCTGGACTCCACAGTCCAGTATGCGAACTACCGAAACGACGCCAATCCGCCTGTTCAGGCTTACTCCGAGGACGCGGAGCTGTGCAAGAAGTCGGCGTACAACACGTATCCTTCGTACACGTCGCCGACGACGGGAGTGACCTGCGTGAACCCGAAATACAAGGGTGGTTTCCCGCCTGGGCCGATCGCCTCGCCTTCGGAGAAATCTCTCGAGGCCGCAGTGAACCCTGCAGAGGGAGATTGGTACTACTTCATGGTCGTTAACCTGGACACTGGCGAGATCGCATATGCCAGTACGCAGGCCGAACACGAGGCCAACAACCAGAAGCTCCAGGCCTGGTGCGCCGCTTCAGCCGAGAACCACAAGAAGTGCTTCGGTAACTGATGCGTTTCTTCACTGCTGGCGAATCCCACGGCCGCTCCCTGATCGCATTTATCGAAGGGGTACCCGCCGGGATCTCGATTACATCCGACGACATCCGCCGCGCCCTCGCGCGCAGGCGGCTCGGCCTGGGGCGCGGAAAGCGCATGGCCTTCGAACAAGACGAGGTGACGATCCTCTCCGGCATCCGCCACGGGCTCAGTATGGGTTCGCCGATCGCCATTGAGATCGGCAATACCGAGTGGCCGAAGTGGACTACCGCGATGAGCCCCGACCCGGTGGACGGCGAGTCCAAGTCCGAGCTCACCCGCCCGCGCCCGGGGCACGCCGACCTCGCCGCCATGGCCAAGTACGGATTCGAGAACGCGCGCCCCTCCTTAGAGCGCTCTTCGGCCCGCGAGACCGCGGCCCGCGTCGCCTGCGGTGAGATCGCCAAGGCCTTCATCCGGCAGGTTTCCGGTATCGAGGTGCTCAGCCACGTGGTGCAGCTCGGCAGCGCCCGCAACGAACCGGCTACCCGGCCCGTTCCGTCGGATCTAGCGGCGATCGACGCCGATCCCGCGCGTGTGTTCGGGGATTCGAGTGAGTTCGTCGAGGCTGTGGAGAAGGCCAGCGCCGATAAGGAGACCTTAGGGGGAGTAGTCGAGGTGCTCGCCTACGGGGTTCCCGTCGGCCTGGGTTCGTATTCGCAGTGGGACACGCGCTTGGACGGGCGCATCGCCGGTGCGCTGATGTCCATCCAGGCCTGCAAGGGCGTGGAGATCGGTGAGGGCTTCGGGTTCGCATCACTGCCCGGCTCCCAGGCCCACGACCCGATCGTCCTGCGCGACGGCCAACTTGGGCGAACCCAGAACAACGCCGGCGGCATCGAGGGCGGCATCTCCAACGGGCAGGTGCTTTGGGCTAGGGCGGCCATGAAGCCGATCCCGACCGTTCCCGTCGGGCTGCCGAGCGTGGATCTGTCCACGATGGAACCATCCAAAGCCCACTACCAGCGCTCGGACATCACGGCGGTGCCTGCCTTTGGCGTCGTCGCTGAGGCGATGCTGGCGTTGGTCTTGGCCGATGCCCTGCACGAGAAGTTGGGCGGGGACTCCCTATCCGAGATTCGCCGCAATCTGCAAAGCTATGAGGAAAACCTGGCCTGGCCGGTTGAACACTGAGGAGGTAACTATGAACGCCTGGACGCCGATCGACGTAAATTCCGGCAACTTCTACCAGGTGGTCATAGGCCGGGACACGTTCTCGCTCGTGCCCTCTTTGTTTGACGGCGTCGACCGCGTGGCCGTCATCTTCCCGCCGAAACTGCGGCCCTACTTGGGTGAACTGATCTCCGCCATCCCCAGCCAGGTTCTCGAAATCCCGGTGCCCGATGCCGAATCGGCCAAGACCCCTCAGGTACTGGCCCACTGTTGGAACCAACTGGCCGAGGCCGGATTTACCCGCTCGGACGCCATCTTCGGCGTCGGCGGGGGAGCGACCACCGACCTGGCCGGATTCGTCGCCGCCACCTGGCTGCGCGGGGTGCGCTACGTGGCCATGCCCACCACAGTGCTGGGCATGGTCGACGCCGCGGTCGGCGGCAAGACCGGCATCAACCTGCCGATGGGCAAGAACCTGGTCGGTGCCTTCTACGAGCCCTACTCCGTGCTCGCCGACATGTCCTGGCTGGAAACCCTGCCCTCGCGCGAGCTGCGCTCTGGATTCGCCGAAGTGCTCAAGGTGGGGTTCATCTCCGACACCACCATCTTGGACGACTTCGAGGCCAACCCGAACGTCATATACCAAACCGATGAGGGCATGGCTCAGATGATCCGCAAGGCGGTTGCGGTCAAGGCCCAGATCGTCTCCGAGGATTTTCGCGAGTTGGGCGGCTTTTCCAAGAAGGAGATCGGCCGAGAGGCCCTCAACTACGGCCACACGCTCGCCCACGCCATCGAAGCTCACGAGCACTTCACCTTGCGCCACGGGGAGGCCGTCGCCATCGGCATGGTCTTCGCCGCCGAGGTGGCCTTCCGCATGGGCATGATCGACGCCGGGCTGCTGGCCCGCCACCGCAAAGTTTTGGAGTTTGCGGGCTTGCCAATCACTTATTCCGGGGCGAGTTACGATGAACTTCGTACTACGATGAGCCTCGACAAGAAGACCCGCGGCACCACGCTGAGGTTGGTGCTGCTGGACGGGCTGGCGAATCCGGTCATCGTCCAAGGTCTAGACGAAGGCCTGCTGCGAGAGGCCTTCGCCGCCTTGCAAGAGTAAGAAAGATAGGTGCCATGTACACAGCCTCCCATTACAAGATGTCCGACGAGGCCATCCAAGAGCTGCTCGAAACCCCCAAGATCGGCGGGGATCTGATCACCCAATCCGAGGCCGGTGTGACGGCCACCTACACGCCCTTCCGCTACGACCCGGACATGAGCGAGCGCGGCTCGCTGGTCGGGCATCTCAACTGGCTCAACGACGCCTGGAAAGATTCGGCCAAAGAGGTACTGGTGATCTTGCACGGGCCGGAGGCCTACCTGCAGTCCGAGTGGCTGCACGAGCCGGACGAGGCCCAGGTCGTCGCCATCACCAACTACGTGGCCGTGCACGTGCGCGGCGAGATGATCGTCCACACCGAGCCGGACTGGGTCGAGCGCGAGATGCACAAGCTCTCGGCGATGTTCGAGCCCACCTACGAACTCTTCGACGTCCCCGAGCGGCTCTTGCAAGGAATGCTCAAGGCGATGGTGGCGATCGAGATCAAGATTAAAGAAGTTGAGGGCCACGCGCGCATGAGCCAGAACCGCTCGCCCGAGCGCATCCGCAAGATCATTGCAGGCCTGCGCTCAGTCGACAACGAACCCGCGGCCTCCTGGATGGAACGCCACTCGCTGCCATACGCACTAGAAAAAGAGCGATTGGTAAACGAAGCCGTCGCCCGAAAGCGTGCGAAGCAGCAGTAATAGGTTGGTTTTACAACCCCAACCAACACGCCGCCGGACTCTAACCACGTCCCCGGACTTGATCCGGGGACGGGGTCATCACCAACTCCAATTCTCCGTCCGCGATTGAGTCTCGCTCAAAGGAGGGGTTGTGTGTTTTCTCCGCAACCGGGAGGTACCACGCTCCACTTCGTTCCGCTCGTACCTCCTGCCAGACCCATCCAAGCTACGAA
>JAISTE010000112.1 GCA_031272825.1 Propionibacteriaceae bacterium | reverse complement strand
TGCGAGCCAACGTCGTCGAATCGAGGATTGTGCCGATTGCGGATCGCGAACCGGAGGCCGTTGTCGAAGTGGTGGCCGCGCTTGCCTCCGAGTTGGGTGCGGGCGTCGACAAAGTGAGTGCGCTGGGCGTATCGGCCGGCGGCCTCACTGAGGATTACAAGATCTTGCGCCAAGCCGCCTACATGGGCTGGGAAGATGACGTGCCATTGGCCAGGATGCTCGAAGAGGCGACGGGCCTGCCCAGTGCCGTCGACAACGACGTGGCCGCCTGGACCGAGGCCGAGCGCTGGTTCGGCTCGGGTAAGAATCGCCCCGACTTTGCGCTCGTCACTACCGGCGCAGGAATCGGCTACTCGCTGGTCTCCCAAGGAAACCTGGTCGCGGGGCGCGAGGTGGGTGTCGGCTCGCTGGCTCACGTGCCTCTCGATCCGCTCGGCCCGCCGTGCTCGCAAGGACACCACGGCTGCGCCGAGGCCATGCTCACCACGGATGCCATCACTAAGCAGGTTTCCCTGGCGCTAGGCCGTCCGGTCGAATACGCCGAGGCACTGGAGCTCTCTCAAAACGGCAACCCTGCTGCCCGCTCGACGGTAAGGGCCGCCGCCCGCGCCTACGGTCGGCTGCTCGCGCTGGTGGCCAACACCACCTTTAGCCCCTACATCATCGTCTCGGGCGAGGGCGTGGACTTGGCGATCGATCAAAAGGAACTGGTGCTGGATGAGTTCCAGGCTGGACGCCACCCGTGCGCCCAACACGTAGAAATCGAACTCAAACCGGCACCCTTCACCGAGTGGGCAAGAGGCGCAGCGGTAACAGCCATCCAGACCTACGTGCTGGGCAGGGCGTGAGGACTGGCAGACCCGCCTGCGGTACGTCACAGTCTTTCAGAGCTTGATGAACATCCGATCCGGGTTTCCGGGGAAGGCGCGAAAACCGAAGTGTTCGTAGAAACTGGCGGCGGCGGCGTCAATAGGATCGACGACCAGCGCGCGTAAGCCAATAAGCTCGGCGGCCCTTTCACAGATGAGCACGGCGTGCTGAAGCAGCGACCAACCCAGGCCTTGGCCCTGAAAACTCTTGCCGACTGCGAGTCGCGCGAGCAAGACAGCCGGTATTGGGTTGGGAGTGTTGCGTGCAAGCCAGCCGCCTCCGACGTCGTTCCTTCGGATGGAATGGCCGCACAGACTGTAGTAGCCCGCGACACCTGCCTCGCTTGCGCAGATATATGTGATAGCCGTGCGGGCCTTTTCTGCACGCGAAGCATGTTTGGCTAGCCACTCGTCCAGGGCTGGGTTGCCGCAAGTGAACTTATCCAGCGGATCGTCGTGCCGGATTCTGCGGGGCGGTTCTACTGCGACCATACCGGTGTGCGCGCTTTGAGCTCGGTGAGCTGCTCGGGTTGTTCTTGATCCAATAGAGCCAAGAATTCCTCCCACTGTGCGGCAGGGACAGACGAAGTGGCCGCGGCGGCAATGTCGCGATGGGCAGCGTCGAGAAGTGCGGGAATCGCCCACCCGGTGAGGGTCGAACCCGAAAGCTCGGCTGCCTGCTCGATGATCTGTCGTTGGGCGTCGGTGAGACGAACGTCAATCCGCGAGGTGCGCTCATGTGTTCTTGGCATGGCCAATATTGTAGCTGCTGTACGGGGTATTTCCGTACGTATTCTCTGAGATGGTCTTAGCTGGAGGTGTCTGTTCATGGGTGGTGTCTTGGCGGGGGAGAGTCAGCGCGGAGCCGGAAAGTGAAAATCTGTGGATAAGTTCACTTACATCTTGCCCATTCGTGCACGGTTTTCATTCGCTTGCATCCGGCTCTCGGCTGGGGTGTCCGTAGCCGAACTCTAGGGATCTGCTGGGTCACTAATCATCCTGACTGGCTCAAACTGCGGAACGGGATCGCTGCGCAGCCGCCCATAGGTGTCGACGTCAACTCTTTGGCCGTCTATCAGGAACTTCTGCCGTTCACAGCCTTCTTTGATGAATCCCGCTGCCCGTGCTACTGCACCTGAAGCGGGGTTGTTCACGCGGTGTCCCAGCTCCAGACGCTCAAGGTTGCCCGCATCCAAGGCCCAAGAGGCCACGGTTGCTGCGGCTCGCTTTGTCCAACCTCGACCGCGAGCCTCAGCGTGCATCCAGTAGGAGACCCAGCCGAGGCGGTTCTCTGCGTCGATGTCGATTTCTACCAACCCGACTAAGTGCGTGCCGTCGGCTATCGCCCAAGCGAGGCACGCAGGATGGTTGACCAACCCGTCCACGTACTGCTGTGCCTCTTGCAGGGTGGTCACATCCCCCTGTCGATTCATCTGAACATCCGAAAGAAACGCTGCGAGCACGTCCGGGGCATCTGAGCTAGATAGTGGGCGTAATACTGGTTCAATCATCGTCGTCCCAAGCCTCAAATCCTTATGAGCATCCGCTCGTGGTACCCCGGAAATCATGGAAGCCCAAGCAATCGCAGAAGTTACATGCACCTCGTCGACAGCCTCGACCACCAAGTATCCCAACCCTATCGATCCGACTGCTGCTTGGGCGGCAGGTTCCGGGAAGTCGCCTATTTCGGTGTAACGTCTCCCAACAGAGCCCATGTGTTCATGAGCACGGATTTCGGGAGGCAAAGTGGCAAAACTCGTAGTGGTCGGCTCGATAAACCTGGACGACACCGTCCGCGTCCATGCCCTTCCCGCGCCCGGTGAGACGGTGTTGGCCACCGACCGCTGGAAAGGCCTGGGCGGTAAGGGTGCGAACCAGGCGGTTGCCGCGGCGCTTGCCGGTGCCGAGGCCCAGTTCTTCGGCTGTGTCGGCGACGACGCCCACGGTACCTTTTTGCGTGAGAGCTTGGCTGGGTTCGGGGTAGGGGAGCGGCACCTGCGCAAGGTTCCCGGTTCGGTTTCAGGCAGGGCCATCATCATGGTCGACGACCAGGGCGAGAACTCCATCGTCGTCGACGCGGGGGCAAATGAGCAGGTAACCACCGACGGGCTGGCCGAGCTCCTGGCTAGTGCCGATGCGGTGCTCATGCAAGGCGAGCTGCCCGCCCGGGTGGTGGACGAGGTGTCGGCCATGTGCGAGGACGCCGGCGTTAGGTTCTTGCTCAACCTCGCCCCGCCAATCGCGGTTTCTCAGCGCACTCTTCGGCTTGCCGACCCCCTAATCGTGAACCAGACGGAGGCCCGAGCGTTGGGCGTCGACGCTGAAGAGTTTCCCTCGCGCTCCCTCGTGCTGACCTTGGGGGCGAAAGGTGCGTTGGCCGTCGGCCCTGATGGGAGCACACAAATCCCGGCCTACAAGGTTGAAGCCGTAGACACCACGGGCGCCGGGGACGCGTTCGTCGGAACCTTCACCGCCGCGCTGGCGGCGGGTGCAGATTTTGCGCAAGCCGCGCACCAAGCCAGCGCGGCCGCAGCCTACTCAGTGACCCGCCCAGGAACCTCGCCGTCATATGGAACCCCGGAGGAGATCGCGGCGGCGCTGAAGCTGTAGGGGATGGAAAGCCAGGGCGCCGTGCCGCAAGCCGCATGTGGGAATATCCCCACCTGCGCCGAAGTTGGGATATTCCCACAAAGGAGGCATCGTGCCGAAGGTTGTGGCGCTGAACCCGCAGGACGTCGCGGCCGTCGTAAAGGCTGCACGCGAGGCTCTGGGCTGAGTCAGGCTGAGCTAGCTAGTGAGCTGGGGTTTTCAAGGGACTATATGATCGATATTGAGTCGGGGAAGCCAAACATCTATCTCAAGCGCCTGTCCCGCGTCTTCGCGAGGTTGGGCGTGAAGACGACGCTGGAATACGAGGTGCCCAGTGGCGCTTGACGTCTACCTGTTAGATCAGAGGGTCGGCGTGCTCACGTCTGACGGATTAGCCGAGCTGGGTGCGCGAGTGGAGCGGGGGGAGTAGCCGACCCTGTCTAAGCCACACCTGTACAGCACACTTTCGTGGCGATGCTCGGTTCATGTGCGGCTTGAGCAGGGCAGTCGATGCCTAAGCTGCACATGAACTGTTGACGCCGTTCGCTCCGACCGCTCGTGTGTGGGTTGGATGCCTTGGGCGGGACTCTCTCCTGCCGAACTAGCAACTCAGAGTTAATAGCGGCCTCGGTAATCGCGCATCGAGAAAGTCGCACACTAACGCCGCTCTGTGCTGCTGGGCATCCGCATGGAAGAATGACCGGGTGGAGGCAAGTTGGATAGAACATCGCCGTGGACGCGACCGGGAGCTGTTGGGATGGATCACTCCTCGCGGCGACAAGTTCGTGCCGATCTCGCTGCTCGGGCATGAGCTGTCCGGGCCCCTCGACTGGGACGAGGCCGAGCAAACCCTGGATAACACTGGGTTGGGTTACCTAAACGGCGTGTGGCTGCTTGATACCGACGGGGGTACTATCCGCGTTCGCATTACCGAGGTCACACCCGAGCGAATCCGTGTTATCACCGACAACTTCGGAGCGATCGACGTTCCCTATGAGGAGATAATCCTGGGTTTTCCGGCTCCTAAGGCGTTACGTCCGGCGTAGAGATGTGGGTGATTGAGTCGCCTTACCTAGTAGCCCCGAGCGGATTCGAACCGCCGTTACAGCCTTGAGAGGGCCGCGTGCTAGGCCTCTACACTACGGGGCCATGTTCAGTTGTGCGATAGGCGAGCCTATCTGGTTTGTTGGACTGCGTCCAACCTGACTGCTCTGGAAGAGCCGTCTGTATTTGGCGTTGGGCGGATTCGCTCGCACATTCGTGCTCGCTGTCACCCTCTGCCTGAGCCTCGGCAATCGCCGCTTCGCGGCGATCCTGTTTTTCGTGCCGAACCGTCCGGAAGCGAGCTTCCTCCCGTTTCGTCCCGAAAAACAGGCCGCTGCTTTGCAGCGGCTGCTCTCGGCTTGCGTTGGGGTACCAGGACTCGAACCTGGACTGACGGAACCAGAATCCGGCGGGCTGCCAATTACCCCATACCCCAGGGGCTTTCCCTTGCGGGCCAGCGAGGTGCAACTCTACATCAGGGAAGGCCTTGCGCAAAAATCGAGCGTCAATCCGCACCCAAGTACGCCCGTCGCACACGGTCGTCTTTCAGCAGGGCCTTGCCGGTGTCCGACAAGGTGATGTTGCCGACCTCCAGCACGTAGCCCTTGTCGGCCAGCGACAGCGCGGCTTGGGCGTTTTGCTCGACCAGCAGGATCGTCATCCCTTCTGAACGCAGTTCTTTGATGGTTTTCATGATCAGCTGAGTCATGATGGGGGATAGGCCCATGGACGGCTCGTCCAACATCAGCAGCTTGGGCCTGCTCATCATGGCCCTGCCGATGGCGAGCATCTGCTGTTCGCCGCCGGAGAACAGGCCCGCGGGCTCGTTCCGTCGGCTGGCCAAGACCTCGAACATGTCGTAGACCCGGTCGAGATCCTTCTTGATGCCGTCGGCGTCCGAGCGCGAGAACGCCCCCAACATCAGGTTGTCCTGTACGCTCATGTTCTTGAACAGACGCCTGCCCTCGGGCGACTGCGCAATCCCGCGTTCGACGATCTTGTGGGCAGGCAGAGCGTCGATCCGCTCGCCTTCGAACCAGATTTCCCCCGACGTCAAAGGCAAGAGCCCCGACAACGCCCGCAGCGTGGTGGATTTGCCCGCCCCGTTGATGCCGAGCAAGGTGACGATCGACTTGGCTGGGACGTCAAAGTCGATTCCCTTCACCGCCTGGATTCGCCCGTAGCTGACGACCATGTTCTTGACTTCCAGCATCATTCACCGTCCTCGTCGTCCTGCGGGGCCCCGATATAGGCCTCGATCACCCGCTCGTCCGCCTGCACGTGCGAAGGCGGCCCCTCCACCAGCACCGCCCCGCGCACCAGGCACGCCACCCGGTCGCACAGCGAGAAGATGAAGCGCATATCGTGCTCGATCACCAGCACAGCCAAGCCCAGATCGCGGATCTTGAAGATCAGATCCTCGGCCTCGCGGGTCTCGTTCGGGTTCATGCCCGCGGTCGGCTCGTCCAAGAGCAGGAGCCCCGGCTCGGTGGCCAAAGCCCGCGCGATCTCCAGCCTGCGCTGATCGCCGTAAGGCAGGTTGCGTGACAGGTGGTTTTCGGCCCCTTCCAGGCCCACGAACGACAGCCACCTGCGGGCCTTCTCGGTGCATTCGCGCTCTTCGCGGCGGTGGCGGGGGAGCCGGAAGATGGCGTCGATGGCGTTGGTCTTGGTGCGGCAGTACATGCCGACCATCACGTTCTCCAGCGCCGTCATGTTGTGGAACAGCCGGATGTTCTGGAAAGTCCTGGCGATCCCGGCCTTCACCACGTTGCGCGGCTGCGGCGGCAATAGCTCGCCGCGGAAGCGCACCTGCCCGGCGGTCGGCTTGTACAGGCCGGTCAAGCAGTTGAAGAACGTCGTCTTCCCGGCCCCGTTCGGCCCGATCAGCCCGACGATCTCGCCGTTTCGGATCGAGAGCGACACGTCGTCGACGGCCGTGAGACCGCCGAACTGCATGGTTACGTTGGATGCCTCCAACAGCACCGAGCGGTCTTCGGTGTGCGTCGCCGCGATGACGGCCTTGGCGTATTCGGTCTTGACCATCACTTGCCCCCTTCCGGGTTGAGCAGGTCGTGGTGGGTGACCAACTCCTCCTCGACCTCGTCGGCCAGTTCTTCGTCCTCGTCGTGGAATTCCATCTGTCTTCGCTCATCGGCGACGATGCCCTCGGGCCTGAACCTCATCATCACCACCAGCAGCGCACCAAAGATCAACATGCGGTAGTCGTCGAAGAACCGCAGCTTTTCGGGCAGCAGCTTCAGGATCGTGGCACCGATAAGCACGCCCATCACCGTGCCCATGCCGCCGAGCACGACCGCCGAGAGTAGGAAGCACGATTCGAGGAAGACGAACTGATCGGGAGTCACCGACGTGTCCTTGTAGGCCTTGACCGCCCCGACCATGCCAGCCAAGAACGCGCCCCCGGCGAAGGCCAAGAGCTTGAGCGTAAACGTGTTGACGCCCATGGCCTCGGCGGCCATCTCGTCTTCGCGGATCGCCACCCAGCCGCGCCCGATGCGAGAGTGGTTGAGGTTGGCGAACACCGCGATCACGATGGCGATCACCACCAGCAGCAGCAGGTAGTAGTTGGCTTGCCGGGTGATCGTTATCCCGAAGATTTCGTGGGATTTGCCGAAGTCAAAGCCGAAGAAGTCCAGGTTCGGGATGGCCGGGATGCCGTTCGAACCGTGGGTGATGTTCGGCCCGTCGGTGCCATCTAAGTTCACCATCGTGATGCGGAAGATCTCCCCGAACGCCAGCGTGACGATCGCGAGATAGTCCCCGGAAACCCGCAGGGTCGGCGAGCCGATCAACAGGCCGAACAGCGCGGCCACCGTGCCCGAAATCAACACGACGACGGGGAACGGCAGGTCTATCGAAAAGGTTGCGTAGGCCGAGCGCGAGAGCACGGCTGCGGTGAACGCCCCGGCTCCCAGGAAGGCGATGTAGCCCATGTCCAGCAGTCCGGCCAGACCGACGACGATGTTGAGCCCCAGCGCGGTTCCGGCGAAGATCAGCACCTGGGCGACGACCGTCATGTTGGCGTCCGACCCGTCCTGGGTGGCCGGGAAGATGAACGCGGCGGCGAACGCGGCGAGCATCAGCACCTTGCGGTTGTTGGCCGTCGCGATAGAAAGCCAGCCCATTACGCCGGTTGCCCGAAATACGAACACTGCGGCCACGATGAACACGCAGCAAACCAGGAACGATTCAACTTCTGTGAGGTTCACCGCGAAGGCCGCCATGAACAAAACCATCGCAACCACCGCCACCAGGGCGAGAATCTGCACCCAAGCGGGGGAGGGAACCTTGGCCAGCGTTGCCCGCGGCGACTTGCGTAAGAACACCGAACCAGCCGAGGCGATGACCGAGCCTGCGAGCGCAATCCACAGGCCCGGCTCGGCGGCTGCCAGACCGCCCAAACCTTTCTGTGAACCGACGACGGCCACCGCCAGCACGATGGCGGCGATGTAGCCGAGCCCGCCCAGGGAGGCGGCCAGGGCCGTCGAGTTCCAGGCGACGACATTCTTGTACTTGCCGAGCTTCACGCCGAACATCGACGTGACCAGCACGCCGAGCAGCACGAGGGCGACCAGCTCGAACAAGATCTGCAGCCCCGAAGGGTCGAACGCGCGGCGCATGTCGTCGAGGATTTTGCCCGTGTACACCCACGGCACCATGGGCGCAAAAACCATGATCGCGGCCCCGACAATCGCGACGATCCGCGCGGGTTTGCCGTAGCGGCTCTGGAGTTCTGGAGAGACGATCGTCATGCCCGATCCACCACCTTCGCGCCCATAATGCCCTGCGGTCTGAACACCAGAACCAGGATCAAGATGACGAACGCCCAGACGTCCTTCCAGGCGGTGTCACCGAGCTGGGATGCGAACGCCTCGACGACGCCCAACACCAGCCCGCCAACGACGGCCCCGTTGATATTGCCGATGCCGCCCAGTACCGCGGCGGTAAAGGCCTTCATACCGGCCATGAAGCCCATCTTGTAGCCGATGTCGCCGATGTAAAGCCCCTGGGCGATGCCGGCCACGGCGGCCAGCCCGGCGCCGACGGCGAAGGCAGACAAGATCACGTGGTCGACGTCGATGCCCATCAGCCGGGCCGTCATCTGATCTTGGCTGGTGGCGACCATCGCCCGCCCAACCTTGGTGCGGTTGATGTAGAACCATAGGAACAGCGTGCAGATGGCCAGCGCGCACAGGATGAAGACCGTAGTCATCTTCAGCTGCACGCCGCCGATGTCAACCGACGCTCCCGAGATGCCGGTGATGGTGGGGTACTTGATTTTGTTGCGCGCATCCGGGAAACCCGGAATCTGCCCGTAGAACAGGCGCACGAGCTCTTGCAGGAACACCGAGATGCCGATGGCCGAGATGAAGGGCGCAAGCCTCGGGGCCGAGCGCAGCGGCTTGTAGGCGATCTTCTCGGTGAGCATGGCCGTCAGCACCGAGAAAATGATGCCGCCGATCACCATGAGCGGCAGCATCACCCCTAGCGCGAAGCCGATGGACATATCGGTCGGGGAACCGGCCAGGAGCCAGATCGTCAGCGAGCCGAAGGCCCCGACCATGAAGATCTCGCCGTGGGCGAAGTTGATCAGCTGCACGATCCCATAGACCACGGTGTAGCCGACGGCGATAAGCGCGTACAGCGAACCGAGGCTGAGCCCGTTCAGGCATTGTTCGATAATGACGTCCAAGGCGAGTTCCTCCTAGATGCGTGAGTGAATGGATTCGTAAGCCTGAGTGCCTTTTGCGCGGGCAAACCCAATATGTACGGGGGCACCCAATCCGGGTGCCCCCTCATTGCGGCTTACAACTTGCTGGTTCTCACTCGATGGTGTTGATGTATTCGGAGACCCACGCGTCACCCTCGGACTTGTAGACCGTGAGCACGCGGTTGGTGTTGTCGCCGAACTCGTCGAACGCGATCTCGCCGGTGGCCCCTTCGATCTTCACGTTCTGGATGGCGGCGACGGTCGCCTCGCGGGCGGACTTGACGTCAGCGGCGTCCTTCAACGTGGTCTTGAGCGCCTCAATGATGACGTTGGCCGCGTCATAGGCGTAGCCGCCGTAGGCGCCCGGATCGACGTCGTATCCGCCAGCTGCATAGCCGTCGAGATAGGCCTTGGCCGAATCCAGCGTGTCCAGCGGAGCACCGACGGACGTGGTCAGGTCGCCTTCAGCGGCCTCCCCGGCGAGTTTCTGATACTCGGTGGTGTAGTTGCCGTCGCCGCCGATCTCTGCGACCTTGAGCCCGGCGTCCTTCATCTGCGCAGAGAGCGGGGCACCCTGCGGGTATTCGCCGCCGTAGTAGACGATCTCGGGATTGGCGCTCTTGACCTTGGTGACGACCGTCGAGTAGTCGGTGTCCTCGGGGTTGATCGTCTCGGCTGCGACGACCTTTCCGCCGTTGGCTTCGTAGTACTCGGTGAAGGCGTCGACCAGACCCTGGCCGTAGACCTTCTTATCGTGGACGGTCGCGGCAGTCTTGATGCCCTTTGTGAGCAAGTACTTGGCTGCGAACGGGCCCTGTTTGTCGTCGGATGCGCACAGGCGGTAGAAGCTCTTGTACGGACGAACCGGGTTCTCCAGGTCGGCGCCCTTGGTCAGCGAGGTGTTGGTGTTCGCGGGCGAGACCATCGCGATGTTGGCCGCATCGACGATCGGCTGCACGGGCTGTGCGACGGACGAGTTCATCGTTCCGACCAGGGCGATCACGTCGTCCATGGATGCTAATTGATTGGCCGCGTTCTGTCCGACATCAGGTGTGGCCTGGTCGTCCAGCGGGACGACTTCCAGCGTCCAGCCAGGAATGGCACCCGATTCGTTGGCCTGCTTGACGGCCAACTGGACGGAATACTGTATGCCCTTGCCAAATGACGAAAGGTCACCGGTAAGGGGCGCGATAACGCCGATCTTGGCGACCTTGTCTTCGGTTTCGCCGGAGCCTTCGGTGGTTGTGGGCTCGGTACGCGAACCGCAACCGGTTGCCAGTGCCAGGGAAGCGGCGAGTGTGAGAATGGCGGCTGCTTTATATGCCTTCACAATTCCTCCTTGTTCGCACCGGTCTCTCCGGTGGATTCTCGGAGTCTCACAGGTGCAGATTGCCGGGCGATTGCCGCTTGGTTGCTTTGGCATTGCGCAGTTGTTACGACTTTGATACGACGGAAGGCTTAGGGCCGGAGGTTGGGCGCCAGAAATGCTGCCAGGTGGTAAGAGCGTTTGGCGTAGCATGAACCCTGTGAATCGTGGAATCATCGCACTCGACCTTGACGGAACGCTCCTCGCCCCCGACCACCAGACCGTACCGAAGGAAGCCCGCCGGGCCCTGCGCGACCTGGCCGACGCCGGATGGCTGGTCGTCCCGGCCAGCGGCAGACCCCTGCAGACGATGATGCACGAGCTCGACCAAGTCCCCGCCAAGTGGGCCGTCACCTCCAACGGCGCGGCGGTGTGGAAGCTGGGCAACGGCGGCGAGATCGTCCACCTGCAGCCCATGGCGTCGAAAACCGTTAAAGAGGTCTACGCGCTGCTTCAAGGCCGCGACTGTTCCATTGAGTTATTCCAGCGCGGGTTGTTTTACCTCGAAGAATCCAGGGTCGAGGCCTTCCAGGGCTCCTTGCCCGATTTCTTCTCCGGGTATCTCAGCGCCTACTCCACGGTGGTTCCTGACCTCGCCCCTTATATGGAGCGCGACGACACCGAGAAGCTGACCATCGCGGGGCTTTCCCCGCAGGCGAAGGCCGAGTTGTACGTCGAACTGGAGAAGATCGAAGGGCTGGCGCTCACCACCTCCATCGACGACATCGAGATCACGGCGGCGGGGGTGACTAAGGCCAGCGCGCTGGAATGGTTGGCCGGGCATCTGGGTCTGGAGGCTGGGGACGTCATCGCGTTCGGGGATTCGGACAACGATAAGGAGATGCTGGCCTGGGCCGGGCTTTCCTTCGCGATGCCGAAGGCCTCTCCGGCGGCTGCCGAGGCGGCGGATTCGCACATGCATCCCGAGCAGCACCTGGCCGGGGTTCTTACCTCGCTTGTCAGCTCCTAGCGGAAATATTCGGTGTCGCGCGGCCGTTTCCGTTCCTGTGAAAACGGGCCCTCGGGTTTGCAATTTTGCCTAAGGAGTCTAAGATTTTCTCAGTATTGTTTCAGTTTGCGCTAAGGACATTGTGAAAACTCGCTTGCTAAGCCTCGGAGCGGCCCTGTTGACGGCATCCCTGTTCGTCAGCGTCCCGACGCCTGCGCACTCCGAGCCCTCGCCTTCCGCCTCCGCTTCGCCGACGACCGTCCAGGACGCTAGCGCTCAGGTTCGTCAGCTCGAACAGGAAGCCTCCGCCATCGAGGCCGACTACGACGAAGCCTCCACCAAGCTCAAGAAGGCCGAGAAGAAGCTCAAGCTCCTGCAAGCCGACGTCCAAACCCAGAAGGACAAGGTCGATCAACTCGCCGAGGCCGGAAAGTCCATCGCACTGACGCAGTTCAAGAACGGCTCGGTCGACGCCACCACCCAGCTGCTGACCTCCTCCGATCCGCAATCCTTCCTCGGGCAGCTCTCCACGGCCACCAAGGTCGACGAGAACATGAACTCCGCACTCCAAGAACTCCTCACCGAACAAGGCAACCTGGCCGACCTTGAGCGCATCCTCGAAGCCGAAACCCAGTCCCTGCAAGCTGAGAAAGACCGCATCGCCGAGCTGAAGAAGGCCTACGACGCCAAGCTCGCCGACGCCCAGGCCACCTTGGCCCGGCTCACCGCCGAAGAGCAGGCCAAGCTCGCCAAGGAAGACGGCTCCAACACCACGTTCACCCCCGAAGAGATCGCCGACGCCCCGGAGAAGATCCAGACCATCGTCAACTACGCGGTCGCCAAGGTGAAGGCGGGCTCCGGCTACGTCTGGGGCGCCTCCGGCCCGAACAACTTCGATTGCTCCGGCTTCACCCTCGCCGCCTACCGTCAGGTCGGCATCTCGCTGCCGCACTCCTCGCAGTCCCAGGCCAACATCGGCAAGCGCGTCTCGAAGAGCGAGCTCAAGGCCGGCGACCTCATCATCTGGTACGGCGACGCCTCGCACGTCGGCCTCTACATTGGCAACGGCAAGATCGCCCACGCCCGCAACCCGCGCGTCGGCACCGTCATCCAGACCCTCGCCTCCTACCCGGCGCCTTTCATCACCGGCGTGAGGATCATCGGAAGCTAGCGTGACTCGCGCTCCTTCGTCATCCTGCACTTGTCTTACTTCGTCATGTTGCGCCTTCCTTACTTCGTCATCCTGCGCCTTCCCTACTTCGTCATCCTGCGCGAAGTCGCAGGATCTCCCCAGGATTGGGAAAGAAACAAACGAAGATCCTGCGACTGCGCTTCGCTTGCGCAGGATGACGAGGTGGGGGATGCGGAAGACGACGGCTTGGGCGGTTCTTCTAGCATTGCTCTCACTCTTCACCGCTTGTTCTGCCCCGCCTTCCCCATCACCGACGCCCAGCGCCAGTACCCCCGTAATCTCCGGTTTCCTGTACGCGGACGGCCAACTCACCGCAATCGACGACCCCGAGAACGCCGAGTTCTGGGAATCGGAGCTAGAGACTCTCGCCGGGTTCGGCCTTCCCGCCTTGCTCGGGGTCTGGGCTGAGGACTGGAACGGGGAGTTCGTGCTTCAGCTGCCCGCAACCCTGGCCGAGTTCCAAACCCTCACCGGGCACGGGGAGGGAGCCCAGGGCGTCACGCTTTGCGATTCGTCGACGGGTGAGCAGAGTATCGAGGCTCAGGCGCGCATCTACATCAACCCCGAACCCCTGGAGCTCACCCACGCTTACGCCGGGCCGCTGCTGCTCCACGAGCTGGTACACGCGGCCTCCTGCTCCCCGCAGATGAAAGGGCCGGGCTGGATCAAGGAGGGCGTGGCCGAATCCATCACCACGGAAAAGTACCCCGATCAGAGCGAGCCGTTGCTGGCCGTCGTCAAGGCGTACAAACAAGATAACGAGGTAACCGCACTTCCAGGGGAGAGCGGCTATGAGAACCTGGCGCTGAGCTGGTTCGCGGTGCAGGCGGCGATCAAGGAGCTGGGCCGGGAACCCGCCTACGAGCTGTTGTACAAGCTGGCCGACACCTCCACCCCTAGTGAGGAGCGTTTGAGCGAGCTGTTCGGCTACTACAAACGAGCATTCGAGTTAATGTCCTAACAAATAAACCTTAAGTTGCGTGTACGTTCACCTCCCGTTCACCTTGGCACGCGGTGGAATTCACTTGGCGCTTCTAGGTTTGGCGTCATGAACAAACAGCAAACACAAACCCACCCACACGAACCTAGAAAGACCGGTGCTCAAACGCTTGCCGGTAACCTTGCCAAGTTCATCGCCCCCCTCGCGATCGTCCCCCTGTTCCTCACCGGCTGCGCCGCCAACGAAAACCCATCCGTGCTAAGCGAAAGCCAGTCGGCAGGCTCCGCGGCGCTCCAGACCATCTCCGGATCCGGCGCCTCCTCCCAGACCGCCGCCCAAGAGGCCTGGCGGGCGGGCTACTCCGGCACGGTCAACTACGACCCGGTCGGCTCCGGCGCCGGGCGCGAGGCCTTCTCCTCCGGCGGTGCAGCGTTCGCTGGCTCCGACGTCCCGTTCAAGACTGAAGACCTCAAATCCAGCTTCGCGAACTGCGAGGGCGGGATCGTCGAAGTGCCCGCTTATATCTCCCCGATCGCGGTGGCCTACAACCTTGAAGGCGTACAGCTCAAGCTCGACGCCGAATCCATCGCCAAGATCTTCACCGGCAAGATCACCAACTGGAATGACGAGGCGCTCGCAGAACTCAACAAGGGCACGGCCCTTCCCGATCTCAAGATCACGGCCGTCCACCGCTCCGATAAGTCCGGCACGACGGGTAACTTCACCGACTACCTCGCCCAGGCCGCACCCAAAGAGTGGAGCGCCGGAGAGGTCGAGGAATGGCCCGCAGACCTGAACGGTGAGGCCGCCGAGAAGACCCAGGGCGTGCGCGAAACCCTCGCCAACACCAAGGGTGCCATCGGCTACCTGGATGCCTCGCAGGCTGGCGATCTGGGCGTCGCCTCGGTCAAATCCGGGGACGTGTTCGTGACGCCCACCGCCGAGGCCTCGGTGAAGACGGTCGGCGGCTCCTCCCTCGAAACGGGCCGCGGCAGCGCCGACCTGGCCGTCGACCTGAACCGCACCTCGGTGTCCGGGGCATACCCGCTGGTCATGGTCTCCTACCTGATCGGCTGCGAGCAGTACAAGGACGCGGCGACCGGCACCGCCGTGAAGGCGTACTTCGAGCACGTGATCTCCGAAAGCGGGCAGAAGGCCGCAGCCGAACACGCCGGCTCCGCCCCGCTCCAAGCCGACGCCGCGCTGGCCGAGAAGGTGGCCAAGGCCGTCGAGGCAATGAAGTGAGAAGCGAAACCCTAACCCCCCAGCGCGCCGGGGCCGCTGCCGCCGCCTTCTCGGTGGTGGCGGCCCTAGCCGCCGTGCTGGGGTTCTTGCTGATACAGGGCTGGCCGGCCCTCAGCGCCGGTCTGGGAGAGCTGCCCTCCCACGCCGAGAACATGTGGCAGCTGGCCGGGCCGCTGGTGTTCGGCTCGGTGCTGGTGGCCGCCATCGCGATGCTCTTTGCTCTCCCGGTGGCCCTCGGTACCGCCCTATACCTGGTTTTCTACGCACCCAAGCGGGTGGCGACGGTGCTCGGCGGGGCGCTGGATCTGCTCGCCGCCGTCCCGTCGGTGGTCTACGGACTGTGGGGGATCATGGTGCTCGCCCCCGCTCTCGCCGGGCCGTACGCCTGGCTCAACGAGAATCTTGGTTGGATCCCCTTCTTCGCCGGTGAGGCCTCGGCCACCGGACGAACCGCGCTCACCGCCGCCCTCGTGCTGGCCGTGATGGTGCTGCCGCTCACCGCCTCGGTGATCCGCTCGGCGCTGGCCCTGGTACCCGAGGCCTCTATTGAGGGCGCGTACGCGCTCGGCGCGACCCGCTGGGAGACGATCAAGCTCGCGGCCCTGCCGTTCGCCCGTCGCTCCATCGTGGCCGGGTCGATGCTCGGCCTAGGGCGGGCGCTCGGTGAGACGATGGCAGTTGCCATGGTGCTCTCCCCGACACCGTTCCTGATCGGAATCAAGCTGTTGACAAGCGAAAACCCCAATACCGTCGCCGCGTACTTGGCCCAAACCTTCCCAGAATCTCACGGCATCGAAACGAGCGCGCTCATCGCCCTGGGGCTGGCGCTGTTCGCCATCACCTGCGCGGTCAACTCGCTGGCGCGCTGGATCACAAGGGAGAAGACGAAATGACGCAGCTCGACAACCAGCTCGCTATACCCGAGCTACAACTTGACGTTCCCGTCGTACACGAAGACCAGAGCGTTCTCAAAGCCCAAAGCCGCGCCCTTATCAAGGACAAGGTGATCGCAGCCCTGTTCGCGCTGGCCGCCGTCGCCATCGCGATACCGCTCATCTCCTTGCTGTGGACGGTCGTAAGCCGGGGCCTGGCCCGCATCGACGCCGAGTTCTTCACCTCCTCGATGAAGGGCGTCGTCGGGGCGGGCGGGGGAGCGCTGCACGCGATCGTCGGAACGTTGGAGATCACCGGGCTCACCTTGCTGGTTTCTGTGCCCATCGGCATCGCCGCGGCCGTGTTCTTGACCGAATATGCCGCCCCTGGTAGCCGCTTCGCCTCTTGCGTGCGCTTCCTCGTCGACGTCATGACCGGCATTCCCTCGATCGTCGCCGGGCTGTTCGCATACTCGCTGTTCTCCCTCGTCCTCGGCCCGGCCTACCGCTCCGGGATCGCGGCTGCGCTGGCCCTCAGTCTGCTGATGCTCCCGGTCGTCATTCGCTCGACGGAAGAAGTTCTGCTGCTCGTACCCCACGATCTGCGCGAGGCAGGCTGGGCGCTGGGTGCCGAAAAGCACACGGTTATCTGGAAGGTGGTGCTGCCCGCCGCGCTGCCGGGGGTCATCTCGGGCGTGCTCAACGGCGTCGCCCGCATCATCGGCGAGACGGCCCCGCTGCTGCTGGTCTCCGGTTTCGCCGACGCCATGAACTACAACCCGCTGGAGGGCCGCATGGCCTCCCTGCCCGTCTACATCTACACCCAGTGGCAGATGAAGGGCCTCGACGCCCAGGCTTACGACGACCGCGCCTGGAGCGCCGCCCTCGTGCTCATCGCCGTGGTGGCCGTGCTCGCGCTGGCCGCGAGGCTCGCGCCGCGCTTGTTGAAAGGAAAGAAGTGAACGAACTCGAAATCAAGGATCTGAACGCCTACTACGGCGACTTCCTGGCGGTCAGCCAGGTGAACATGGACATTCCGGACAAGTCCATCACGGCTTTCATCGGGCCGTCGGGCTGCGGAAAATCGACGCTCCTGCGCACCCTGAACCGGATGCACGAGGCCGTCCCGGGCGGGCGGATCACCGGGGAGGTCGCGCTGGAGGGGCAGGACCTCTACGGTTCGGGCGTTGATCCGGTAGGCGTGCGGCGCAAGGTAGGGATGGTGTTCCAGAAGGCCAACCCGTTCCCGTCGATGTCCATCTACGAGAACGTGATCGCCGGGGTGCGGCTGCGCAACAAGCGCATCTCGCGCAAGGACGCCGACGAGCTGGTCGAACGCTCACTCAGACAAGCCAACCTGTGGGACGAGGTACACGACCGGCTGCAGACCCCGGGAGGGGCGCTCTCGGGCGGGCAGCAGCAGCGCCTGTGCATCGCCCGGGCGGTGGCCGTCGAACCGAAGGTGATCTTGCTCGACGAACCGTGCTCGGCCCTCGACCCGGTATCTACCCTTGCCATCGAGCAACTCCTGCTTGAGCTCAAGGAACGCTACACGGTGGTGATCGTCACCCACAACATGCAGCAGGCCGCCCGAGTGTCCGACCAGACCGCCTTCTTCCACGCCGACGCCGAGGCCTGGGCCGAGCTGACCAGGCTAGAGGCGACGCTGGGGGACAAGTCCCTGCCGCAAGGCACCCGCCCGCCGGGGCGCCTGGTCGAGTACGCGCCGACCGACGAGCTGTTCAACAACCCGCGCAACAAGGCCACGGCCGACTACCTCTCAGGGCGGTTCGGGTAAATGGGAAGGCCGGGCACGGACAATTCTGGGATAGTTCCCGGACAGCATTCACCCGTGCCCGACCAAGTCGTCCCCGGGCTTGACCCGGGGCGGCGCCCGTCAAACAGCTCCCCGCCTGAGGAGTACTGTTTCGACATGCACCTGCACAAGGAAGCACTGAAGATGGCCAAGGCCATCGGCGGGTGTGTTCTCATCGTTTCCACCAAGGGCAAGGTCGAATACGAATCCGAGCAGGCCAAGCTGCTTCCGCTGGTCAAAGGCGGCGAACTCGTCCAGCCCGACCTGCTCTCTTTCGTGGCCGAGGCCACCGAGGAGAAAGTGACGGTAACGAGGCGGTTCACCGGTGGGTTCGGGCCGATGCTGCACGTGGCCGTCGAGGCATCCCATTACAAGGGCTGGATCGTGCTGTCCATCTCCAACCTGACCGAGACCGTCCAAACCGAGCAGGTTCGCCGCGACTTCGTCTCCTCGGTCGGCCACGAGCTGCGCACGCCGATCACCGCGATCGAGTTGATCGCTCAAACCCTAGGCGTGGTGGCCGACGATCCCGAGCAGGTTTCCCACTTCGCCGGGAGGCTCGAAGAAGAGATCACCCGGCTCTCGGCCCTGACCGAGAACATGCTCTCCCTTTCCCTCGCGCAGGAGAAGGCATCGGATATGGAGTTCACCGAGGTAGACCTGGACAAGGTGATCGCCAAGGCCGTGCGGCACCAGGAGATGGCCGCACGGAAGAAGAAAGTGGAGTTCGTCGTCGTTGGAAAGAAGGCGAAGGCGAGCGTTTGGGGCGACCAGGCCTCCCTTGTCTCCGCCCTTGAAAACCTGCTGTCCAATGCCGTCCACTATTCGCAGGAGGGGGCGCAGGTGCGCATCACATCGGCCAAGGACTACTCCTCGCGCGAGGTGGCGGTGTCCGTCGCGGATCAGGGGATCGGTATCTCGCCCGAGGACCAAGAGCGCATCTTCGAGCGTTTCTACCGCGCGGATCCGGCGCGCGCCCAACGCACCGGAGGCTCCGGGCTAGGGCTTTCAATCGTGAAGAACATTATGGCTAGGCACGGGGGCTCGGTGCGAGTAGTGTCAGTCCCGAACGCGGGCTCCACGTTCACCCTTCGATTGCCCCTCTACGAAGGAGGATGATGGCTGAGTTGCTGCTGGTCGAAGATTCCGACACCGTCCGCGAGACCCTCTCGGTGCTGCTCAAGCGCGAGGGGCACCAGGTGCGTACGGCGTCCGACGGGCTGGAGGCCGTCGAGGAGTTCGACGCCCACACACCCGATCTGGTGCTGCTCGATCTGATGCTGCCCGGGATGCCGGGAATCGAGGTGTGCCGCCAGATGCGCGCCACGTCCTCGGTGCCGATCATCATCGTCTCGGCCAAAGATCAGGAGGCCGACATCATCAACGGCCTGGAGAACGGCGCCGACGACTACGTGACCAAGCCCTTCTCCACCCCGCAGCTGCTGGCCCGCATCCGCTCGGCCCTGCGCCGCCAAACCGCCATCGAGGCCGCCCCCACCTTGCTGCACGCCTCCGGCATCACCATGGACTTGGAGCGTCACCAGGTACTGGTCGACGGCCGTGAGGTAGAGCTCCCGCTGCGCGAGTTCACCTTGCTAGAGCTCTTCATCCGCAACGCGGGCAGGGTACTTACTAGGGATCAGCTGATCAGCCGGGTGTGGGGTGCCGACTACTTCGGCGACACCAAAACCCTGGACGTCCACGTGCGCAGAATCCGCTCGCGCATAGAACCCGACCCAAAGAACCCCACAAGGCTGATCACGGTAAGGGGCCTGGGCTACCGGCTGAACGAGTGAGGGCTACCGCGCGAAGCGCAGTTCTACCCGGCGGTTCTTGGCCCGGCCTCCCGGGTTGTCGTCCCCGCTGGCGGTCTCGTTTTCGGCTACCGGCTTTGTTTCGCCGTAACCCTTGACCTTCAGCTTCAGATCCGGACGGGCCTTGCCCAGGGCAATTGCCACCGCCTTCGCCCTCGCCTTTGAGAGCGTCATGTTGCTTTCGTTGGAGCCGATGGAGTCGGTGTGGCCCTCGACCCTGATGGCGGTGTCTTTCGGCAGCGTCTTGGCGATTTCTCCGATCTGGCCTTCAGCCTTGGCCGATAGCTCGGAAGAAGCGAAGGCAAACAGCAGGTCGGTGTTGAGGGCCACGACCTCTTCCGTTCCCTCCATCCTCGACGTCTCCACCCCGACGACCGCATCTGTCGGATCGAGGTCCATGATTGTAGGCGTCAGGATCCCGGTAGCGTCCGCGCACATGGCCGGGGTAAGAATCAACCCCTGCATCTTCTGCATGACGTCCTGGACGGCCTCCCAGGAGGTATTCGCCTCGGCTCGGCTAAGGGGCGCACTGGCGCTGAGCAGGGCCGCCGCCAGCGCTGCGGTGACGAGGCGTTTCATTCGTAGGTCACCGGGACGTCGACAAAGGCGGGGGAGGAATCGTTGATCAGCACGTCAACTTTTTCAGGCCGTCCTTCCGGAGCGGGGAAGACCGCGTAACCCTCCATGGTCTGGTGGTTGGCCAGGACGTCGCGCTCGTTGCTGCGGTTGAAGGTGCTGAGCGTCGAGTGGATGCAGGCTCGGTAGGCCTCGTATTCGTCGGATCCGACCTTGGCCCCAGCACCTGCCCACGATCCCTCGCGGCAAAACGGCCGGTACAGCTTCAGCTGGTCGTTGTCGATGATCGCCGAGGTGTCGCCGCGGATACCCAGCTGTATCAGCATGGCTTCTGTTATCTCGTCGCCGTTGTCGTCCTTTACATCGGAATCCCAGCGAATGGCGTAGCGGACGGTTAGCGTCTTGTCTCCGGCGGAAACCGAGCGGAGCGTGTACGTGAGTTTTCCTGTGGCCCAGCTATATGCTGTGACGCTCGTCTCCAGCTGGGCGATGACGCTTCCCGAATCGAGGGATGGGGGAACCGCCTCGGGCTCGACGGACTGGATCGGTTCGACCGCGGGGGTTTCGTCGGTTTCGGGTTCGGGGGCTTCCTGGCCGGGGTCTGAGACGGAGCCAGCGGGAAGGGGGATGTCGGATGGCCACACCGAGCAGCCGGCCAGCATCAAGGAAATCAGTGCGAATAGAAAAGCGTTTCTCATTCCAACCTCCTTTTTGGGTCAGCCCAAACCTAACCGGGAAGGTTTCGGGATAGCCCTGGGAACGCCCGCCCGGCTAGGGACATATGTCCCTAGCCTGTCCAGGGGAGGGGCTTGAAATGCCTTGTGGATCACCCAATCCCAGAGTTCAAACAACCGGTTTGCCGAACACTTGCGATGCTACGCTAATGGCAAGCAGTGAGGTATGAGGTGAGATTGCGTACCCTCTAGCCCACAGATCATCTTGACACTCGTGAAAACTGGAATTCCCCCCCTACTGGAAGGATCGAGATGAATGTACTAATCGTCGACGACAATCCCGTTATCCGCACCGGGCTGCGAGTCGTACTGGAAGCCATGGAGGAGGTGTGCTCCGTCCTGGAGGCCTCGGGAGGCTGCGCCGCACTGCGGGTGGTAGACGAAAACCCCTGCGACTTGGTGTTGTTGGACGTCGATATGCCGCTTATGGACGGGATCGCCACCCTAGATCAGATAGATGACGTCCCCGTTGTGATGATGACCGACGACGGCGACCCTCAGACGGTTCGTGAAGCCATGGCGCACGGGGCCGCGGGCTATTTGGTCTACGGCGATCACACGCCGACCGAGCTAGCCGCTGCGGTGCGCACGTGCGTGAGCGGCGGCATGGTGATGAGCGCCCCGGCGACCCAGGCTCTGAACGCCGAGCCGATCCAGGACGCCAAGACGCCCAACGCCCTGACCCCGAGAGAGCGGCAGCTCTTCACCGCCCTGGGAAAGGGGATGAGCAACGGCCAGATCGCCCAGTCCCTAAAGCTGAGCGAGAAAACCATCCGAAACTACATGACTAACCTCTACGCCAAGCTAGGCGTCGAGAACCGCACGGAGGCCGCCCTGCGCTGGCTGGAGCTGGGTGAGTGACGCTTTCGGGCAAACAAAAAACCCCGGTATTTCTACCGGGGCATATTGTGCGCGAGAGACGTTGAACTTCCCTTTTTTCCTTGTCAGCGCAGTTTGGGTGCCGATTTGGCCCCTTTGCTGGCCCTCTTACTAAAATTTTAGTCAGGCAAAATGCACATACACAATCAAGCACACACCTAATAGGTGACGCGCGCAACTCGTACAGTCGCATCACCCGAAAGGACGACCCAACTAGCAAGATTCTTTGAGTGGCAAACCACACACTAACATCACCGTTATGCACAAAGAACTAACCGTTGAACAAATCACGCACATCGTCTTCACTCAAGACCTGCCCGGCCAGATCGCCCACAAAACCGTCCAAACGCGCGGGGAGGCAGGCCGCTGCCGACCTGCTAGCCCAAGACTGCGCATAGTCGCAGCCCCGCAAACTCGCCACCGAAGGCTTCTACAAACCCGAGCTCGTAGCCGACTGGAACAACCCCACCGCTTACATCGCCGCCTACCTCACCGTCGCCGCACCCCACCTTTTGCACCGCTGCAACGCCCAAAATAGCACCACCAACTCGCTGCCGTACGACGAAGCGACCCTCGCAGCCACCCCAAACGAAGCTGTGCGGCAAACCCAAGCCGACGACCAGCT
>JAISTE010000097.1 GCA_031272825.1 Propionibacteriaceae bacterium | reverse complement strand
TGCCGCTGCTGAAAGTGATAGTGGCCGACGTCCCGTCGCTGAGCTCCAAATTTGCTCACACGACGGGCGTGGTACAGATCTCCGCTCGCGACCCCGAGGCTGAGGGCGGGAAGTCGGCGACGTACTTCGTGATCGAGCAGGGGGTGTGGACGGTCTTCAACGACCAGGTCTCACCCTCCCCGGACGTCGAGCTTGAGTTCAAGTCCATCCCGGCGATGAACGCGTTCTTCAAGGGCAAGATGATCCCGCTGCCGGCCATGCACGGGATGTTCTCCCACTTCTCCCTATTCCTGCACTTCATGCAGGCGCTGCTGAAGATGAGCGGGCTGCTGGGGGCCAAGGAGCCGCCGAAATCCCTTGAAGACCGGAAGCTGATGGTGAAGTGCTTCTTCTACCTGCTCACCTCGGGCATCTCCCAGCTCAACAAGCTGGGGCATCCGGAAGTGTTGGCCTGGTCGAAGAATTCGCCCGACCGCGTCTACGCCCTCGCCATCGAAAACGAGCCCGACGTCGCGGCCTACATTCGCATCAAGGCCGGAAAGTCGAGGGCCGGGCGCGGCAAGTACACCCGCGCGCTGCCCTTCTTCACCCTCTCCTTCGATTCGTTCGACTCGGCGCTGGGCATCTTGCTCGGCACCGACGACATGATCGCTTCTACCAAGAGCGGCAAGCTGATCATGGACGGAGCCCCCGAGTTCGGCGCCACCTTCGGCAACCTGCTCCTGGCCGTCGGAGGGTACGTGCAATAGACGTTAGATCCCTTTCGTTGAAGAGAAAAGCCGTCTCCCGCCTAGGGCGGGAGACGGCTTGTTTAACGGCTTTCGGCTATGCCGCCTGGCGGGCGCGGTAGGCACGCTGGGCGTCGTCCAGGCGCTCGGAGATGGCCCGTTTGACGAAGTTGGAGAACTTCGCGTTGGCGAACCACGATTGCAGGGCCGGGAGGTTCTCATCGTTGACCAGAGCCTGGGGGAACAGCACGCCCACGACGTCCTGGCGCAGGGCGGAGGAACGCGAACCCCAACCGTCGGAGCCGTCGGAGACCGCGCCCACCAATTCTTGGTACTTGGGCAGGTACTGGGCGAGCACGTCGTCTTGGCCGAAGCGGAAGAAGTTCGTGCAAATCTGGTAGTACGTCTCGTTCGGCGTCTCGTCGGCCTGGTCCGTGAGGCGCTTCCACGCCTCGGCCTTGGCATCCGCATCCGGACGGGCGGCGCGGGCACCGGCAGCGCGCTCGGAACCCTGGGCGGTCGGGTCGATCTGGGCCTCGGCGGCGATCTCCTCCTCGCCGAAGATCCCGCGCCCGGCAAGGGCGGTGACGATCCTCCAACGCAGGTCGGTGTCGATTGCCAGCCCCTCGGGAACCAGCCCATCGCGCACCTCGTTGACGATCTTGCGATAGGCCGGGGTGTCGTAGTAGAAGACGATGCCCTCCAGCGAATCGGAGAACAGCCAGCGCTGCAGCAACAAAGCGCCCTCGGCGGAGCGGTCGGTGGCGATGAAGTAGCGGGCGAAGGCGAGCTGCAGGTCGGAGCCGGGCTCGGCCTTCATCATCAGCTGGTGGACGCCCTCGGAGAAGCGGGCGAGCAGGGCGTCGGCAGGACGCGGGGCGTACTGGTTGATGAACTGCACGCAGTAGGAGAGCTGGCTGTTGACGGCCGTGGTGTCGGTCTCGGTGGCGATGTTGGCCAGCACCAGGTCGACGTACTGGGAGGCCGGAAGCTCGCCGTCGCGGCACATGTCGTACAGCGACCCCCAGGCCAGCGCCCGAGCGAGGGTCGAATCCAGGTCGCGCAGTCCCTCGACAAGGGTTTTTACCGAGCGCTCATCCAGGCGAACCTTGGCGTAGGTGAGGTCGTCGTCGTTGAGCAGCACCAGATCGGGCTGGGTTTGGCCGAGCAGTTCGGGGATAGCCGTGGAGGCCCCGTCGATGTCGGTCTCGACGCGGAAGGTGCGGGTGAGTTTGCCGTCGACGCGGTTGTAAAGGCCCACGGCCAAGCGGTGCTGGCGCAGCACGGGGAAGCGCGGGTCGGCCTCCTGTTCGATCTCGAAGGAGGTGAACTTGCCGTCTTCTACGGTGAACTTCGGGCGCAGGGTGTTGACTCCGGGGGTTTGCAGCCATTCTAAGGTGAAGCGCGAAAGGTCGCGGCCCGAGGAGGCCTCCAACTCCTTGAGGAGGTCGGCCAGCTCGGCGTTGCCCCAGGCGTTCTTGTTGAAGTATTCGCGAACCCCGGCGCAGAACGCGGGCTCGCCGACGAAGGCCACCAGCTGCTTTAGGGTGGAGGCGCCCTTAGCGTAGGTGATGCCGTCGAAGTTGAGCTCCACGGCCTCCAGGTCGTACATGTCGGCGGCGATCGGGTGGGTCGTCGGCAGCTGGTCTTGGCGGTAGGCCCAGTTCTTGCGGGCGTTCGCGAAGGTGGCCCACGGGTCGTCGCCCTCGCCGGTGGCCTCGTGAATCTTGGCCTGCGTGTAGTGGGAGGCCCACTCGGCGAACGATTCGTTGAGCCACAGGTCGTCCCACCACTTCATCGTTACGTAGTCGCCGAACCACATGTGGGCCATCTCGTGCAGGATCGTGTTGTCGCGGGTCTCATACTCGGCGGCGGTGGCGCGCGAGCGGTAGAGGTATTCGTCGCGGATGGTGATCGCTCCCGGGTTCTCCATGGCCCCGGCGTTGAACTCGGGCACGAAGATCTGGCCGTAGTGGGGGAACGGGTACTCGTGGCCGAACTCTTCCTCGTAGACGGCGATGCCACGCTTGGTGGTGGTGAAGATGCGCTCGGCGTCGAGATAGGGGGCCAGCGACTGGCGGCAGGCAACCGACAGCGGCACCGACTTGAAGGCACCCTTGTAGACGTCCTCGACCACATGGAAGCGGCCCGCGATGATGGCCGTCAGATAGGTGGAGATGCGCTCGGTGAACGGGAAATCGAAGCGCACCACGCCCTCTTCGACCTTCTGGGGCTCGACCTTGTCGGCGTTGGTAATGACCGTCCAGCCTTCGGGAACCATCACGGAGAACTGGAAGCGGGCCTTCTCGTCGGGCTGCTCGAAGCAGGGGAAGACGCGGCGGGCATCAGCCGGTTCCTGCTGCGTGTAGAGGTAAACCTCGCCGTCGACCGGATCGACGAACCGGTGCAGGCCCTCACCCGTGCGCGAGTAGCGCATTACCGCGTTGACGATGAGATCGTGCTCGCCCTCGTCCACGTGGAAGCTCAAACGCTCGCCGCTGAAAGCCTCCTCAGGCAGGTTGACGCCGTCGAGGTTAGCGTTCAACACCTTGTCAGCGATGATGTTGATGTCGGTATCGGCTTCCTTAGATGTGAAGTGAACGACGGTCGAAGTCAAGAACTGCGTCGTCGGCTCGATCCCGTTGAGGGCCCGCCCCGAGGCGTCGATGAGCACCTGATAGCTCTCGGTCTGGATCAACTTCGCGCGTACTTGCGCCTCTTCCCGGGTGATGTTCGCTGGAAACACCGAAACTCCTTCACGTAGCCAATGGGCACAAAACGCCCAGCGGTATACGTTACCCGCTCCGGCTGGGGCGGGGAAACGCATAGGGACGCAAGGCGGTGACATGCCCGTTACCGAGAGCTGCAAGAATGCTCCCAAGAATCGAAGGCAAACGATATGAACAGGGAAGGATGAAACGTAGAAGGGCTCCGATTGTTGTTGTGGCCATTTCTACACATTGGCGCATGTGTAGGAATGGTTACAAGGGCTCAAGCATGCGCGTCTGCCGCTGATTCGTCGCCCTACGCCGCATCGGAATAGACTGACTTGGTGACTTTAGCTACGCGAGATCTCACCGGGTGGGGGCGGACGGCGCACTCCACCGCCGAGGTGTTGAGCACACCGGACGTCGAAGAAATCATCAAGGCCGTGGAGCAGGCCCCCGCACGCGGCGTCGTCGCACGCGGACTTGGGCGCTCCTACGGGGATGTTGCGCAAAACGGAGGCGGCCTAGTCATCGATATGACGGCCGTGGCCGAGATTCATGACATCGATGCAGATTCCGGGATTGTGGACGTCGACGCTGGGGTTTCGCTGGACACGCTCATGCGCGCGGCGCTTCCGTACGGGCTGTGGGTTCCGGTGCTTCCCGGTACCCGCCAGGTGACCGTCGGCGGTGCCATCGGCTGTGACGTCCACGGCAAGAACCACCACACCGCCGGGTCGTTCGGCAACCACGTCATCTGGATGCAGCTGCTCATCGCCGACGGCAGGGTTCTGGAGCTCACCCCCGAGGGCACCGACGACGATCCCACGGCAGAAATCTTCTGGGCGACCGTCGGCGGCATCGGCCTGACCGGCGTCATCTTGAGGGTGAAAATCCAGATGACCCACACCGAGACGGCCTACTTCAAGGCCGACGGCGTAGTCACCCACACGCTGGACGAGACCATCGCCGTCCACTCCGACGGCTCCGAGGCGAACTACGACTACTCCTCCGCCTGGTTCGACGCCATCTCCCCGGCCCCCAAGCTGGGACGTGCGGCGCTCTCGCGCGGATCGCTGGCGAAGTTCGACGAGCTGCCCGACAAGCTCAAGGCCGACCCGCTGGGCTTCCACGCCAAGCCGCTGCTCGACCTGCCCGACGTCTTCCCCAACGGCCTGGCCAACAAGTTCACCTTTACGCTGCTGGGCGATCTTTGGTACGCCAAGTCCGGTAACTACACGGGCAAAATCCAGTCGCTGACCGGCTTCTACCACCCGCTGGACATGTTCTCCGATTGGAACCGCGCCTACGGCTCCCACGGCTTCTTGCAGTACCAGTTCGTGGTGCCGCCCACGGCCGTCACCGAGTTCAAGTCGATCATCGCCCAAATCCAAGCCTCCGGTCACTACTCGTTCTTGAACGTGTTCAAACTGTTCGGCCCGGGCAACAAGGCGCCGATGTCCTACCCGATGGCCGGATGGAACGTGTGCGTGGACTTCCCGATCAAGGCCGGGCTCGATGCGTTCCTCGCCCGCTTGGACGCCCAGGTGCTGGAGTTCGGCGGTCGGCTCTACACCGCCAAGGATTCGCGCACCGACGCCGCCACCTTCCACCAGATGTACCCGCGCATCGACGAGTGGATCGAAACCAGGCGCAAAGTAGACCCGGACGGCGTCTTCGCCTCCGACATGGCCCGCAGACTCGAACTCATCTAGGAGAAAAATGATCGACGCAACCGGAATTCCCCAGACCATCTTGCTGCTCGGCGGCACGTCCGAAATCGGGCTCGCCATCACCAAGCGCTACCTGAAAGAGCGGCCCCTGCGGGTCATCCTCGCCGCCATGCCCGGCGACGACGCACTTGATGCCGCCGTCGCCAGCCTGAAAGAGGCCGGGGCAAGCGAGGTGCACACCCTCGACTTCGACGCCACCGCATTCGACACCCACCCGGCGGTGATCGACAAGGCCTGGGAGATCGCCGACGTGGACGTCGCCATCGTGGCCTTCGGGCTGTTGGGCGACAACGAAGTTCTGTGGCAAGACCAGAAGGCCGCCCTCACCGAGTTCAACGTGAACACGACGGGCGCGGTCAGCGTCGGCGTGCTGCTCGGCCAGAAGATGAAGGCCCAGGGCTACGGCCAGATCATCGTGATGAGCTCGGTCGCCGGCGAGAAAGTGCGGCGCTCGAACTTCGTCTACGGGGCCTCGAAGGCCGGGCTCGACGGCTTCTACCGGCTCCTCGGCGAGGCGCTGGCCGAGTACGGCCCCAAGGTTTTGGTTGTCCGTCCAGGCCAGGTGCGCACCCGCATGAGCGCGCACGTGAAGGAAGCACCGCTGACCGTCACCAAGGAGGCGGTGGCCCGCCAGGTGGTGAACGCCGCCCGCGACGGCAAGTCACTCATCTGGGCACCGCCGCTGTTTAGGCTGGTCATGATCGCCTTGAAGCACATTCCTGGGCCGATTTTTAAGAAACTGAATATTTAGTTTCTTGAAAATATCGGGGTGGCGGGGTCGTCCCCGCATGGGATGGGTAGGAAACTAAATATTTAGTTTCTTATCTGTCGTCATTCCCTTTACGGGATCTTCGCCAGGAATAACCTGGCCGCGTGCAGATCGGGCCAGAGGGAATCGAATTCCAGGGCCGTGAGCGTCGCCGGGGGATAGGTGTAGCGGATCAGGGCAAGAGCCGCCGCGTCGGAGCGCTGATCCGCCAGGTAACGGGCGAGCTCTGCGACGCCCGGAGAGTGCGCGACCACGAGCACAGAGTTCACGTATTCGGGGATTTTGGCTAGCTGGGTGCGGATGCGCTGGGCGCTGGAGTTGTACAGCGTCCCTTCGGAGCTGACGTCCAGCTTCAGCCCGGTACCTTCAGCCGTTTCGACGGCCCGCGCGGCCGGGGAGCAGATGATTCGCTCTACCCCGAGCTCACGCAATATCAGCCCTTGGGCCTGCGCTTGGCGTCGGCCCTTTTCGGTGAGCGGGCGCTGCAGATCGCCGACATCCGGGCCGCCCCAGGAGGCCTCGGCATGTCGCATCAGGAACAACCGCCGCAGCACAGTGCCGACGATAACCGTCGGGTGTTACAAACGGGCGACAGGATGGGGCGATCCGCCCCGGATCAAGTCCGGGGACGGAATGCCTCTAGGCCCAGCATCAAACTGCTATTCGCAGGCCGGCTTTTGTGTGAAGTCGTTCTCGTAGGAGGTGCCGGTGGCGCGCTTCCAAGATTCCTTGATCTCCAGCTCGGCCTCGGCCCGGCCCACCCAGACGGCGCCCTCGACGGACTTGCCGGGCTCCAGATCCTTGTAGACGGTGAAGAAGTGCTCGATTTCCAGCAATTGCAGGTCGGGCAGATCCGTCAGCTCCTTGGTGGAGGTCTGGCGCTGGTCGGCGACCGGCACGCACAGCACCTTGTCGTCGCCGCCGTTCTCGTCGCTCATACGGAACATGCCGATCGCGCGGCATTCGATCAGAGCGCCGGGGAAGGTCGCTTCGGGAAGCAGCACCATGGCGTCCAGCGGATCGCCGTCCTGGCCGAGGGTGCCTTCGATAAACCCGTAGTCGTGCGGGTATTGGGTGGCGGTGAAAAGGGTGCGATCCAGGCGGATGCGCCCGGTCGTATGATCCATTTCGTACTTGTTCTTGGTGCCCTTGGGGATCTCGACGGTCACGTCGAACCGCAGATAGGGCTGAAAGTGTGGGGCGGCGAATGAGGGACTTGCCACGCTCGTTCTCCTAAACTTGCTCAAGGGCCGGATCCCGGCCACTGGCTGAGTGTACCGCCATAAGAGGGCGGTCGACGCAGGAAGGAAGCCGATGGGTGCAACACGAGCAAGGTTGATTCCTACTTTGGTGGCGCTCACGCTGCTCGCCTCCTGTACGGTCAACCAACCCGGGGTGACGCCCCTGCCCGGACTCCCGGCGAGCATCCAGCCGACGCCCGTCGAATCGTCGACCCCGCCGCCGATCCCGAATGCCGAGATCCTGAAAACCAAGTTGGACAAGGTAAAACGCACGAACGTCACCGAGGCTGCGTATGCCGTATACACGTCGGTGGGGGACGAGCTGGCCGTCGAAAACGATACGGCGATGGTTCCGGCCTCCACCACAAAGCTGGTGACGGCCATGGCCGCCATATCCTTGCTCGGCCCGGACACCCGGTTTCAGACCCGGGTTCTAGCCCTGGGAGATGAGGTGACGATCATGGGCGGGGGAGACCCGTACCTGATGGCGTCGAAGCAAAAGAAGGCGGTACTGGCGGCCAATCTCGACGACCTGGCTGCGGCAACCGCCGCCGCCCTCACCGCCGCGGGAACGACAACAGTCAAGCTCAACTTCGACAAATCCCTGTTCTCGGGCCGCGAATACGCCAAGTCTTGGGCTCCCGGCTGGGGCTCGTACACCTCCAGGATTTCGGCGCTGAGCGTCAACCTGGGGAAGTCGACGGCCACCAAGTTCAACCCGAAGGCGCTGAACGCCGCAGCCGCCGATCCTGATCCCGCGCTGGCCGCCGCGCAGCTGTTCGCAACCAAACTCCGGGCCCTGGGCGTCAGTGTGAACTCGGTTGCCAAAGGTAAGGCCAGCGAAGGGGCCGCCGAAATCGCCTCAGTTTCCTCGGCCCCGCTCTCGCAGATCATCGAGCGCATGGAGCTGTACTCGGAGAACTTCACCGCCGAGGTGATCGCCCGGCACGTGGCCATCGCCGCAGGCCAGAAGGCATCTTTCACCGGGGCGTCGAACGCGCTGGAGGAATATTTGCAGGGAATGGGCCTGTGGTCGGAGGGCAACAAAATCGACGGCGGCTCAGGCCTATCGTCCAAGGCCAAGCTCAAGCCCTCGCTGCTGGCCCGCCTGGTGTTTACCGGCCTCAACGACGAAAAGTATCAGGCCGTCATGGCCGGGCTTCCCGTGGCGGGGGAGTCGGGCACGCTGAAGACCAAGCGCTTCGATGACAAGAAGGAGCAGGCTGGCGTGGGCCGAGTGCACGCCAAGACCGGCACGCTAAACGGCGTGGCGACGCTTGCAGGCTACGTGGTCGACGCCGACGGGGCGGTGATTGCCTTCGCCTTCATGAGCAAGCACACCGGCCAGACGGCTGCCTACAACTGGCTGGATCGGGAGGCGTCGGTGATAGCCGGTTGCGGCTGCCAGCCGTGAGGGTCTGGCTAAACGGCCCCTCAAGGGTTTGAGCTAAAACGCCTGGCCGAAAAGGCAGCCGTGGCTACACTGGGGCAGGTGGCAAGAACTCAAGGGATTATTTCGCTAGTCACCGGCATCGCGCTCTCGCTCGGTGTACTCACCGCTCCTAGTGCGCAGGCCAACGATCCGATCGTGCCCGACGGGCCCACGCTGGCCGCCCAACTCGCTACCGTCTCCGCCTCGAAGCTCACCACCGCCTACGCGGTGCTGGATCGCGACGGCAACGTGCTGGCAGCCAACGACGTGCCTTCAGTTCCGGCGTCGGCCATGAAAGTGCTGACGGCTATGGCGGCCATCGACGTTCTGGGCGCGGACAAAACCTTCACCACCTCGGTGCTTTCCAAGCGCGAAAAGGTGACGCTGGTGGCCGGCGGCGACCCGTACCTGACCGGGTCGAAATCGAGCTCCTATGCCAAACCCGCAAATCTCGACGCCCTTGTCAAAGCCACAGTCGCCAAGCTCAAGTCGCAGGGGATCAAGAAGATCAAGCTGCGCTACGAGGCGAACCTGTTCTCCGGCTCCTCCTACTCGTCCTCGTGGTCGAAATCGTGGTCGTCGTACACCCCGCGCATCGAATCGCTGATGGTCAACGGCGGCATGACCGGTTCCAAGGCCGAGAAATATCCGGCCAAGGCCACCGCCAAGCTGTTCGCGTCGAAGCTGAAGAAGAAGGGCATCAAGGTCACCTCCATCAAGTACGCGAACCGCTACAAGGGCTCGGAGCTGGTCGCCCAGGCGACTTCTGCCCCGCTCGGCCAGATAGTGCGCTGGACGCTGAAGTATTCCAACAACGTCGCCGCCGAGGTGATCGCTAGGCATACCGCGCTGGCCATGGGTCTTCCCGGATCTTTCGCCGGGGCGTCGACGGCCATCACCACCTGGCTGCAAAACAAGGGCCTGTGGGCGAATGGCATGAAGATCGACGGCGGGTGCGGCCTTTCCTCCAAGACCAAGATCGTGCCCAGCGCGCTGGCGAGGACGCTGAAGCTCATGTTGGACGATCCCAAGTACGTCGACGTCTCCGAGGGGCTGCCGATCGCCCGGGTCGACGGCACGCTCTCGTCGCGCTTCAACGACAAGGAAGAGTACGCGGGCCGCTACGTCGTCCACGCGAAGACCGGCACGCTGGCGAAGGTCAACGCGCTGGCCGGATACGTGACCACCGCCGAGGGGGCCCGGCTCACTTTCGCCTTCTTCGCCTCCCACGACGGCAAACGCTCTGGTACCGCGACCAACTGGCTGGATCGCTCGGCCTCGCTGCTGGCCACCTGCGGCTGCCGTCCCATGGCCATGTATGCCGGGGTGAACGCGCCCACACCGTAGTCCGTCCCCGGGCTGGATCCCGTCCCCGGGCTGGATCCGGGGCGGGCACTCCATGCTCAACGCACTTTTCTCAATCTTCGGCATATGGGTTTTCATCGATTGGCGTTGCTTATAGGATGAACCGCGAACGCCGCTGGTTGGTGTGAACGCTTCCCCAGAGCGCTTTCCAGCTGTATGGAAAGAGCCTGCCATGCCACATGCGCCCAACCTGCCCGGGCCCCAGCTCAGACGCTCTCCGAAGCTGGTCGCCATCGGTGCCGCGCTCGTCGTGTTGGGCGCCCTCGCCAACATCTATCTGTGGACGCTGCAAGGCGGGCAAGAGGTTCTGATTGCCCGGGTGGACATGCCGCGCGGGCACGTCATCGCCGCCGAGGAAATCCAGGTCGCCAAGCTCTCGCTCGATCCGGCGCTGCGCGTCATCCCCTCCGAGAAGCTAGATGAGATCGTCGGACAGCGGGCTTCCAAAGATCTCAGCGCAGGAGTGCCCATTTCCCCCGATGCGGTCGGCGGCGTGCGAGCACCCGATGCCGGAAACTCCCTAGTGACGGTCGCAATCCAGCACCTGCCGCTGGAACCGTTGCTGCCCGGCGATCAGGTGCGGATGGTTTTGGCCGACGGCGGCGATCCGATGGCGGCCGCCGTCGTGGCCTGCCCGAGCTCCGAACCCAACACCTGCGATGTGCAGGTACCCTCGCCCGACGCCCACCGGCTGGCCCAATCCCTGAACCTCGGGGCCGTTCACCTAATAGTGGAACCGGAGGGATAGATGGCACTGATCGCGTTCACCTCCGCCTCCGGCTCGCCCGGGGTCTCCACCACGGTCATGGCGCTGGCCTACAACTGGGGTGCACCCGCGCTGGTCGTCGAGGCCGATCCGACCGGCGGCTCGGGCATGTTGGTCGGGCCGCTGCGGGCCCAACGCCCAGGGGCCGGATGCATCGTCGATCTGCTTGCCGCCCAAGAGAGCGGACAGATCGGCTCTAAGCTCGATTCGGTGCTCATGCCCTTGTCCGAGCAGCTTTCCCTGTTGCCTGGGCCGCGCAGTCACGAGCAAGCTTCCGGGCTGGCCCGGCTGTGGCCGTCTCTCGCCGGTGTGCTGCGCGAACGCAGCGAGGATGTCCTGGTCGACTGCGGCAGGCTCGGCATGGGCTCTTGGCCGCGGGCGATAGTGGAAAGCGCCGATCTGGTGGTACTAGCTCTGAGATCTTCATTGCGGCAGGCGGCGGCGGCCTCTTCATGGGCGCGGGAGCTGGCGGCGGGGGAAGTGCCGCAAGAACACGAGTGCGGGCTGCTGCTCATCGGCAAGCCCCGCCCATACCCGCTGGCCGAACTGGCCAAACATCTTGGAATCAAAGCGCTGGCGGAGATCGCCTGGGATTCGTCCTCCGCGCACGTGTATTCGGACGGCGGTGCCGCGCCCAGGAGTTTTGCGGTGTCCGCCTATCTGCGCTCAATCACGGCGCTGGCAGCCAAACTGAGGAGCCCACATGACAGCCAGTAGATTCGCGCCCGAAGAAGACCGCGCCTTACTCGGCAGGCCTCGCGGGGAAACCCAAGCCAAAGGCCCCCGCCGGGCGTTGGCAAGCGAACCAGAAGACACGGAAACGGGGGAGGAAGTGCTCCAGTTGGTCAAGTCCGGGCCCGAGGAATCCGCCCTCGCGCTCGAATCCGTCGATTGGAAATTGGTCGGCAGGCTGCACTCCCAGGTCGCCGAGCGCCTGCAGGATTGGCGGCGGGCCAACCCCGAGGCGGACGAGGGTAAAGAGGAGGCCGCCGGGGTGAGGCTGATCGAGCAGGCTGTCGCCCAGATGCAATCCGAGCGGCTGGCAACCACCGGGCAGCTCTACACCCGCAACGAATCCGAGCGGCTGCGCAAGGCCCTGTTCAACTCGCTGTTCCGCCTAGGCAGGCTCCAATATCTGATCGAAGATCCGAGGGTCGAGAACGTGATGGCCGAATCTTTCGACCGTGTGCGTCTGGAGCTGGCCGACGGACGCATCGTTCCGGGCCCGGCCCTGGCCGATTCCGAAGGGGAATTGCTTGATTTCATCCGCGAACTGGCCTCCAGGCGCCGCAACGCCAGATCGCTTTCCGAGGCATCACCGTCGCTGGAGATGGTGCTGCCAGGCCAGTACCGGCTGGCGGCCACCTTGTCCGTGAGCGGGCTGGGGCTGATGATTCGCAGGCACCGGGTGAAAGACGTCACGCTCCAAGATCTGGAAGATTGGGGAACCGTCACCCCGGCCTTGGTGGACTTCCTGCAAGCCGCGGTGAAGGCCGGGCTGACGATCGTCGTCTCCGGGATGCAGGGGGTAGGGAAGACGACGTTCTTGCGGGCCCTCACCTCCTGTATTCCCCGCGGCGAGGTGATCGGCACCTTCGAGTCCGACTACGAGTTATTCCTCAAAGAGGCCCTCGACGAGGACGGCCAGCGCAGGCACGAAGTGGTGTTCGACTGGGAGAGCCGGGAGGGCGGCGAGCGCGGAGCCGACGGGCGCCGGGCCGGGGCCGAGACCATGAAAGAGCAGATCCAGAGGGGATTTCGCTACAACCTGCGCCGCATGATCGTCGGCGAGGTTCGCGGCGCCGAGTTCTGGGAAATGATGAAGGTGATGCACTCCTCCATGGGCTCGCTTTCGACCACCCACGCGCGCACGGCTAGAGGTTGCGTCGAGAAATTGCTCGACTGCGCGATGGAGCAGCCCGGAACCACCATCGAACACGCGACCAGAATGCTCGCCCACACCGTCGACTTCATCGTCCAGCTCGACGACCACATCACCCAAAGCGACGACGGCCAGATCAAGCGCCGCTATGTACGCGAGATCGCCGAGGTGCTCCCGGCCGAGGGCGGCCAGGTGAGCACGGCGAGCATCTTCAGACACGTCCCCGCCGAGCCTGCAGTGGCCTACAGGCCGCCGACGCCTGAGAACGTCGAGGCGCTCCTGCGCGGCGGTTGGAACCAGTTCGGGTTCGAGGCCGAACGGGAAGCCAACCGCGGGCTGTGGCAGGAGCAGTGATGGGGACGGTGACGGCCGGGGCCGCAGGGGCGGCTCTGTTCGGCGGTTTGCTGCTGTGCGCGCTCGGCGTGCTGGCCCGGCCGGCCCCGGTTCGTCGACCTAAGTCGCGTCCTGCGTGGGAGGCCTGGTTCCGCAGGCTTCCTCGCGGGCGGGCTCTGCTGGCCCTGTGCGCGCTTATCACAGGCATTGTTTTGGCCCTCACAACGGGCTTTGTGATCGCCATCGTCGTGCTTCCCGCCGCGGTGTTCGGCATTCCGGCGTTGTTGCAAGCCCCGGACGAGCGCTCCAAGACGGCCAAGCTCGGGGCGCTGGCCGAGTGGACGCGCAACCTGGCCGGGCTCTTGCTCGCCCGGCAATCGTTGGAAGGGGCGCTGGCTGCATCACTGAAATCCGCTCCCGAGGCGATCCGCAACGAGGTCGCCAGGCTGGTAAGCCGAATAAACGGGCGCGGCGGGGTGCAGGCCGCCTTGCGCGCCTTCGCCGATGAGCTCGACGATTCAAGCGCGGACGTGGTCGCCGCCGCCCTCATGATCGCCGCCCGGCAGCGCGGCGACGGGCTCTCGGCCACGCTGCTGCAGGTCTCGCAGCTGGTCGACGAGGAGGTGCGCGGACGCCAGGCCATCGAGGCCGACCGCGCCAAGCCGCGCACCAACGCCCGAATGCTGGTCGCCGTCTCGCTGGCCGGGCTCGTGCTCACCTTGTTTATCGGCGGATTCGAAGCCTATTCGACGCCCATGGGACAGGCCCTGCTCGCAGTGCTGCTCACCGGCTTTGGCATTAGCGCCTACTGGCTGCGCAGGCAGTCGGTACTGCCCGAAACCCCGCGCATCTTCGGGGGCACCGCATGAACGCACTGCAGATCGCCGTCTTGGCCGGGGGTTCGCTGGCCCTCGGGCTGCTGCTGATCGGCCTGTGGTTGGTTCCGGCCCATCCGGCGCTCGCATCGATCGCGGCGCTGGTACCGGTCAGGAGGGTCGCCGCCCCGCCTCCCGAGGATCTCTACGACCGCGCCGGGGCCTGGCTGACACGCCGGTATCGCTCCCCGCTGCCCGAAGCCGACCTGGCCGTCAGCGGCAAGAGCGCCGAACGCTATCTGGGCGAGCGGCTGGTGCTCGCCGCAGTATTTGCCCTCGCCGGGCCGCTGGTCTCGCTGGCGCTGGCACAGGTGGGTGTGGCGCTCGCCATCCCGCTCGCGGCATCCGTTGCACTAGTGGGGTTGGGCTGGTGGTTGCCGTCGTCGCTGCTCAGAACCCAGGCGGCGGCAAGGAGGCTGGAATTTGTGCAGGCCTTGAGTGCATACGTCTCCTTGGTGGCCATCGAACGCTCGGCGGGCGTCGGCTCGGTGCGCCAAGCGCTGGAGGAAGCGGCAGGAATCGCGCCTTGCTGGCCGTTCCTAGAAATTCGCGAGTCGCTGGAGCTTTCCGCCCGGCAGCGGGTGGCCGCCTGGGACGGGCTGGAGGAGCTCTCGGCGCACCTGGCCATTCCCGAACTCGAAGAGGTGGCCGGGGTACTGCGCCTGGCAGGACACGAGGACGCCCAGGTCGCCCAGAACCTGCGGGCCCTGTCCCAATCGGTGCGGGTCAAACTCCTGCTGGCCGAGCAGGCCCGGGCGAACGCCGTCTCCCAAAGGATGGGACTGCCGTTGATCGCGATGGCTCTGTGCATCATCGCCGTTTTGATAACGCCGACAATCCTGCGTCTGCTGACGCTGATGTGAGAGGAAGAGATGAGAAAGATATGCCTGTGGCTGTGGATGCGCCTGAGCGAGGATCGGGGGCAGAACCTCTCGGTCGACCAGGTGGTGTGGATCGTCGTCGGGCTGGCCGTCGCCACCATGCTGGGCGCGTTCATCTTCAACTTCGTCCAAGGCCAGATGGAGACCTTCACCTTCGAGGCCCCGAAACCCTCGTGAGAGAGCGTCCCAGGGGTGTCGGGATCGATCGCGGCCAATCCCTCAGCGTCGAATGGACGGTGTTCTTGCTTGTCGTGCTGCTGCTCGTGTTCACCGTGGTTCAGGCCGGGTTACTGTGGCACGCGCGCTCGGTGGCCTTAGCCGCTGCCCAGCGCGGTGCCAACGCGGCAGCCGCGGACGGCGGCGACAAGGCCGTGTGCGAGCGCGTAGCCAAGGAAGCTCTGGCCGCTCAGCGGATCATTACTACGTCTTCGGCTATGTGCTCTCAGCGCTATGGAGGGACGGCCGTGGCCGAGGTTCGCGCGGTGGTGAACGCCGAGGTTCCCTCGCTGGTGTGGTTCTGGGAGCCGGTGGTGGATGGGCAAGCCAGTGCCGTCGTCGAGCCGGGGTCGTGATGGTAGGCATTGTCGAAGAACGCGGCCAATCCGTCTCGGTCGAAGCGTCGGTGCTGACGCCCGTGATCGTGCTGGTGGTGGCGTTGCTGTTCGGCTGCGGCGCGGTGCGGTTGGCCCAACACGAGCTCGATCAGGTGGTGTGGTCTGCGGCCCGGGCGCTGTCGGTCTCCGAGAAACTGACCAAGGCCGAGGCGGAAAAGCGGGTGGAGAAGGCCCTCGAACAGCAGGGGCTGGAGTGCATTGGCGGCCCGCAGATTTCTATGTCTCGGCCCAAGGCCGTCTTCGGGGATTTCGTGCAGGCCGAAATTCAGGTCAAGTGCTGGGTGGAGGTTCCCATCTTTGGGGAACTGACCTTGGCGTCGAGCGCGGAAAGCACGGTTGATACCTGGAAAGGCGAATAACTCGAAGATTTCGGCTTTTCCGGCTGCATGTATGGGGCGAAAGGAGAAATGATGAAACGCGTACTCGGATGGTTGGGCATGGCGGCGATACTCGTCGGGCTGCCCGCGCTGCTGATCCTCACCTGGGGGATTGGGGCGCCGACGCTGAGCTGGCAGGCCCTCTTCGTCCCCGACGACGGCAGGCTTTTCCTGACGCTGCTCAAATTCGTCGGCTGGGCGGCATGGGTGGTGCTGGCCGCGAGCCTGGTTCTGGAACTGGCGGGCGCGCTGCGTGCCCGACCGGTACCGCGGCTGCGCTGGCTGGGCTGGGCGCAATCGCTCTCCCACTGGCTGGTGGCGCTCTCCCTGGGTGCGGCGATCACCTCGGCCAACGTCGTCCCGGCGTTCGCATCCTCGATGGAAACCGTGACTGTGCAGGCGGGGGAGAGCCTGTGGTCGATCGCCGAGCGCGAGCTGGGCGACGGCGAGCGCTACGACGAACTGTTCGCCCTCAACCAGGGCCGCGAACAGGTAACCGGACACGCCATCACCGACGCCGACATGATCTGGCCGGGCGACAAGCTGGTGCTCCCCGACCAAGCTGGTGAATCAGCCACGGCGGATTCTACTCAAGCACAGTCGGCAGAAGATGAGATCGACGTCAGGCTGGAGATCCGCTATCCGCAAGACGCGGTGAGGCCCTATTCGGTGCCTGCAGACAAACACGCGGAAGCGGGCATCGGGGCCGAGGGCCAGGGCGGCGAGCGACCCTCGGACGTCCCTGCGGCCACCACACTTTCGGTCTCCGAGGATCAGGTGCCGAGCTGGCTGATCGCCGGGCTCAGCGGGGCCGGAGGCTTGCTGGCTGGAGGATTGTTCATCGAGCTGGGTGCCGCCCGTCGGATACAGGCGAGGTTCCGCAGGCCGACCCGCGCACTCAAGCCCCTGCCGCGCATCGCGGCGCCCTTCGCCAAGACCATCTCCCGGGTCGGGCGCGGGAACGCCAAGCGCTTAAAGGCCTGCGACAACGCCCTTCGCGCCCTAGAAGAGCTCGCCTTGCCCCAGCTCCTGCAGGCCGAACTGGGCGAGGACACCCTGGTGCTGCACTTCAACGAGCCCGCATCCTTGCCCGAGCCCTGGCATAAAATCGAACCGGCCCGCTGGGAGCGCAAGCTCGCTGGCGTCGCCAAGAGCGAAAACCCAGCCCCCTGGCCGCTGCTCGTCACGGTGGGAGAGGACTCGCGCAAGGGCTTGCGGTTGGTTAACCTAGGAGCCTTTTCGTCCGTGGCCACCAGCGGCGACCTGGACAGACGCCAGGACTTCATACGCGCCGCGGTGCTGGAGCTGGGGCACAGCCCCTGGGCGGGAATGGTGGAAATCGTGACGGATCTGCCCTGGCTGGGAGAGGTCGGGCAGAACGCCGACCCGGCAGAAACCGCAACAGGCGCCCTGCCTCGGGTTCGCTTCATCGCCGCCTCCGAGCTGGCGGCCTTGGGCGAGGCCGAGAACGAGCCCGACGCCCCCATGCGGCTGTTCGTGCTGGCCAAACCGCTGAAAACCGGCTCCCCAACCCTCGCCCTCGACGGCCCGGGCGAGATCAGCGTCGACATCGACGCGCGCGGGGTGGCCGCCGTGCCCGACCTCGGAATCCTGGCAACCGCCAATGGCCTGACGGACGTGGAGGCCGCGCGCATCGCCGTGCTGGCCGCAGCGAGCGAAGACAACCAAGACGCACCCATGCCCGAATACTCCGACGCTCCCGAGCCCTGGCGTCGGCTGATCGACCGCGCAGGTGCGGTGAGGGCCGAATACGCGAAGGAACGCGGGTCGATCCTCTCACGAAAGCTGGAGGCTGTGACCATGTTGCCTTCTAGCAAGGAGCTGGAGACAACCGCCAATCTAGAAGAGGACTTACAGGCACTCGCCCCCGAAATCGCCGTCACCGTGCGCGACCGGGCCATCGCATCCGACCCCGATCTGGACGCCGACCTCGCCGCCTGGAAGGCCGACTATTGCGACAGGCCCAGGCTCACCGTGCTGGACGGGCTGAAGGTGCGCGTCGGCAGGACGGGGATACTGAGCGCCGATCTGGTGCGGCGCAAGGCGTACTTCACCGAGGTCGTCGCCTATCTGGCCGCCAATCCCGAGGGCGTGACGCTGGTGGAGTTTGCCGATGCCTTCGGCATCTCCGATCAAAGGGTGCGGGTGGTGGCCTCCATCGTGCGCGGCTGGCTGGGCAAAGACACAAACGGTAAGCAGTATTTCCCGCCCGCAGACAATAATCCGGCGCAGGCTGAGCGCGGCCAGAACGTCTATTGCCTGCCCGGTATCTTGTCCGACGCCGACTTGTTCAGGCGGCTGCGCCTGCGCGCCCAGGCCAAGGGCGAGGAAGGTTTCGACGATTTGGTTCGGGCCCTGCGCCTAGTCAAGCAAGCCCCCTATCAGCGGGTGCGTGAGGACGGCGGCGAGTGGGTCGAAGATCTGCCCGACGACATGTACCTGCGAGCGGCGATCTGTGACACGGCCCACCTGGTCGCGACCCGGCGCCTGGTAGAGGGCGATTTCGGCGGGGCTCGCGAGGCGGTACGCATCGCACAACTGGTTGAACCCGACGACGGGGCTGCCGAGGCCGATCTGGTTTCGGTTCTGAGACACGAAGGCAATCAAGCGCAGGCGCAGGCGGCGGCCAGGCGGATGCTGCGCTGGTCACCCGACGACGTGCCCGTCTCCCCGCCCGAGCGGCTGCGGCGCCTGGCTGCCTGATGGGGAACCTGGGGAACGCTCGATTCACAAGCAGTTTTGTTTAGCGTTCCCCCTTAGTTGATCCGGCATCGGCCGATTTGGGGTAACGCTGGAAAGAGGGTGCGTTCGCTTGGCTTCCGGTCATGACGACACTAGAACGGTTTCTCGGCGTAGACGCTGAGGCCATCGAATCGATCATCGAACGCAAGTGGGAGATATGGGCCGAGAAGAAACCGGCCTTGGAAATGTTCGACGCCCAGCGCCTGCGCGAATCCGTAGACGCCGCCGATGCTGAGCCCAAGAACCAGCTGTTTAAAGCCCTTGCGGCGCTGGCGGCCAAGGGCGTCGGAGATGACACGGAGGCCGCAGCGCTGCTCGCCTGGCTGCTGCTCCCGGCAGCCAAGAAGATCGTGGCCGAAGCCGGGGCGGCGAGGCGCACATCCGGGGCCAAGCGGGCCATCTACGAAGACCACCCCATCGCCGAACTGGTCGCCGCCGAACTGTTCTGCGAATGCCGCCTCGTTGGCCGCAGGAATGCCGAGCGCGTGGCCGCGACCATCGCCGGGCAGGTCAGAACCAAGGTGCTGTTAGCTATCGGGCACGTGCCCGCCATGAAAGCCCACAATACGGGGATGGGCGAGTTGGGCGTCGATGTGCAAGGAGATATGGGGGAGCGGCTGAACAATCTATCTGGGGCGAGCGCAGGGCTAAGCGCCCGAGAGGAACTGGGCGAGGTACTGGAATCGGCCGTTGCCGATCAGGTGATAGACACCGAGGAATGCCGGACACTGCAGGCCCTGGCCCAGGTGTGTTCCCAGCTGCCCTCGCGCCAACTTTCCGGGGCGACGCCCTGGGGCCAGGCGGCTGCGCAGGCACTGGCCAAAGCCCAGCCCGGACGCTCGGCTTACGCCATCCGCCGCCAAGCGCTGGGAGCCATCGGTAAGCTCAGCCGGGCCGCACAGCTTGGGGCTGGGGCTGGCATGGCGATAAGTTAAGGCCATGCGTTCTCAGGACATTCCCGGCGATCTCTCCGAGATCCTCTTCACCGAAGCCCAAATCAAAGCCAGAGTCCAAGAAATGGCGGCTGAGATCGACCGCGACTACGCCGGGAAGGAGCCTCTGCTCGTCGGCGTCCTGAACGGGGCCGTCATGGTGATGGCCGACCTCTACCGGGCCCTGACCATCCACGCGCAGATGGACTGGATGGCCGTCTCCTCCTACGGATCCGGTACCCAATCGTCGGGCGTCGTGCGCATCCTCAAAGACCTCACCCAGGACGTCGTGGGCCGCGATGTGCTGGTCGTCGAAGACATCGTCGACACCGGCCTGACCCTCACCTATCTGCTGGAGAACCTGGCCTCACGCGGCCCGAAGTCGCTGAAGCTGGCGGCCATGTTCCGTAAGCCCGAGGCCAACAAGGTTCACATCGACATGGCCTACGTCGGCTTCGACATCCCGAATAAGTTCGTCGTCGGATACGGGCTTGACTACGACGGGCGTTACCGCAACCTCGTCGACGTCGGCATCCTCGACCCCAAGGTTTACAGCTGACGGGCGATGTCGGCTTCCGCCGCCCCGGTGAGTTTCACCAGATCACCGGGGGCGAGCCCGACCGTCAGTCCGCGGCGGCCCCCTGAGACGTAAACCTTGTCGAAAAGCTCGGCGCTCTCGTCGATCACCGTGCGGTGTTTCTTCTTCTGACCCAGCGGGGAAATCCCGCCCACGATGTAGCCGGTCTCGCGCTGAGCCTGTGCCGGATCGGCGAGCTCGGCCTTCTTCGCCCCCAGCGCCTTGGCGAACTCCTTGAGGTTGAGCATCCCCGACGACGGCACCACCGCGCAGCAAAGCTCCCCATCAGCCAGCACCATCAGCGTCTTGAAGGACTGGTCGGCGCTCATGCCCAGCTTCTCCACCGATTCGAGCCCGAAGCCCACCTTCGAGCGCGGATCGTGCTCGTACTCGTGGATGGAATACTCCACCCCGGCTGCGTCCAGGGCTTTCAACGCGGGGGTTCCGGCGGGCTTCTTGCTCATGGGGCCAAAATACCAAACGCGCTTTCCACAGCCGCCACACAGCGTCGGACAGCTCAGCCCCACCGTGCACCCACTAGACTGAACCAAGCGTCAAGACTGAAAGTTGGAAATGGCAACTAAGAACCGGATAGTCCGTTCCCCCTTCCTGTGGATCCTGGTGGCGCTGGTGCTTTTCGCGCTGGCATCGTCGCTGATCTCTTCCCAAAACGGCTTCACGGAGAAGCCGACGAGCGAAGTGGTCGCGCTGCTCAACTCGGATACCCCGCTCAAGGAAGTGGTGTTGACCGACGGCGAACAGACCATCACCGTCGAAACCAAAGACAACCCGCCGGCCAAGATCCGCACCTACTGGATCGGCCAGCAAAGCCAAGACATCATCTCCAGGCTGAACGAGCGCGTCGCCAATAAGACCCTCGACGATTGGAGAGGCGAGAATCCGCAGCAATCCATTTGGACGACGTTCCTGTTCTCCGTGGTGCCGTTCTTGCTTTTCGGCGTGCTCATCTTCTTGATGCTGAACAACATGGGCGGCAATTCCAAGGTGCTCGGCTTCGGGAAGTCGCGGGCGCGGATCGCCAACAAGGAGACCCCGCAGACGACCTTCGCCGACGTGGCTGGCGTGCCCGAGGCGGTACAGGAGCTGCAGGAGGTCAAGGAGTTTTTGCAAGAGCCGGGCAAGTTCAAGGCCTACGGGGCCAAGATTCCGCGCGGCGTGCTGCTCTACGGCCCTCCTGGAACCGGCAAGACGCTGCTGGCAAGGGCCGTCGCTGGGGAGGCGAAGGTTCCGTTCTTCTCCATTTCCGGCTCCGACTTTGTCGAGATGTTTGTCGGCGTCGGCGCTTCGCGCGTGCGTGATCTGTTCGACCAGGCCAAGGAGGCCGCGCCCTCCATCGTCTTCATTGACGAGATCGACGCCGTGGGCCGCCAGCGCGGCGCGGGTATGGGCGGCGGCCACGATGAACGCGAGCAGACCCTGAACCAGCTGCTCGTCGAGCTTGACGGCTTCGACGACAACGGGGGAGTGGTGCTGATCGCCGCCACCAACCGCCCCGACGTCCTCGACCCGGCGCTGCTCCGCCCGGGCCGCTTCGACCGCCAGATTCCCGTCGACGCCCCCGATATGGAAGGCCGCGAGCAGATTCTGCGGGTACACGCCCAGAACAAGCCGATGGCACCCGACGTCGACCTTTCCTCCATCGCCCAGCGCACCCCGGGCTTCACGGGAGCCGACCTGGCGAACGTGCTGAACGAGGCCGCCTTGTTGGCCGCCCGCCGCAACACCCAGGTGATCGGCAACCCGCAGCTCGACGAGGCCATCGACCGCGTGATCGCGGGCCCGCAGAAGTCCTCGCGCGTTATGGATCAGCACGAGCTGCTGATTACCGCCTACCACGAGGGCGGGCACGCGCTTGTCGCCGCCGCCATGCCCGGCAATGATCCGGTACAGAAGGTCACGATTCTGCCGCGCGGCAGGGCCCTGGGTTACACCATGGTCATGCCAGACGCCGACAAGTACTCGCAAACCCGCGGACAATTGCTCGACCAGCTGGCCTACATGCTGGGCGGAAGGGCCGCAGAGGAGCTCGTCTTCCACGACCCGACCACCGGTGCTTCTAACGACATTGAGAAGGCCACCAAGACGGCCAAGGCGATGGTCACCCAGTACGGCATGACGGAAAAGCTCGGGGCCGTCCACTACGGTGCGGGCGATTCCGAGCCGTTCATGGGCCGCGACTACGGCCACGACCGCGACTACTCGGAGACGATCGCCGCCGAGATCGACCAAGAGGTCGCCAAGCTCATCCAGAACGCCCACCAGGAGGCCTTCGACGTGTTGGACACCAACCGCGAGGTGCTCGATGAGCTGGTTCGCCAGCTGCTGGTGAAAGAGACCCTGGGCAAGGAACAGGTGGCGAAGATCTTCGAGCCGCTCAAGCGCTGGCCCGAGCGCGGCGCCTGGACCGGATCTCCCGCCCGGCAGCCGTCATCCATCCCGCCCGTCACCCCGCCGGAAAAGCCCGCCGAGCCCGCACAGCCCGCAGCTGCGGCGCCCGTCCAGCCCGCGGCTCCGGTTCCCGGGCCCGGTCAGTTCGTCGGCCCCGACGGTCGGCTCTACTGGTATCCGCCGGCACAACCGGGCGCCACCCCCTTCGGCCTCGACCCGGTGACCGGGCTTCCGATCATCGACCCGGCAACTGGTCAGCCGATCGTGCCGCCGCAGTCAGTGCCGGGATCTGCTGCTGGACAGGGAACTGGGCCGGTGCCCGGTGACCAGCACAGCGGGCAGCCGAGCTTCCAGCCGCCTATTCCGCCGGCCCCCCAGCCGCCGCAGGATCCGCAGAATCAGCCTCCGCAGGGCGGAGCCAACTAATGGCCGTCGACGCCCCCCGCGCTGAAGCCGCCGTGCGCGAGCTCTTGCTCGCCATCGGTGAAGATCCCGACCGGGAGGGGCTGGTGGAAACCCCGGCGCGGGTGGCGCGGGCCTGGGCCGAGTTCACCTCTGGCATGGGGCAAGATCCGCGCGAGGCCTTGTCGAAGACCTTCGACATCGGCCACGACGAACTGGTCTTGGTCAAAGACATCGAAGTGTGGTCGACGTGCGAACACCACCTGCTGCCGTTCACCGGCGTGGCCCACGTCGGCTACATCCCCTCCGAACACCGCATCACCGGCCTTTCCAAGCTAGCCAGGCTCGTAGACCTGTATGCAAGAAGGCTCCAGGTGCAGGAGCGCCTGACCTCCCAGATCGCGGACGCCCTGGTCGAGTGCCTGGATCCGCAAGGGGTAATAGTGGTTCTCGAATGCGAGCACCTTTGCATGACGATGCGCGGAGTGCGCAAGTCCGGTGCCAAGACCGTGACCAGCGCCGTGCGCGGCAAGCTGCACAAGCAAGCCACTCGGGCCGAGGCGATGAGCCTGATCCTCGGAGGCCGCTGATGCGCCCGCTGGTCATGGGCGTGTTGAATGTCACCCCCGATTCCTTCTCCGACGGCGGCGAGCACTTCGCCGCCGACTCCGCCATCGCCCACGGCCTCAAGCTTTGGGGCGAGGGGGCGGACATCGTCGACGTGGGCGGGGAATCCACCCGTCCGGGTTCGGAGCGGCCAAGCAGTGACGAAGAACTTCGGCGCGTGCTGCCGGTGATCCGAGCGCTCGCCCAAGAGGGCGTGGTGCTTAGCGTGGACACCCAGCGTTCCGAGGTCGCCTGCGCGGCGGTAGAGGCTGGAGCCAAGTACATAAACGACGTCTCGGGCGGGCTCACCGATCCGCAGATGCTGTCTGCGGCGGCCGAGCTCGGCGTTACCTATATCGCCCAGCACTGGCGGGGGAGCGAGGGCAAGATGAGTACCGAGGCCAAGTACGACGACGTGGTGGCCGAGGTTCGCGGCGAACTGCAAGCGCGCGCCGATGCCTGCCTGGCCGCTGGCATCGCGCCCGAGAAGGTGATCCTCGATCCCGGCCTGGGCTTTGCCAAGAACGCCGAGCACAACTGGGAACTGCTGCGCCGCCTGGACGAGCTGCCCAGCTACCCGCTGCTCATAGGGGCATCCAGGAAGCGCTTCTTGGCAGGGCTCGCCGGGGAAGACACGCGCAAGGCCAGAGATGCCGCCACGGTGGCCGTCTCCGTGCTGACGGCGGGCAAGACCTGGGGAGTGCGTACCCACCAGGTGCGCGAACAGCGGGCCGCCCTAGAAGTATGGGAGAAGCTGCGCGGATGAAATACGACATTGAACTCAAGGGAATCCACGCCAAAGGATGCCACGGCGTCTATGAGAGCGAAAAAAGGAATCCGCAGACTTTCATCATCGACGTCCAGCTGCGGTTGGAACGCAATCCTCAAGACGACTTGAGTTCAACCGTCGACTATTCGGCGCTGCCTGCCCAGATCTCGGAACTGGTCGAGCGCAACTCTTTCGACCTGATAGAAACCCTCGCGGACAAGATTGCCGAGCAGTGTTTAGCACTCGAACCTGTGCGCCGAGTAAGAGTTCAGGTTTTTAAACCAGAGGTCAAAATCGGTGCACAAGTCTCGGTACGGGTGGAGCGGAAGAAATGAAGGCCGTTCTGTCCCTCGGTTCTAATATCGGCAACCGCGAAGATTACCTGGCCAGGGCGAGGAAGGCCCTAGCTCAAACTCCCGGAGTGCAGCTGGTCAAAACCTCGGGAATCTACGAGACTGAACCCTTCGGAACGTTCGCCCAACGTGACTTTCTTAACCAAATCGTTATCGCCGATATAACAATCACCGCTGAAGAGCTCTTGGAACGTGCTCTCTCGATCGAAGCCGATCTCGGCAGAGTGAGGGTTCAGGACAAGGGGCCCCGCACCGTCGACATTGATCTCATCCAGGTCGGAGATGTCCTGAGTAATACGCCCAAGCTAACGCTCCCGCACCCAGCCGCCCACGAGCGCGCCTTTGTGCTGGTTCCCTGGCTGGAAGCCGATCCACAAGCGGTGCTGCCGGGATTTGGCCCGGTGAAGGAGCTTGTGGGTACCGTGAATGCAACCTCGGTGAGGCGATATGTCTAAGCCGACTATCACCCTCACGCGCATTACTGTCCTAATCGGGGCGTTCGTCATCTCGCTGCTTTTCATCTGGCTCTTATTCCTTGGCCTGGATTCCGCGGGTCTGACCTTGCCGTTTGTTCCCATCGTTGTGCCGATAGTTCTCGCTGTCATCGCCGCCGCCGTCGGTATCGGAGCTTATGTCACCTATAGGGAACTGAACGTAAAGAAGGAAAGAATGCTCTCCCACACGGCTTTGCAAAGGCTCGCCCTTGGGAAAGCCTCGTCCCTGTCCGGAGCTTTCATTGCCGGGGGGTACGCGGCCGTTGCCCTATATTCCCTGCCCCACATCGCGGCCTCGAATCCTGCCCAGCGCTTCTGGACGGCCCTGGCCGCCGCAATTGCCGCCCTATGTTTGTGTGTTGCCGGATATTGCCTGGAATTGGCCTGCCGGGTTCCACCTCCTGACGACGATGAAAAAGAGACACTAGCCGCATAGGCATTGCAAAAGTAGATTTTGTCCTATATGTTTGTCCCATCCGTTCATCTACATGAGAAAGAACTTCAATGGCACAAAGAACACGCGTTGAACTCATTGACGATCTCGACGGCTCGGCTGCTGACACCACGATCACCTTCGGTTACGAGGGCAAGAACTATGAAATTGATCTGACTGCCGCGCACGCCGCCGAACTCGCCTCCGTACTCGAGCCTTATATCAAGGTCGGGCGCAAAGTCGGCCAGATGGCCGGAGTTCGCCGCACCTACAACCGCGTGCAGCTCTCCGCTCCGCAGGACGTCATCCGCGCCTGGGCCAAGTCCAAGGGCCTCAAGATTGCCGACCGCGGGCGCATCCCGTCCGAGATCGTCAAGGCTTACGAGGAAGCCCACTAGGGCTGACTCCGCAAATCCCCGCGCTGCCCTGACCGGTGCGGGGATTTTTGCTTCCCCGGGTAGAGTGCAGGAGTTGGGTTACCCCGTCCCAGGGCTCGATCCGGGGCGTCCCCGGGCTTGATCGGGCCGGCCTCCAGCACAGCGCCTGCCGTGTTCGCTCCCCGCGAACGGGGAATGTTTGAGTCTGAGTTCAAGTTGTATAGACTGTGACCGTTAGCAGTCGCAGGTTGTGAGTGCTAACCCAAGAAGTGAAGGACAACCATGTTTGACAAATTCACAGACAGGGCCCGAAGAGTCATCGTGCTCGCCCAAGACGAGGCGCGCATGTTGAACAACAACTACATCGGCACCGAACACCTGCTTTTGGGCCTCATCCACGAAGGTGAGGGCGTGGCGGCGAAGGCGCTCGAACAGTTGGGCCTCTCTCTGGAAGCAGTCCGCGCGCAGGTCGAGGAGTTGATCGGCACCGGGCAGCAGCAATCCCCCGCTGGGCACATTCCTTTCACGCCCCGTGCGAAGAAGGTGCTCGAATATTCCATGCGCGAGTCGCTCCAACTCGGCCACTCCTATATCGGCACCGAGCACATCTTGCTTGGCCTGATCCGTGAGGGCGAAGGCGTGGCCGCCCAGGTACTCATCAAGATGGGTGCCGATCTCAACCGCGTGCGTTCCACCGTGCTGCAGTTGCTCTCCGGCTACCAGGAGAAGCAGGCCGCCACCGCCGGTGCCCCCGAGGCGGGTCCCGAGCGTTCAGGCAAGACGATCTTGGACAACTTTGGCCGCAACCTCACCCAGTTGGCGCGCGATAACCAGCTCGATCCGGTCATCGGCCGCAAGAAGGAAATCGAGCGCGTCATGACGGTGCTTTCGCGCCGCACCAAGAACAACCCGGTTCTGATCGGCGAACCCGGCGTCGGCAAGACGGCCGTGGTCGAGGGCCTGGCCCAGGCGATCGTCCGCGGCGACGTGCCCGAGACGCTGAAGAACAAGCAGATCTACACCCTGGATCTGGGTGCGATGGTCGCCGGTTCGCGCTACCGCGGCGATTTCGAAGAGCGCCTGAAGAAGGTGCTGAAGGAAATCCAGACCCGCGGTGACGTGATGCTGTTCATCGATGAGATCCACACGCTGGTCGGCGCCGGCGCCGCCGAGGGTGCCATCGACGCGTCTTCGATCATGAAGCCGATGCTGGCCCGCGGCGAGCTCCAGACCGTCGGTGCGACGACGCTGGACGAGTACCGCAAGTACATCGAGAAGGATCCGGCCCTTGAGCGCCGCTTCCAGCCCATCCAGGTTGCCGAGCCGAGCGTCGAGCTGACGGTGGAGATCTTGAAGGGTCTACGCGATCGCTACGAGGCCCACCACAAGATCACCATCACCGACGGTGCTCTGGTGGCCGCCGCCCAGCTTTCCGACCGCTACATCTCCGATCGGTTCTTGCCTGACAAGGCCATTGACCTGATCGATGAGGCCGGAGCCCGCGTGCGAATCCGCCGCATGACCGCGCCGCCGGACTTGCGTGAATTCGACGACAAGATCGCCGCCGTCCGTCTGCAGAAGGAAGCGGCCATCGACGCCCAGGACTTCGAGCTCGCCGCCCGGCTTCGCGACGACGAGCAGCAGCTGAACAAGCAGCGCGAGGAGAAGGACGCCGAATGGAAGGTCGACGAGGTCACCGTGCCCGCGGAGGTGGGCGAGGACGATATCGCCGATCTGCTCTCCGACATCACGGGCGTCCCGGTCTACAAGCTGACGGAGGCCGAGTCCAAGCGTCTGCTCAAGATGGAGGACGAGATCTCCAAGCGCTTCATCGGGCAGGAGGACGCCGTCAAGGCGCTCGCCCGTTCGATCCGCCGCACGCGCGCCGGGCTGAAGGATCCGCGCCGTCCATCCGGTTCGTTCATCTTCGCCGGGCCCTCGGGCGTCGGCAAGACGGAGCTGACGAAGGCGCTCACCGAGTTCCTCTTCGGTGACGAGGACGCCCTGATCACGCTGGATATGAGCGAATACTCCGAGAAGCACACGGCCTCCAGGCTGTTCGGTTCGCCCCCTGGCTACGTCGGATACGACGAGGGCGGCCAGCTCACCGAGAAGGTGCGCCGCAAGCCGTTCTCCGTGGTTCTGTTCGACGAGATCGAGAAGGCTCACCCGGACATCTTCAACTCGCTGTTGCAGATTCTTGATGAGGGCCGTCTCACCGACGCCCAAGGCCGGGTCGTGGACTTCAAGAACACGATCATCGTGATGACGACCAACCTCGGTTCGCGCGACATCTCCAAGTCCGTCAACCTCGGCTTCTCCGCCCAGGGCGACACGACCACGAGCTACGAGAAGATGAAGGCCAAGGTGGCCGAGGAACTCAAGCAGAATTTCCGCCCCGAGTTCCTCAACCGTGTAGACGAGATCATCGTCTTCCACCAGCTCACCCACGAGGACATCCTCAAGATCGTCGACCTCATGGTCGCCCAGATCGAGAAGCGCCTCGAAGAGCGCGACATGGGCATCGAGCTCACCCAGGCCGCCAAGGAGCTGCTCGCCAAGCGCGGCTTCGATCCGGTCATGGGTGCCAGGCCGCTGCGCAGGGCGATCCAGCGCGACATTGAGGACATGCTCGCCGAGAAGATCCTCTTCGGCGAGGTCACCTCGGGCCAGATCGTGCTCGTCGACGCAGCACCGGAAGGCTCCGACACGGCCTTCACCTTCACCGGGGTGGAGAAGCCAGTCCACGAGCTCACCAGCGCCGACATCACTGAATAGCTGAAAACCTAAAGGGCCCGTCGGGAAACTGGCGGGCCCTTTGGTGTCTTTGGCATCTGTTTCCCAACTCTCCCGTCTTCCTGTTTCCCTCACCCCCAGTCATCGTGCTTTTTTCGCCCTCTCGTCATCCCGCGCGCAGTCGCGGGATCTCTGTCTTCCTCCCCTTACTACTTTGTTCGCAATTTCCCCTAGTGGTGAGGCTTTAGGCCTAAACAAGAAGTGGGGGCAGGTGCTTTACTTCCTGCAGGGGGTACGTGATGGATCTGCTCACGGGGGCGAATACGCGCAAGGCGCTGCGCATACTCGACATCGAGGTGCGCACCCGGGCGATCGCGCTCGCC
>JAISTE010000094.1 GCA_031272825.1 Propionibacteriaceae bacterium | reverse complement strand
CGCACCCTGGCCGCGTCGTCGCCGTCGTCCCACAGCACGACCGCCCGCCACTGATCCTCACCGACCGTAGTGGGCTCGGTAACCGGCTCGTGGGAGTTGGTGATCGAATACCCGACGATCGTCGTGTGATCCGTCGAGGAAGAAATGTCCGACGGGTGCAGGTCGGCCGTTTGCGTGATCGCGTAGTCGAGCGGAATGTAGGACTCCAAGATCGTGAACGTGAGCGGCTTCCCGGCCAGGTACTTGGGCAGGTCGTTCCAGGTGTACTCCCAGGTGTTTTGCCCAAGCTCGTCGTCGGGGATGGTCAGCGTCGGGTAGTAGCGCTTCCCGCCGAAGATGTTGAACTTGGGGGAGTGGCGCAGGGCATCAAGATCGTTGCCGTCGTCCCACTCGACCCTGAGCGTCCAGCTGGTGGTGGCGATCTCATGCGAGTTGACGACGGTGAAGTCGGTTTTCGTTGACGTGTAGCTGTCCGGCACCGAGGTTTCGCTCACGCGGTAGCCGATCGGCCAACCGTCGAACGGCCCTCCCGTAACGGTTTCAGGCAGCGACGTCCATTGCCTGAACCAGCAATCGGCTTGCGTGAGTGTGAGCGGATCGCCGACCTGCTCGTAGGGGCCGTACTCGGGGGCCTCGACAGTTCCGCCTACCGGCTGCGCGGCCTCCAACACCAAGGTCGTGGCAGCTGAGCGGATGCCGTCGCGGTTGAAATCGTCGTCCCAAATCTTGTAGACCGGCCAGCTGATACCCGAAGCAGCAAGCGTGTTGACGATCTCAATCCCGTCGGCGGTGGGGTTCAGGGCCGTCTCGTAGCGGGTCAGTCCGGTTTGCACCACCGTGTAGTCGATGGGATGGCCGCCGTAGTTGGCCGCGAGCGAGGTAAAGACGTGAGACCAACCGGTCGATGCGCCGACTTCCACCGGGTCGCCTACCGGCGTGCCGTTGCCGAGCAGTTGGAGCTCCACGGTGGCCGGGCGCTCGGGCGAATCGTTGTCATCCCAGGTGATCGCTACCGTCTTGGAGGTGATTGCCACGTTGTGCTGAAGCGTGATGACGGTGTCGGTGTTGCCGTCGGGCACCTCGTATTCGCCGTTGTATGTGTAGACGGGCGGGTCGGCGTAGCCCGTCGGCACGTTGTCCAGCCGTGCGGTGTAGCGCGTGGGGTGGATGTCGTCGCCCTCGGGCAGGTCGTTCCAGCCGTCGTCGCCGGCCAGCGACACAAAGGACACACCCTCGGCGATACGGACGGTCTTTTGTGAACCGGCCACCGGTGCCGCCGCTGCGTACGAGTTGCCGGACCAAACCTGCTGGTACAAGGTGAGTTGGGCGTCGTACGGGACGGGGCGGATGCCGTCTTGGTCGGCGGCGTCGTCGAATCTGATAAAGGCCGACGCCGAAGTCAGCTTGGGTGCTTCGGCGCGCGCGTCAGCGGCCTGGATGCCCGATACCGAGATGGTTGATGCGAGCAGCGCTGCCGCAAAAACGAAATAGCTTGTCTTAGCCACCTAAATCCCCCTGAATGGCTTTTTCCCCTGCGGTGATTCTAACCAGCCGGGGCAAGCCATGAGGGGGAAACGGCTATTTCGTCTCGTAGATTCCGGTGAACGACGCCGAATCAAGCACATGCACGTTGGTGTCGAGGGCCGCGGCGAAATCGCGAGGGGCACCTTCGACGATGACGCTTGGCTCGTTTAGCGCGTACACGGTGAAGACGTAGCGGTGCGGCCAGCCCTTCGGCGGCCACGGCCCGCCGTATGGGGCCTTGCCGTAGTCGGATTCCCACTGACGGGCGGGGGAGGGAGGAACCTCATTCTCGTCCAGATGGGTGACGGTCGGCGCGATGTCCGTGACGATCCAGTGCCAGAAGCCGCCCTCGTGCGGGGCGTCGGGGTCGTAGCAGGTGAGCGCGAAGGACTGCGTGCCTTCCGGCGCTCCCGACCAAGTGAGGTCGGGGGAGACGTTCTCGCCGCCTGCTCCGGTTTCGATATAGCGCTTATCAATGGTCGATCCATCGGGTATGGCTTTGCTGATCAATTCCATGAACTCACCCTAGCCGCAATGGGGTTGGGTTGGATAGGTCCTGACGTAGCGAAGCGGACTTCGGGGGTTGGCGGGGGTCGTCCCCCGCCACTGGCACAGTCTCAATGAGGCTCTGACGTAGCGAAGCGGGCTTCGGGGGTGGGCGGGGGTCGTCCCCCGCCACTGGCACAGTCTCCATGAGGCTCTGACGTAGCGAAGCGGAGTCAGAGCCTCCAATCGGGTTCGAACCGATGACCTACGCTTTACAAGAGCGTCGCTCTGCCAGCTGAGCTATGGAGGCAATAGCCTCATCCTACCTAATCGAGGCCCGAACCGACCAAAAACACCTGGGCGTTGCCCGTAAGGGTGGCCGTATCTCCGGCGCCGATGAACGCGGCTTTGCCTTGGGGCAGCTCGATTTGCTGCTTGGCCCCCGAGGTGAGCAGGCCGGTGCCGTGGGAGCAAAACGCGATGCGCGGGCGCGAATCGCCGGGTAGACGGCAGGGCCCAGGGCCGCAGTTGATTCGCCACAACGCGAACTCGGAGCACGGGGTGGGGTAGCGCCCGATGCCGGGGGATACCTCTTCGGCCTCAATAATGCTGACGGTCGATGGCTCGAAATCCACCACCTGTACGAGTTCGCCCACGTCGAGATGCTTGTTTGTCAGGCCGCCGCGGATGACGTTGTCGGAGTTGGCCATCACCTCGATGCCGGTGCCGCGCAAGTACACGTGCATCTGACCAGGGGCGACGTAGAACGCCTGGCCCGGCTCCAGCGTTACGCGGTTGAGTAGCAGGGCGGCGATGATCGCGCGGTCGTGGGGGAAGACCTCGTCGAGCAGCAGGAAGTCTTGGGCGAAGCGGCCGACCTCACCGTCGTCCTTCGCGTGCTTGACGGCCTGGGAAGCGGCGATATCCAGCAGGTGCTCGCGTTCGCCGTCGATGGAAAGGGCGTCTAAGAACACCTCGGCGAGGGCCGCCGCTCCCTTGCGCTCGGTGAGCGGGCCAAACACCGAGGTGAGCTCACCCATCAGGCCCAGGGCGTCGAACAGGCGGGCGGATTCGAGCGGCTCACGAAAGCCGGTCAACGCCTCGAAGCGATCTAAGGCAACCAGGATTTCGGGCTTGGGCCACGAGTCGCGGTAGACCCGGATCGGGTCGTCGATGGAGATGCCCTGATCGTTCTCGCGGGCGAAGCCCTTCGCGGCCTGGGCCCGGTCGGGGTGGGCCTGCAGCGATAGGGGGTGCTTGGCCGAGAGCAGCTTGAACAAGAACGGCAGCTGGTCGCCGAACTCCTTGCGGGAGTGCGCACCGAGCAGGCCTGGGTCGGCGTCCAGTACCACGTCCAACGTTCCATATGGGCTGGTCGCAGGAGAGAGCGGGTGGGCTCCCAGCCAGTACTCCGCGATGGGCTCCCCGGTAGGTTCGGTACCGAGCAGCTGGGGGATGCGGTCGGTTGTTCCCCAATCAAAGTGTTGAGTCACACCTTCGAGCTCAAACATTGCCTCACGTCCTTATGCTCACCTCACTTTAGCAAGCGGGTGGTCGCCCGGCCACGTGTCCTACGTACTTCCCCGGGTCGAATCATCCAAGTGAATGACATCGGTGTGATTCGCTGGGCTAGAATGTGGCCCATGAGCGAACCAGCGGTTTCCCAATCTTGTCTTGACGACCTGAGCCGTTCCATCCTCGACTTCGAGAAGTCGTGGTGGTCGCTGCCCGAGGCCAAAGAAGTGGAGATCCGCGAGCGCTTCGGCTTCTCAACCGCACGTTACTACCAGATGCTCAACCAGCTGATCGACTCGCCGAACGCCCTCGAATACGACCCCTTGCTGGTCAAGAGGCTGCGCCGTCAGCGCCAGGCCAGGCACCAGGAGCGCTCGGCAAAGCGGCTGAAGAAAGTCCCGGTATAGGGGCGGCTAAACAAGTCAACGCTTAGCGTTTACTTGTCAGGCATCTCGGAGCCGCGCAGGATCAGCTTCGCTGGAACCGTCACTGTTTGCGGCGGCTCATCCCAACCCTGGATGCGTTTGCGCAGCAGATCGAGCGAGGCTAAGGCCAGCTTGCGGAAGTCGTGGCCCATCACTGAAACTGCAGGACGCATCATGGCCGCGGCCTCGAAATCGTCGAAGCCCACCTGCGGGAGTCTCCTGCCGGTTTCTCCGAACGCCTTCAGCGCCCCCAGCGACGAGCGGTTATTGGCGGTGAAGATCGCATCCAGGCGCTTGTCCTCCAGCAAATCCAGGGTGTTTTCGTAGGCGTCGTCCATGGTGTGCGCGCTGCTGTTTACGAGCATTTCGGTTCGCCCATCATCGGCAATCGCCTGGGCGAATCCGCGGTGGCGCTCGCCCATGGTGTGCAGGCTCAGCGCGTCGCCGAGGAAGGCAATGCGCTGAGGGCGATTCTTGAGCAGGGTCTGGGTAGCGGTGTAGGCGCCGCCGCAATCATCTGCGAGCACGGCATCGAAGCAATCTCCCAACGGACGGTCGAGCGAGACTACCGGCGGCAGCGTAGAAGCGTTTGCCGCCCAATCGCGCTGCGGTACCCGCGGGGGAACGATGAGCAGGCCGTCGACCCTTTGCTCCATCAGACGTTCGATGAGCAGGTCGTTAGTTCGTCCGTCGTCGTCGGAGCTGGCGATAATCGTGAGGTACCCGTGGGTCTTGGCCAGGGATTCCACCTGGTTGGCCAGCTGGGAGAAGAAGGGGTTTGCCAAGTCGGAGATGACGATGCCGATCATCATGGTCGCCCGGCCAG
>JAISTE010000036.1 GCA_031272825.1 Propionibacteriaceae bacterium | reverse complement strand
TCGGCCATGTCCTCGAACCTACGGCTCGGGCCACGGCTCTCACTCCTCCCGATTTACTTCCCTGCGGGAATCGGGCGTCGCTCGGCCATGTCCTCGAACCTACGGCTCGGGCCACGGCTCTCACTCCTCCCGATTTTGCCCAAACCCCCTCCTCTGGTAGGGTTTCACCTGCTGTTCGAGGCCCCGTAGCGCAGTTGGTTAGCGCGTCGGCCTGTCACGCCGAAGGTCGCGGGTTCAAGTCCCGTCGGGGTCGCGGAGAGCGGTTGGGCCAGGTAGCTCAGTCGGTAGTAGCGTTCGCCTGAAAAGTGAAAGGTCGTCGGTTCGATTCCGACCCTGGCCACCAGACCCCCCCAAAAAAAATCGAGAGTACGAGATACTCCTTCCCCCTCTACACGGCAACGAGATCCCTCGACTGCGCGCTAGATGACGAGCGGTGAGTGCTCGTTCGTCCCCAGCATCCATACGTCCCCAAATATCCACAGTCACTTCACCGGTATCACCCCAAATGTTCACCTTTTGCGTCTAGGTTGGGGGCAACCACAACACAGGTAAGGTGAAAATGAAACTGAGAACCCCTCTCATCGCGCTCTCCGCGCTGCTTGCGCTGCCCGCGCTGGGCGTCGCCCCGGCCCAAGCGAAAGCCCCGGCCCAGAACGTCATCTTGATCATCGGCGACGGAATGGCCGACGCCCAACTGTCGCTCGCCCGTCAGTACGAGTACGGCTCTAACGGGAAGATGCCCGGGCTGGATTCCCTGCCCTACACCGGCGAATACACCACGTTCTCCCTTGACAGGAGCACGCTCAAGCCTGACTACGACCCCGACTCTGCTGCCACCGGCACCGCCTGGGCTACCGGATATAAGAGTTACGACGGTGCCATCGGTGTCGACGTCTACGGCAAGAGCCGTGAAAACCTGCTAGAGGCTGCGAAGGCCGCGGGCAAGGCAACCGGCGTCGTCACCACCTCCGAGGTGCAGGACGCCACCCCGGCGGTAATGCTTGGCCACGTCACCGCCCGCGGCTGCAAGGGCCCGGCGTCCTCTTCTTCCTGTGGCGGCGCGAACATGTCCGAGCAGATCGTCTCTACCCGGGCCGACGTCGTGATCGGCGGGGGAGCGCAGTACTTCGAGGACAAAGTAGGTGGTGTGAGCGTGCTCGATTCGGCCAAGAAAGCCGGATTCCAGGTGGCCACTACCGCCGCCCAGATTGAGGCCGTGAAGAGCGCTGATCAAAGCGCCCCGCTGCTCGGCCTGCTCGCCGACGGCAACCTCCCGACCGTCTACAAGCAAACGAAATCTTCGGTCGGCGGATCGTCCAACGCCCCGATCAAGTGCGAGGCCGACCCGAGCGGCCACGCCCCGCTCTCGACCCTGACCAGCAAGGCGCTCGAGCTTCTCTCCGCCAATCCCCAGGGCTTCTTCCTCGAGGTGGAGGGGGCCTCCATCGACAAGCAGTCCCACTCCGCTGAGCCCTGCGGTCAGATTGGGGAGACCCTAGACCTTGACGCCGCCGTCAAGGTCGCTACAGATTTCGCCAAGAAGGACGGCAACACCCTGGTTATCGTGACCGCCGACCACGGCCACGCCTCCAGGCTCGTTTCCAAGCCCGTCGGCTCGGTGAACTCGCTTGCCCTGGCCGGAAAGTCGGGCACTATGTACGTCGCCTACAGCTCCGCGCCGAAAGCCGGGGCGTCGCAGCAACACGACGGAACCCAGCTGCGCATTGCTGCCTACGGGCCGCTGGCGGCCAACGTCGTCGGCCTTACCGACCAAACCGACGTCAACAGAACCGTGCGCCTGGCGCTCGGCCTTCCCGCGCTGAAAGTCTCGAAGTCTCTGGCCGGTTACGGCGGTGCTTCCCGTATCAGCGGCGATGCGACGGTGGCGGTCAAGAAGGCGACCATCAAGGCCTCCAAGGCCAAGAACGTCATTGTTATCGCCGGGCTGGGCATCGGCAACGACGAGGTCACCATGACGCGCAACTACCGAAACGGTGCAGCCGGAACGCTCCCGGGCATCGACTCGCTTACCTTCCAAGGGCAGGTGATCGCATCGGCTGGCTCTGACCTCAGCTCCCTGGTCGCCGACGCCAAGAAGGCCAAGCTGCGCTACGCGCTCGTCTCCCCGGGCGGAACGAAGTACTCGCCGTCCAAGAAGCTGGCCAAGGCCAAGCTGACCGCCAAGAACGCCAACGCCTCGCTGTATCTGCCCCGCAAGGCAACCGTCGGCGGGTTCGACGCCTCGGCCAAGCGCTGCAAGGTCAACACCAAGGCCGTCAACCTAGGGACAAAGACCAAGGCCGCCATCAAGAAGCTCAATACCCGCAATACCAAGGGATTCTTCCTCGAAATCGGCACTGGGTACGGGGTAAAGGCTGGCAACAACGCCGACGTCTGCGGCCAGATCGGTACGACGGCCAACCTCGCCAAGGCCGTGAACGAGGCCCTGAAGTTCGCCAAGAAGGACGGACGTACGCTGGTCGTCTTCACCGGTCTTAGCGGCTCCACGGCCCAGATCGTCGACGAGAACCCGTATTCGGCCCCGTCGCTGAAGCTGCGCACGGGTGAGGGCAGCGAGCTTGGGGTTCTCTACACCCCCGGCGGCGGGCAGGACGGCTCCTCGCAGATCGTCGCCGCCTACGGGCCGGGCGCGGCCTCGCTCATGGGGCTGAAGACCAAGGCCGAACTGGTGAAGGTAATCAAGCAAGCCATCGCTTGATCCCATCGCGGGCCGAGGTGTCACCTACCAGCACCTTGGCCCGCTCAACTTTCTCACCGCGGCGATGAGGATTCTCACCGCCGCGGTGTTTTCCCTTGCCGCCCCTCCTGCTCCCTCACATAGCATTGTGGTCAGTTGGACAAATGGATAAGAAATCTGAACCGGCTACGGAACATCGCTCGGCAGATCGGAGGGTTTTATTGGATGGTGACGATGACCGCTGATGGGAACGCATCCATCGGCACATGCGAAGGGCGGTCGGTCGCTCACATAGTAAAAGTTGTTAAAGCCTTGAACGCTTGATAGTCCACGAGGCCGACCGCCCAATAAAACTAAATGAATACAAAAGAATTTCCTCACACAGGCTATATCACATTCGGTAACTCAACAGTTTCCATATCGGCCCCTTCCACTCAGCCGCCCGGCTCTCGGGTGAGCGGGAGGGGCCGATATGTACGTGTTGGAGGCATTGCGGCGAGGGGTGTCAGATTAACGTTGGGTGGGCGGTTGGCGGGTTTCATGTCAGTTGTTGTCTTAGGGGTGCACGTATCCCAGCCTGGCGGACATCGAATCGGCATAGGAGTTCCGAAGTGAGGCGGGGATGGTGTCGGGAAGCAGATTGGCGGAGGTCTGCACGGCGTCAACTCTGGGCATAGACGCCGAGAGCGGGGTTTGCGGGGCGTCAGGGTAATAGCCGAAAACAACCTGCCCGGCCTTGGAGCGGGCCAGCTGCCTGCATCGGCGGCAATCTAGAAATACGTCGAGGATTTCTGTTATGGCAAGCCCCCAAAGAGCTGCGAGAGTATTGCGCCTGAATCGTCTTGGCGGGTGTCCAACAGTATGTCGACGCAACGCAAGGCGTCTATGGCTAGCCCCAGCCGCGCTGTGGGTGCCCCCGATTCGACCGAGGCAACCCACTGGCGGGTGACACCGAGCATCTGGGCGAGTTGCTGCTGGGTCATGCCCTTCGCTTGGCGTCCTTGCTTGAGAACCGCCCCCAGATCCGCAGCTGACGAAATGACCATGCCTGCTCCTGTTAGCTATGACTAACAATCAAGTGAATGTTGCCTATCGCTAGCATTAGTGCGGATGTTAGCGATAGGCAACATTTAATCCGAATCTGATTGCTGTACGAGGCTCCCGTGGGAGAAGGCTGGCCTCACCCAGGTGGGGTAGGAGGCGGACTTAAGGGGCTCTTCACAGCCAGCCGTTGCGCTGGGCTGTGTAGTAGGCCTGGATGCGGCTGGTTACGTTCAGCTTGGCCATGATCGTTGAAAAGTAGTTGTCGATTGTGCCTTTGGACATGTGCAGCTGCTTGGCAACCTCGGACGTTGAACCGTATTGGGCCGTTGTGCGCAAAATGTCGGCCTCTTTCTTGCTCAGCGGATTCGCCCCGGCTTGTTGCGCATGTTCTAGCAGGCTTTGGTCGAATACTCGTTCACCGGCGTTTACCCGACGGACGGTATCCAGAATCGTCTTGAAGGAGGCGTCTTTTTGCAAGAATGCCCAGGCTCCGTCCTCGTAGGCCTCCAGCACGTAGTTGGGCATGGCGAAGGTGGTGAGCATGATGCACCTGCACTCGGGGACGGATTCCTTTAGGTCTTTGAGGACGTCCAGGCCCGTGACGTCGGGCATACGGATGTCTAGTAAGGCGATGTCGGGCTTCTGCGTCCAGGCGTAGGCGAGGGCCTCGCGACCGGTGCGCACGGCCGTAACCTCCATGTCCTTTTGCATACGCAGCATCACCGAGAACGACTCGCGGATGGCCGCCTTGTCCTCTGCCAGCAGTACTTTCACCGTGTCCTCCTCAAACTCAATTTCGCCCCGCCGAGATCCGAGCGGGAAAAGTCCAAATCCATCTCCAGGTCGGCCGCCCGTGCCCGCATCTCCTGGATGCCGGCCCCATCGGGCTCGCACTCGAAGCCCACGCCGTCGTCCTCGACGACCAGCTCGTCGCGATCGGCGAAGATGCGCACCTTCTGCGCATGGGCGTGCAGCAGCACGTTCAAGGCCGCCTCCTGCAAGATCATCGAGAAGGCGAAATCCGATTGCGGCGGGGGAACCTGCTTGAGCTCAGCATCGACGCGAATGCCTTCCTCCCGCAGCATCGCGGCGGCCTCCTTGAGCCTTCCTTCGAAGTGCGCGGTGCCCAGTCCGCGGACGATCTGGCGCACGATGTCGATGGACATTCGGGACTTCTCTAGTGCGCCGTCGACCACCTTGGCGGCAAGCTCGTTTTCCCCGCCCGCGATCAGCTGCTGGGCCAACTCGAGTTGCACCGGAACCTGCACCATTACGTGCCCGACGTGGTCGTGCAGATCGAGAAGCACGTTGTTGCGCTCGGTTTCGCGGGTGAGCTGAGCCAAGACGTCCTGGTGTTCTTGCAGCTCGCGCAGCATTCTGAAGCGTTCCTTGACGATGGTGACCACGGCCGTCGCGAAGATGAGAAGCGCGATCAGCTGAACACCGCGCCACGTGTAGGTCATTTGCAGTTCCTCGCCGTGGCCGAAGATCAGGTATTGGACGACGATCGGGATCAGGCACAGAGTGGAAATTGTGAAGCCGATGGCGGGCCGCAGCGTACACACGGCCATCGTGGCCAGCACGATCAGCACCTCGCAGCCGACCGGGAACAGCGTCCACCACAGGTAGATACAGGCGATTCCAATAAAGGCGTCCAGTACGAGCACCGCCCAGTTCGGGAAATTCGGCACCGACGCCCGCCACAAGAAAACCAGGAAAGTTACGGAAATCACGCTCAGGGCGGCGATGGCGTAGACATGGTCGATCCCCGCCGGCGTGTCGAGGGCCGAGTAGTCTACCCACAGGTACAGCACGAAGGCCGCGCCGAGGATCAGCACCTTCTTCGAGGCGACGACGACCTCAATATAGCGATCCAGGAAGCGGTTCAGCTTGTCGAGATTTGCGCCCACCTATCCTCCTTCTCGGCACGATCCTCGACAGTGACAACGGACGGGAGGGGTTGGGTATTCCCGGAGTGTGAACCACCCGTCGTCCTGCACTACCACCCGTCATCCTGCACTACCACCCGTCATCCTGCGCGTAGTCGCAGGATCTTTCTTCTGGGTGGAAGGGGAAATGAGATCCCGCGACTACGCGCGGGATGACGAGTGGGGGTGGCGGTACGACGAGTGGCGGAGGGGTGGGATGACGAGTGGCGGAGGGGTGGGATGACAAGTGGCGGAGGGTGGGATGACGAGTGACGGAGGGCGGGATAACGGGTACGGGTGGGTGGATGGTGAAATGCAGAGATTCGAGACTTCAAACGTCCACCAGACGCGATTGGAATATTCATCGGTCCAGTGGCATAGTTATGCGCATGTCTTTATCTGTTGCGGTGGCCGGAGCCACCGGATACGCCGGGGGCGAGGTGCTGCGCCTGCTGCTGGGCCACCCCGAGGTGGAGATCGGAGCGCTTACGGCCAACGCGTCTGCGGGAACCAAGCTCGGCGAGCATCACCCCAACCTCGCGCCCCTGGCCGACAAGGTGATCCACCCCACCACCCCGGAGCTGCTGGCCGGACACGACATCGTCTTTCTGGCGCTGCCGCACGGCGCCTCCGAAGAGATCGCCAAAGAACTCCCCGAAGATACCCTGGTCATCGACGCCGGGGCCGACCACCGCCTGACCAACGAGGCCGACTGGAACAAGTTCTACGGCACCCCCTGGGCCAAGCCCTGGCCCTACGGCCTACCCGAACTGCCCGACCAACGCGAAGTGCTCGCAAACACCAAGCGCATCGCCGTCCCGGGCTGCTACGTCACCGCCGTCACGCTCGCCCTGCTCCCGGCCATCGACGCCGGGCTGATCACCGGCGACGACATCGTGGTGGTCGCCGCCTCCGGAACCTCCGGCGCGGGCAAGGGCCTCAAACCCCACCTGCTCGGAACCGAAATCATGGGCTCCACAAGCGCATACGGCGTCGGCGGCACCCACCGGCACATCCCAGAGATGCTGCAAAACTTCCGCGTGCTCGGTGCTAAGAAGCCGACCATGTCCTTCACCCCGCTGCTGGTTCCCATGCCGCGCGGCATCCTCGCCACCTGCACCGCCCCGCTGGCCGGAAAGCCCGAGGAGGTGCGCCTGGCCTACGTCTCGCGCTACGGCACCGAGCCTTTCGTGCAGGTACTGCCCGAGGGCGTGTGGCCGAACACCTCCGCCATCGTCGGCTCCAACAATGTGAACGTGCAGGTAGCCGTGGACGAGGCCGCGGGCCGACTCGTGGCCGTCGCCGCGCTCGACAACCTGACCAAGGGCACCGCAGGCGGCGCCATCCAATCCATGAACATCGCCCTCGGCCTCGACGAGACCACGGGCCTGAGCACAGTGGGAGTAGCCCCGTGAGTGTAACTAAACCGATCGGATTTCTGGCCTCTGGCGTCGCCGCTGGAATCAAAGAAAACGGCAACAAGGATCTGGCCGTCGTGGTGAACATGGGCCCGCAGTACTCCGCGGCCGGGGTGTTCACCTCGAACCGCTTCCAGGCCGCACCGGTGCAGTGGTCGAAGCTAGCTGTCGGAGATGGGCTGCTGCAGGCCGTCGTCCTCAACTCGGGCGGCGCCAACGCGTGCACCGGCGAGGCTGGGTACGAGGATTCCATCCAGTGCGCCTCCTGGCTGGCCCACCATCTGCAGATCGATACCGAGGACGTCGCCGTATGTTCGACGGGCCTGATCGGCGTGCGTCTGCCGATGGAGACCATGGTGAACGGCATCGCCCAGGCCGTCGCGGCCCTCGATTCCAAGGGCGGGCCCGACGCTGCCGAGGCGATCATGACCACCGACACCCACCCCAAGCAAGCCGAATACTTGGCCGAGGACGGCTGGGCCATCGGCGGCATGGCCAAAGGAGCCGGGATGCTGGCCCCCCAGCTAGCGACGATGCTGGTGGTCTTGACCACGGACGTCGCCCTGGACTCTGAGGTTCTGGATCGCGCCCTGCGCACCGCCACCTCGCTCACCTTCGACCGCACCGACTCCGACGGCTGTATGTCCACCAACGACACCGTTCTGATTCTGGCCTCCGGCGCATCCGGCGTGACGCCCGACGAGCAAGAGTTCACCACCGCCCTCACCCAGGTGTGCTGGTCGCTGGCCCGGCAGCTCATCGGCGACGCCGAGGGTGCCGAACACGACATCGAGATCACCGTGACGTCTGCCGCCACCGAGGACGACGCCCTGGAGTGCGCCCGCGCGGTCGCCCGCTCCAACCTGTTCAAGTGCGCCGTCTTCGGCAAAGACCCGAACTGGGGGCGCGTGCTGTCCTCCGTGGGCACCACCTCGGCGGCCTTCGACCCCGACAAGGTGGACGTCCTGTTCAACGGCGTCCCCGTGTTCCTAGACGGCGGCCTCGGCGAAGACCGCTCCAAGGTTCCGTTCGAGGGCCGGGAGGTGCGCGTCGAAGTCCGGCTGCACGCCGGAGACCAGGCCGCGACCGTCTGGACGAACGACCTGACCTACGGGTACGTCAAAGAGAACGCCGAATACTCGTCGTAAGAGGGGAAATATGAACACGCCGCAAGCCAAAGCCGAGGTGCTCGTCGAGGCGCTGCCCTGGATGAAGAACGCCCAGGGCAAGCTCATCGTGGTCAAGTACGGCGGCAACGCCATGGTGAACGAGGAGCTCAAGCGCGCCTTCGCCGCCGACATCGCCTTCCTGCGCCTGGCCGGGATGCGCCCGGTCGTTGTGCACGGGGGCGGGCCGCAGATCTCCTCGATGCTCAAGCGCCTGCACATCGATTCGGAGTTTAAAGCCGGGCTGCGCGTCACCACCCCCGAGGCCATGGACGTCGTGCGCATGGTGCTGATGGGCCAGGTCAACCGCGAGATCGTCGGGCTGATCAACGAACACGGGCCGCTCGCCGTCGGGCTCTCCGGGGAGGACGCCAACCTGTTTTCCGCCCGCCCGGCTTCCGTTACCGTCGACGGGGAAGAGGTCGATCTGGGGCTGGTCGGCGAAGTCGATTTGGTTCGCCCGGAAGCGGTGATGGACCTCATCGACGCCGGGCGCATTCCCGTCGTCGCCTCCGTTGCTCCCGGCCCCGACGGCCAGGTTTACAACGTGAACGCCGATACCGCGGCCTCGGCTTTGGCCGTCGCGCTGGACGCCCGCCGCCTAGTCATGCTCACCGACGTCGCCGGCCTGTACCGCGACTGGCCCAACTCCGAGGAGATAATCACCGAAATCTCGACGGCCGAACTAGAGAAACTGCTTCCCAACCTGTCTTCCGGGATGCGGCCCAAGATGGCCGCCTGCCTAGACGCCGTGCGTTCCGGGGTACACAAGGCCACGGTCGTCGACGGTCGGGTCGCGCATACCCTGCTGCTGGAGATCTACACCGACGAAGGGTCCGGAACCATGGTCGTCGACCGGGAGGAGGGGGAATGATCTTGTTATCTTGGGTTTTCTCTACTTCGTCATCCTGCGCTTTCCTTACTTCGTCATCCTGCGCTTTCCTTACTTCGTCATCCTGCGCGAAGTCGCAGGATCTCTATCTTGAGGAGGGGGAATGAGCGAACTCCAGGCCGCATCTACCCAAGTCGAGGCGCGCTACGCGTCGGTGATGATGAATACTTTCGGCCCGCCGAAGCGCGTGTTCGTGCGCGGCGAGGGCTGCTACCTGTGGGACGCCGACGGCAATCGCTACCTCGACCTGCTGGCCGGAATCGCGGTCAACTGCCTCGGGCACGCCCACCCGCAGCTGACCGGCGCGATCTCCTCGCAGCTGGGCACGCTCGGGCACGTTTCCAATTTCTTCGCCACCCCGAACCAGGTGGCGCTGGCCGAGCGGCTGGTTTCCATGGTCACGATCAACGATCCGGGACGCCTCGCGAAGGTCTTCTTCGCTAACTCGGGAACCGAGGCCAACGAGGCCGCGTTCAAGGTGAGCCGCATGACGGGCCGCAAGAAGCTCGTCGCCATGGAGGGTGCCTTCCACGGGCGCACGCTGGGGGCGCTGGCCATCACCTACACCGCGAAGTACCGCGAGCCTTTCGAGCCGCTGCCGGGCTATGTCGAGTTCGTGCCCTACGGCGATGCCGAAGCGCTGGCCCGGGCCGTCGATTCTGAGACGGCAGCCGTCGTGATCGAACCCATTCAAGGGGAGAACGGCGTTGTGGAACCGCCAAGCGGGTTTCTTGCCGCCGCGCGCGAAATCTGCGATAAGGCCGGAGCTTTGCTCTGGCTCGACGAGGTGCAGTGCGGCATGGGGCGCACGGGAACCTGGCTGGCGTCCGAACCTGAGGGGATTGTGGCGGACGTCGTCACGTTCGCAAAGGGGCTCGGCGGGGGCTTCCCGATCGGGGCCTGTGTGGCCACCGGAGCGGCCGCCGATCTGCTCGGGCCCGGTACCCACGGCTCGACGTTCGGCGGAAACCCGGTCGCAGCGGCGGCGGGGCTGGCCGTCACCTCGGTTATCGAGCGCGACGGTTTGCTCGCCCACGCCACGGCGCTCGGCGAGCATGTGAAGCAAGCCTTGGAGGACGTCCCCGGGGTTTATGGGGTGCGCGGACGGGGCCTGATGTTGGGCGTCGTACTGGAAGAACCCATCGGCGCGGCGGTTTATGAGCGGGCGCTGGAGGCCGGGTTCGTGATCAACTCGCCGCGCCCTGACGTCCTGCGCCTGGTTCCGCCGCTGATCATCTCGCAAGAGCAGGTGGATACGTTCATTGACGCTCTGCCGGGTCTGCTGAGGTGAAGATGCCGGGCACAAATGCGTTCGTTGTCGGAAAATTGCTGTTTCGCGGGCTTGTTTACGACAATTTCCCGACATTGAACGTTGGGAGGGTGCGCGCATGAGCCATCCGCTCACCAAATCGGCCCGCCAGGCCCGCATCGCGTCCCTCATCGAGCACTCATGCATTGCCTCGCAGGCCGAACTGGCCGCACTGCTTGCCGATGAGGGGTTTTCGGTGAGCCAGGGCACGCTATCCAAGGACTTAGAAGAACTCGGGGCGGTGCGCGTGCGCGGCGAGGACGGGGGCCGGTGCTACGCACTGATCAGTTCCCCGGCAACCCAGGGGGCGGCAGTCAAGCTCGCCAAGGTCGCCCAAGATCTGCTCCTTAGCGCCGACGGCTCTGCGAACATCACCGTGCTGATCACCCCTCCCGGGGCGGCGCAGTTCTTCGCCTCGCACATCGACCGGGCCGGGATGCCCGAGATTCTCGGCACCATCGCGGGCGACGATACCGTGCTCGTCGTCACCAAAGACCCTAGCGGCGGGCCCGCGCTCGCCGAAAGAATGCTCAATCTCAAGGAAGGCTGAAATGGAATACGGCAACGGAACGCTCTGGGGCGGAAGGTTCGAGGCGACCCCCGCCGAGGCTATGTTCGCGCTCTCCAAATCCACGCAATTCGACTGGCGGCTCGCCCCCTACGACATCGCCGGATCGCTCGCCCACGCCCTGGCCCTGCACAAGGCCGGGCTCTTGACCGACGCCGAACTGGCGGGAATGCGCAAGGGCTTGGGAAAGCTCGAACAGGCGGTGCTCTCGGGTGAGTTCCAGCCGCTGCCCACCGACGAGGACGTTCACGGAGCCTTGGAACGCGGCCTGATCGAGATCGTCGGGCCCGAGCTGGGTGGACGCCTGCGCGCCGGGCGCTCCCGCAACGACCAGATCGCCACCCTCATCCGTATGTATCTCAAGGACGCCAACGCTAACCTGGCCCGCGACGTGCGCTCGGTGATCGGCGCGCTGCGCGACCAGGCCGAGGCGAACCTCGGGGGAGAGCCGACGATCATGCCCGGGCGCACCCACCTGCAGATCGCCCAGCCGATCTTGCTTTCCCACCATCTCCTTGCCCACGCCTGGCCCCTGGTACGCGACCTCGACCGGCTCACCGACCTTGAAAAGCGCCTGAACGTTTCCCCCTATGGTTCCGCAGCCCTGGCCGGAACCACCCTCGGCCTCGACCCCGAGCTAGTGGCCTCCGAGCTGGGATTCAGCTCTTCCGTCGCCAATTCGATGGACGGGACGGCCGCGCGCGACCTGGTTTCCGAGGAAGCGTACGTGCTGGCTCAGATCGCGGTGGACGTCTCGCGGCTGGCTGAGGACGTGATCCTATGGACGACGCCCGAGTTCGGGTATGCCAAGCTGGCCGACGAGTGGAGCACGGGCTCGTCGATCATGCCGCAGAAGAAGAATCCCGATGTTGCCGAGTTGGCCCGCGGAAAGGCCGGGCGCCTGATCGGACACCTGGCCGGGCTGCTGGCCACCTTCAAGGCGCTGCCGCTCGCCTATGACCGCGACCTGCAAGAGGACAAGGAACCCATCTTCGACGGGCTGGATCAGCTCGCCGTCTTGCTTCCGGCGGTAGCCGGCATGGTCGCAACCTTGAAGTTCGACAAAGAGCGCATGGCGAAGATGGCCGAATCAGGATTCTCGCTGGCCACCGATCTCGCCGACTGGCTGGTTCGCCAGCGCGTGCCCTTCGCCAGGGCCCACGAGATCGCCGGAGCGGCGGTGAAATACTGCGAGCACAAGGGCATCGACCTGCCCGACCTGACCGCAGAGGATCTGCCCGCAATCGATTCCTCGCTCACCCCAGAGGTACTGAAGGTGTTGAACGCCAAAGGCGCGGTGGCAAGCCGCAACGCCCGCGGCGGCACGGCACCCGAGGCGGTCGCGGCGCAGCTGGCGGAACTGGACGCCAAGCTGGCCTGAATCACATGTCCATCATCATGTTGTTGACCACCACCGAGTCGTTGGTGCGCACCGAATCCAGGGCGGCGTCGAGAGCCAGGGCCACGCACAGGCTGAGCAGTACCTCTTGGGGGTTGGGCACGATCATCTCGTAGCTGTCTCCCCAAGTGAACCAGTGCTTGCTCAGCGCCATGATCTGGCGCTGGCCGTCGTTCATGGAATATTCGTGGGCCCAGAAGTCGCCGTCGATGTGCCAGGGTATGCCGTCGACGCGGTAGCGGGGCTTGAACAAGGAGAACTCGCGCACGATCTGCGCGACCTGCTGCCCGCCGATCCAAATGTCGTAGCGGGGCAGGAAAGAGAGAACCTTCTGGGAGATGAACGCGACCTCCTGGCCGCGGGCGTCGAACAGGTGGATCTTGCGCCCCACCGACCAAATCTCGGATTGGGCGTAGAACACGGGGTTCCCGCGCTCATCGGTAATCGCGGTCTTGTCGCGCCAAGAGAAAACCTTCTGTCGAATGTAGAGCTTCATGGGCAAGCACCTTCTTTCGCTGCTATGACGGTAGCGCGAAAGGGTGAACACACAAGCGACAGCGGGCGGCATTTGGGTGAACAATCGGGGTGCCGATCAATACTTTGTGGTAGACAGGCGGGGCTTGGGCCGTGTCGGAGGAGCCTTGCTGGCCGCGATAGACTCTCCCCTTGTGAACAAACTGCTTGACGAGCTTCAGTGGCGCGGGTTTATCAACGACTCCACTGACATCGATGAACTTTCCGCACATCTGGACAACGGCCCGATCAAGTTCTATGTGGGTTTCGACCCCTCCGCTCCCTCGATTCACATGGGAAATCTCGTCCAGCTGATGCTCGTGCGCCGCTTCCAGGCCGCCGGGCACAAGCCCTACCTGCTCGTCGGCGGGTCTACCGGGCTGATCGGCGATCCGAAGCAATCGTCCGAGCGTAACCTCAACCCTGTCGACGTCGTACACGGGTGGGTCGAGCGCATCCGCTCGCAGGTGAGCAAGTTCGTCGATTTTTCCGGCGACGCCGCCGCCACGTTGGTCAACAACTACGACTGGACGGCGAACCTCACCACCCTCGATTTCCTGCGCGACATCGGAAAACACTTCTCCGTCAACCGGATGCTGGACCGCGAGGTAGTCAAGGCCCGGCTCGAATCCGGAATCTCGTTCACCGAGTTCTCCTACGTGCTCTTGCAGTCCTACGACTTCCTGCGCCTGTACTCCGATCACGGGGTCACCTTGCAAACCGGCGGCTCGGATCAGTGGGGCAACATCACTGCGGGCGTCGAGCTGATTAGGCGGGCTGTTGGGGGGAAGGCCCACGCGCTGTCGACCCCGCTGCTGACCAAGGCCGACGGCACCAAGTTCGGCAAGACCGAATCGGGCACAGTCTGGCTCGATCCGGCCATGACAAGCCCGTACGCCTTCCACCAGTTCTTCTTGAACGCCGAGGATTCGCAGGTGATCAAGTACCTGAAGATCTTCGGAAACCGCACCCGCGATGAGATCGAGCAGCTCGATATCGAGACCCAGGAGCACCCCGAACGCCGGGCCGCCCAGCGCGCGCTGGCCGACGACGTAACCGACCTGGTGCACTCGGTCGCCGAACGCGAGGCCGCGACGGCTGCCGCATCGGCCATCTTCGGCCGCGGCGAACTTTCCGAGCTCCCCGAATCCACGCTCGCAGCAGTCGCCAAGGAGCTGAAGGCTCCGGTTCTTGAGACCGGCCAGGAGCTGCCGACGGTGGTCGAGGCGCTGGTCGCGGCCAAGGTTGTCGCGTCGAACGGCGAGGCCAAGCGCGCCATCAAAGAAGGCGGGGCCTACGTGAACAACGCCAAGGTTTCGGCCCAGGATGCCCGCATCGCCGAATCCGATCTGCTGGCCGGGCGCTATGTGGTCGTCCGCCGCGGCAAGAAGACCGTCGGCGCTATCGAGCTGAAGCGCTAGGCTGACCAAGCTTTACCAAAAGGAACCGTCCCCATTGGTAAACCGGCCGGAGCGCGAAGATGATGGCCGCAGTTAGCGCCTGAATGCCTAGCTGGGTCAGCACGCTGGAGGTTGTGCCCGTTCCCGCTTCTAGATCATGGATCAGGGCGATGTACCAGTACGTGGGCAGGAAGTGCGCGATCTGAGCGACGACACCCGTCAGCTCTATGCCGACGGTGAAGACGCCCGAGAGGAAACACAGCGCCAGCGAGATGACGTTGGCAGCCGCGTTCGTCGCAGATAGAGACATACCCGCTTGCCCGAACACGAACCCCAGGGCGAGCGGCGTCAGGGAATAGACGGCCATGTCGGCAACCAGCAGCCCGAGCTTTCCGGGGGTTGCGAGCAGCCCCGAAGCGCCGACCATCGGCAAGAAACCGCCGGCACCCACCACCGCGATCGCCAGCACAATCAACAGCAAGCAGGCCGCCGCGATCTGCAGCGAAAAGCGCGTGGGCCGCACCGGCGCGGCGAGATTCCTGGCCCGCAGCGGACCCGAGTTGAACGACGTCAGGATCAAGGCCGTCATCGAAATCAGGGCGGCGGTGAGCGCGTAGGCGGCGAACGTGAAGTAGTAATAGGTGCGGCTCAGGTTCGACGCACCCGCGCTCAAATCCTCGACGCTGTACTCGGCCCGCTCGCTGGCCAGCGTGTAAGCCTGCGATGCCGCATCGTCCGCCGACTCGCCGCTGAGCAGCAGCGTGCGCACGGTCTGTAGGTATTCGGTGCTGATCTGGTCGGTGAGCTGGGCGGTGACGTCGTCGAAAGAAAACACCGTCTGGATTTGAGGAAGCGCGCTGCCGTCCTTCACCGCCTTGGCGAAAGCCGCGCCATAGCCGCTGGGGATGATCGCGATGTAATCGGCGTAGTCCTGGGCCGCGGCGTCCTGAAGCGAACGACGGTCGTCCGCCACGCTCACCGCGGTACCGCGGCTTTCCAGGTAGCTCTCGTACCCGCGCGACAGAACCGAACCATCCCGATCGATGACGGCCACCGTCGGCCTGGCTTCGGAAAACACCGCAGGTGAACCCGAGCCGACGGCCTGGGCGATCATCACCCCGATCAGCGCGAAGCCGACCAGGTACAGCCCGATGAAGAGCGGGTAACGGAAGATGATCTTGATTGCGGTCTTAAAGGCTGGCATAGCGGTTTCTCCTCATCAGGGCAGCCGTAAGCAAAAAGAACACGGCGGCGAAACCGGCCAGAATCGCAATACACAGGCCAAAGATCGAATAATCGTCGTAGTAGTACAAGGACATGAACGCCTGGGAAACCGTCCGCGCCGGGTTGAGCGCCGAAAGCAGCGGCACCGCCTGTTCAACCTGGTTGCCCAGATCCTGCGAAAACGGCCCGTACATCCCGGCGAACAGCGCCAGGAAGCACGAAAGGAAGGCGACCAGCCCGCTCTTGGCGTTGTTTGGAATCTTCAGCGCTCCCAGGAACGCGCCCAGCATCGTCATGGCTCCGGCACCGACCGCCAGCACCGCGTTGGCCGCGAGATCCTTGCCGCCAAAGGAAATGCCGAAGACAACGCGTTGATACAAATACCCGACGATCAAGCACAGGTACGAGAGCAGCCAACAGGCGGCCAGGGTCGGGAACAGCACCGAGGCCTTGGATTTTCCCGCTACCGCGCGCCGGGCTGCGAGCGGGGAGGCCGTCGGCTGTAATGAAATGACGGCCGTGGTTGCGAAACCCGACATCATCACGACGGAGAACGCCAGCGTCGCGTACATGTACCTGAGTGAATCCGACGGCGGGTTTGCGCTCACCGAATACTGCTCGGTATACGCGGGCCGGGTCTGCAGGGCCTGCATGAACGAGGCGGTGAGCGCGCTGGGATTCGTCTTCGCGATCTGCGCGACGGTATCCGCGGTTTGCTTGTACTGATCCAGGACGGCCAGCACGATCGACTGCGAGGGATCGTTGCTCGAAGTCTTGCGCGAATCCATCGTGTAGTGCGGCTCGCCGTTTTCGACGGTGATGTATCCGTAGAATCCGCCCGCTTCGAGCTTGTCCTCGGCCTGCTGCGTCGTGGCGACCTTGGTGGGTGCGAGAATCTGGTTGTCGCCCGTCGAAAGTTCATCTACAAGGGTAGACATCGACGAATCGGTATATCCCGAATCGGCGACGACCAGCACCGGAACCGGCTTGAGCTCGTACGCGGTGTCCAACCCGCCCAGGGCGACGAAGATCAGCGTGGTGAGCACCAGCGGGAAGGCGATCGTCCACACCAACATGGAACGTTCCCGGACGAGCACCTTGAGGGTGGTGACGAACGTTGAGGCTGTCGGTGTCTTGGAATGGGTTGAGGGGGCGGGCATTAATCCCTCAGCTCTGTGCCGGTGATGGCCAGGAAGACGTCGTTGAGAGTCGGCGGCTCGGAGTAGACGCGCCGGTAGCCGACGTGTTCGTCGGCGAGCTTGTCGAGGAGTTGCCCCAGCTGCACGCCGCCGGATGCGACTGTGCAGCGCAAGGTGGTTCCGTCGAGCTGCGCCTTGGAAACGCCGGGAAGCGCGGCGATCAGAACGGCTGCCGTTTGGGAGGGTTCAGT
>JAISTE010000022.1 GCA_031272825.1 Propionibacteriaceae bacterium | reverse complement strand
CTGTTCCTGCCCGGTGCCGTCGACGGCCTCAACCAGCTGTTCACCCCGCAGTTCGACGCCCTGCTCGATCCGTCTGTGTGGATCGCGGCCTACGCGCAGATCTTCTTCTCGCTCTCGATCGCCTTCGGCATCATGCTGACCTATTCGTCGTACCGCCGCCGCAAGGCCAACCTCACGGCCCCCGGCCTGGTTGTCGGCTTTGCCAACTCCTCCTTCGAGTTGCTGGCCGGGCTCGGCGTGTTTTCCGCCCTCGGCTTCATGGCCGCCCAACAGGGCGTGCCGATAGACGAGCTCGGCGGCCTGACTGGCGTCGGCCTGTCCTTCATCACCTTCCCAACGATCATCGCCGCCATGCCCGGCGGCCAGTTCTTCGGGGCGCTGTTCTTCGGCTCGCTGCTGATGGCCGGGTTCACCTCGCTGGTTTCCATCTTCGAGGTGGTGCTGGCCGGAATCATGGACAAGTTCAACGTGAACCGCGTGAAGGGCACCATCTGCATCGGCATCCCGACGGCCCTGATCTCCATGTTCTGCTTCGGCGTCACCTCCGGCCTGACTACCCTCGACATCGTCGACAAGTGGACGAACGAGGTCGGGATCGTGCTCTCGGCAGTGCTCATGATCGTGGGCGTCATCTGGATTCTGCGCCGCGACGAGGAGCTGGCCCTGCACCTGTCGGCCATCTCGACGTTCAAGGTCGGTACCATCTGGCGCATCCTGGTGGGAAATATCTCGCCGCTTATTCTGCTGTTCATCTTTATCCAGACGGTTCTCTCGCTCCTGCAAGAGGGCTACGGCGGCTACCCGCAGGAATACCTCAACACCGCAGGCTGGGGAGTGTTCGCGATCATGGTGATCGGCTCGGTCATCTTCTCCGTCATTCCCTGGCGGCGTAACCCCGACGACTTCGTCGTCTGGCCCACATATGTGAAAGGAGGCTTGAAATGAGCGGGTCTGCAATCGCGATGCTCATCGTCTCAATCGTGGTGATCTGGGGCGGCCTAGCTGCCTCGGGCATCTTCCTGGCCACCCACAAGGAGGTGGATCACTACCCTCCGGGCGCGCCTGAGCACTGAGCGCGCCTGATAACGGTTTGGTGAATATTTCTAGTTCTTGCCCCCTACCTATTTCTTCGCGCCTTCTCACGCCGATAAGGTGCGAAATACCTCTATCGAACAAACCCTTTTAGGAGAAATATGAGAGCAATTACGCCAGCCCTCATCGGCGTCGCCTCCCTGGCCCTGTTGGCCAGCGGATGCGCATCCGATGGCGGGACGAACAACAACGGGGGAGAGACCGGCGGCGCCACCGAGATCTCCATCCGCGGCTGCACCCCTGAGAACAAGCTGATCGCCTCCAACACCAACGAGGTCTGCGGCGGCAACGTGCTCCAGGCAGTCACCTCCAAGCTCGTCTACTACAACCCCGACAACTCGGCCCCGGAGTTGGACATCGCTGAGTCCATCGAATCCCCGGATGCCCAGAACTTCACCGTCAAGCTCAAGCAGGGCTACAAGTTCCATGACGGCACCGAGGTGAAGGCCAAGAACTTCGTCGACGCCTGGAACTGGGCCGCCTACGGCACCAATACCCAGCTGGCGTCCTCCTTCTTCGAGCCCATCGAGGGCTACGACAAGCTGCAGTGCGGCGTCGATAAGGAATCCGGCGAGGCTGACTGCACCAAGAACAAGCCTGAGGCTGAGACGATGAGCGGCCTGAAGGTCGTCGACGACTACACCTTCACCATCAAGACCACCACGCCGACGTCAAACCTTGAGGTGCGCCTGGGCTACACGGCCTTCGCCCCGCAGCCCGATTCCTTCTTCGCTGACACCTCACAGGGCAAGACCGAGTTCGGCACCCTGCCCGTCGGCGCCGGCCCGTATAAGATCGTTTCCAACACCGCCACCGAGATGGTGCTGGAGAAGTTCGCTGATTACTCCGGCGCTCACGCCGGTTCGGTCGACAAGGTGACATTCCGCATCTACAACGACATGAACACCGCCTACAACGACGTCGTCGCCAACAACCTGGATCTGACGGATCAGGTTCCGGCCGACCAGCTGGTGAACGACCAGTGGAAGAACGACCTTGTGAACGAGGACGGCACCCCGCGCTATGGCACTAAGGAGACCGGCGTCATCCAGGTGATGACCTTCTCCCCGATCGATGATCAGCTCAAGTCCATCGACATGCGCGACGCCCTGTCCATGGCTCTTGACCGCGAGCAGATCACCAAGCAGATCTTCAACGGTGCCCGCACCCCTGCCACCGGCTGGGTCTCCCCGGTCGTCGACGGCTACAAGGCCGGTGCCTGCACCGCCTGCGTGTTCGACCCGACCAAGGCCAAGGAACTCTACGAGAAGGCCGGCGGCTACAAGGGCACGCTGACCATCGCGGTGAACGGTGACGGCGGCCACAAGGAATGGGCCGAGGCCGTGTGCAACCAGTGGAAGAACAACCTGGGTGTGACCTGCGCGGTCGAAGCGACGCCAAACTTCCAGACCCTGCGCAAGGGCATCAACAACCGCGAGCTCAAGGGCCTGTACCGCGGCGGCTGGCAGATGGACTACCCGTCCATTGAGAACTTCCTCACGCCGATCTACTCCACCGGCGCCTCCTCGAACGACGGCGACTTCTCCGACAAGAAGTTCGACCAGCTGCTCAAGGACGCCGCGGCCGAGACCGACCTGAACAAGGCCAACGAGCTGTACCAGGAAGCCGAGCGGATCCTAGGCGAGAAGATGCCGTCCATCCCGCAGTGGTACCAGTCGAGCCAGTACGGCTATTCGTCCAAGATCGCCGAGGTGAAGATGACTCCGTTCTCCACCTTCGATCTGAGCTCGATCAAGCTGAAGTAACCGAAACTATCTATCGAGTTCCCCCGGGGCGATGCCCCGGGGGAACAAATCTGCGGCTAAACGCCGCCACTATTTGAGAGTTGAGTAATGGGAAAGTACATCATCCGCAGGGTGCTGCAGATGATCCCCGTGCTGCTTGGAACAACATTTCTGATCTATCTGCTTGTATTCCTCCTCCCCGGCGACCCCACCGACGGACGCTGCGGCCAAAGGCCCTGCTCCCCGGAGTACGTGGCCTCCTTCCGCGCCGAATACAACCTAGACAAGCCCTTCATCGTGCAGTACCTGCTGTACCTGGGCAAGCTCCTGCACGGTGATTTAGGCACCAATTTCTATGGAAACACGGTCGTGAGCGAGCTGGCCGTGCGCTACCCGGTCACGCTGAAGCTGGCCGTCATGGCCATCATTATTGAGGCCGTCGTCGGCATCGCTGCGGGCGTCGCAGCCGGGATGCGCAAGGGCAAATTCGTCGACAACCTGATCACCATCACCACACTGGTGCTGATCTCCATCCCCGTTTTCGTCATCGGTTCGCTGGCCCAGCTGGTGTTGGGCGTCAAGTGGCACATCTTCCCGGTGACGTCGACGAACGGTACTTTCGACCAGTTGATCTTGCCGGCGATCGTGCTGGCCGCGCTGAACGTCGCCTATGCCGCGCGCCTGACCCGCACCTCACTGGTGGAAAACCTGCGGGCCGACTACGTGCGCACCGCGAAGGCCAAAGGCTTATCGGCCCTGCGCACGGTCGGAATCCACACCCTGCGCAACTCTCTCATCCCCGTCATCACCTACATCGGCGCGTCGTTCGGCTCCCTGCTGGGCGGGGCGATCGTCACCGAACGCATCTTCAACGTGAACGGCGTCGGCTCCTTCCTGTTCCGCTCGATCAACACCCAAGACGGCGTCTCGGTGGTCGGGACGGTCGTGGTGCTGGTGTTCGTCTACCTGGTGGTGAACCTGCTGGTCGACATCCTTTACGGTGTCCTGGATCCGAGGATGAGTCGTGACTGATCTGACTGATATGAACAAAGAGAGCGAGTCCCAGGCGCGCATCGCCGACGCCATGACCGCCCCCTCGCTCGGCATCGAAGAACCACAGCCGACGATACCCGCAGACGCGCTGGAAGACCCGGCCCCCCAGCCGGTTCCCGACCTGCAGACCGTCTCCGAGGAACGCTCCTTGATGCAGGACGCCTGGATCACGATGCGCTCGCGCCCGCTGTTTTGGATTTCGGCGGCCCTGATCTTTGTGTTCTTGCTGATGGCGGCCTTCCCGCAGCTGTTCGTCTTCTCGGGCCGCACCCCCGACTGGTCTGATCTGGACAAGGCCCGCATGGGGCCGGACTCGGTGGCCATCTTCGGCTACGACCTCCAAGGCCAAGACATCTACGTGCGCACGATCTACGGAGCCAGGGCGTCGATCCTGGTGGGTGTGTGCACGGCGCTCGGCGCGGCTGTTATCGGCGTGGTGTTGGGTACCCTGGGCGGTTTCATCGGCCGCTTCCTCGACACTTTGTTGTCTCGCACCGCCGACGTGTTCTTCGCCATCCCGCTGCTGCTCGGCGGCATCTTGATCATGTACACCTTCCGCACCACGGCCGAATCGCCGTACTTCGTGGTGGTGTTCAAGGTCGTGATGGCGCTGTCCGTGCTCGGCTGGCCGAACGTCTACCGCCTGATGCGCTCATCCGTCATGCAGGTAAAACCCAGCGAATACGTGATGGCCGCCAAGGCGCTCGGTGCAAACCCGCTGCGCATTATCGGCTCGCACATCATCCCGAACGCCATCGCCCCCGTCATCGTGGTCTCCACCATCGACCTGGGCTCCTACATCGCCACCGAGGCCACCTTGTCCTACCTGGGCATCGGGCTGCAGGCACCGGCGATCTCCTGGGGAATCGCGATCTCCGACGCCTCCGCGATCGGATACGTGCGCAACGCGCCGCACATGCTGCTGTTCCCCTCCCTGTTCCTGTCGCTGACCGTCCTGGCCTTCATCATGATGGGCGAGGTCGTGCGCGACGCCATGGATCCGAAGCTGAGGTGAACGATGAGCGATAGCGAACACTTGTTGGAGGTAAACGACCTCCACGTCGAATTCCGGCTGCGCGACGGAATCGCGAAAGCGATCAACGGCGTTTCCTTCTACCTCGACGAGCGCGAGACGCTCGCCATCTTGGGCGAGTCGGGCTCGGGCAAGTCGGTGACGGCCCAGGCGATCATGGGCATCCTCGATTCACCCCCAGGCTTCGTGACCGGCGGCGAGGTGCTCTTCCAGGGCACCGACCTGGAGAAGCTCTCGCCGAAGGCGCGGGCCAAGTATCGCGGCCCGAAGCTGTCGATGATCTTCCAAGACGCCTTGTCATCACTCAATCCGGTGTTCCCGGTGGGCTGGCAGATCGCCGAGATGTTCCGGGTGCACCAGCACATGAACCGCTCCGACGCCCTCGCCAAGGCGATCACCTTGATGGAGAAGGTAAAGATCCCGGCGGCCAAGGAGCGCGTGCGGGCCTATCCCCACCAGTTCTCCGGCGGGATGCGCCAGCGCATCATGATTGCCATGGCCATCGCCCTCGACCCCTGGCTGCTGATCGCCGACGAACCCACCACGGCCCTGGACGTCACCGTACAGGCGCAGATCATGGATCTGCTCAAGGAGCTCCAGGAAGAATCCGGCATGGGGCTGATCTTGATCACCCACGACCTCGGGGTGGTGGCCTCGGTGGCCGACCGCATCGCCGTCATGTACGCCGGACGGATCGTCGAATCCTCCGACATCCGGCCCCTGTACGCCAACCCGCTGCACCCCTACACCAAGGGGCTGCTCGAATCGGTGCCGCGCCTAGATCAGAAGGGCCAAGACCTGCTCGCCATCGGTGGGCTGCCGCCCAACCTGCTGGCCATGCCGGCGGGCTGCCCGTTCAACCCGCGCTGCCGCTACGCGTTCGATAAGTGCCGGGCGGGGGAACCCCCGGCGAGCGAGGAGATCGAGCCGGGCCGCACCGCCGCGTGCTACCTGGCCGGAAGATTGGAGGGTGCCCATGCCTGACGTCATATTGAAAGCCGAAGAACTCGTCAAGCACTATCCCATCAAGACCGGGGTAGTGAGGAGGACGACGGGCAAGGTGCGGGCCGTCGACGGAGTCAGCTTCGAGCTGCACCGGGGCGAGACCCTGGGCGTCGTGGGGGAGTCCGGCTGCGGAAAATCCACGCTGGGACGCCTGCTCATGCGCCTGGAGGAACCCACCAGCGGACACCTGGACTTCGACGGCGTGGACATGTACGCCCAGAAGGGCCGGGACATGGACAGGATGCGCCGCGACATCCAGATCGTCTTCCAAGACCCGTACACCTCGCTCGATCCGCGCATGACGGTCGGCGACATCATCGCCGAACCGTTCAAGATCCACCCGGACGTGGTACCCGCGCGCAAGCGCAAGGAACGCGTGCGCGAGCTGCTCGACCTAGTCGGGCTCTCGCCCGAGCACATCAACCGCTACCCGCACCAGTTCTCCGGCGGCCAACGCCAGAGAATCGGCGTGGCCCGCGGGCTGGCGCTCAACCCCAAGGTTCTGATCCTGGATGAGCCGGTCTCGGCCCTAGATGTCTCGGTGCAGGCGCAGGTGGTGAACCTGCTGGATCATCTACAGCGCGAGCTGAACCTCTCCTACGTGTTCATCGCGCACGATCTCTCGGTCGTCCGTCACATCTCCGACCGCGTGGCGGTGATGTACCTGGGTAAGATCGTCGAGATCGGGGACGACGCCCAGATCTATGAGCACGCCACCCACCCGTACACGCAGGCGCTGCTCTCGGCCGTGCCGGTGCCCGATCCGGTGGTGGAGGAAAGCCGCGAGCAGATCGTGCTCACCGGCGACGTACCCTCCCCGGCGAATCCGCCGAAGGGCTGCCGCTTCCACACCCGCTGCTGGAAGGCGACGGAAAAGTGTAAGACCGAGGTTCCGCTGCTCCAGCTGCGCGGCGACGGCCAAGGCCAGCACCTCTCCGCCTGCCACTACGCCGAGGCGCTGAAATAGAGCGAGTAAACAAAGCCCCCGTTCCTCTTCGGAGCGGGGGCTTTGTATTTGTATCGACATTACTAAGAAAGCGCGTTCTTCATGCTCGCGACATACTCACGCAGCGGTACCTCCGCATCCTCGCCTTGTTCGGCGATGATGGAAACGATCTTGGAGCCCACGATCACGCCGTCGGCGAAGGCACCGATCTCGGCGGCCTGCTCGGGGGAATGAACACCGAACCCAACCGCAACCGGGGTGTCCGTCTGCTTCTTGATATCGCCCACCATTCGGGCCAAGTCCGTCGTGATTTCTGAGCGCACACCCGTCACGCCGAGCGAGGAGACCGCGTAGACGAAACCGGTCGCATCCTTGGCGATCTGAGCCTCGCGGCCCTCGGACGTCGGGGCGATCAGGGTGATGATGTCGATGCCGTGTTTGGCGGCAATCGGCTTGAGCTCCCCCTGCTCCTCGTAGGGCAGGTCAGGGATGATCAGGCCCGAAACCCCGCACTCGCGGCAACGCTCGCAGAAGCGCTCATAGCCGTAGTGGAACACCGGATTTAGGTAGGTCAAGAACACCAGCGGGGTGTCGATCTTGGCATGTACTCGACGGGCAAGCTCGAAGATGCCGTCGACGTTTGCCCCGGCGCTGAGCGCCCGGATGTTCGCTGCCTGAATGACCGGCCCTTCGGCGATCGGATCGGAGAACGGGATGCCGATCTCAAGCAGGTCTGCCCCGGCCTCGGCCATCGCCACCAGGTAGCGCTCGGATGCGGCCAGGGTCGGATCGCCGCCGGTCAGGAAGGCGATGAATGCCTTGCCGTCTGCGAATGCTTTGGAAATATCACTCATGGACGTCCTTTCCCCGGTAGCGCGCTATCGCGGCCACGTCTTTATCCCCGCGGCCCGACAGGCAAATGACCAGGTCTTGGTCGGCGTCGAACTCTTGGGCGATCTTTCGCACATGGGCTACCGCGTGGGCCGATTCGATCGCGCAGATGATCCCCTCGGTGCGGGCCAGGTACTCGAAGGCCTGCACGGCCTCCTCGTCGGTGACCGGCACATATTCGGCCCGGCCGGTGGCGTGCAGCTCGGCGTGTTCGGGGCCGATGCCCGGGTAGTCCAGCCCGGCGGAGATCGAGTAGACGGGCGCGATCTGGCCGTCGGAATCTTGCAAGAACAGCGACTTCATCCCGTGGAAGACGCCCGGTTCGCCCTTGGTGATGGTGGCGGCGTGCTGATCGGTATCGATGCCGCGCCCGGCGGCCTCACAGCCGATCAATCGCACGGAGGGCTCGTCGATGAAATCGTAGAAGGTACCCATGGCGGTCGAGCCGCCGCCGACGCACGCGACCACGGCGTCGGGCAGCTTTCCGGCCTTCGCCTCAAGCTGGGAGCGTATCTCCTTGGCGATCACGGATTGGAAGTCCCGCACGATCATCGGGAACGGGTGCGGCCCCATCACGGAGCCGAGCACGTACAAGGTGTCGGAGACGCGGGAGGCCCACTCGCGCATGGCCTCGTTCACAGCGTCTTTGAGTGTCATGGTTCCCGAGGTGACCGGGTTGACCTTCGCCCCGAGCAGTTCCATCCGGTAGACGTTCAGCGCCTGGCGCTCGGTGTCCTCCTTGCCCATGAAGATCTCGCATTCGAGATCGAGCAAGGCGGCGGCGGTGGCGCAGGCCACACCGTGCTGCCCTGCGCCGGTCTCGGCGATCACCCGGGTCTTGCCCATGCGCTTGGCGAGCAGGCACTGGCCGAGGACGTTGTTGATCTTGTGCGAGCCGGTGTGGTTGAGATCCTCGCGCTTGAGCCAGATGCGCGGCCCGCCCAGGTCGTCGGTCATCTTGGCGGCGTAGTAGAGCCGGGACGGCCGCCCGGCGTATTCGCGCAGCAGCATGTCGAGCTCGGTCTGGAACTCGGGGTCGTCCTTGAAACGCTCGTAGGCCGTCTCCAAGGCGATGATCTCGTTCATCAGTGTCTCGGGGATGTACTGGCCGCCGAACTCGCCGTACCTTCCAGCCGCTTGGGTTTCGGGATTTTGTGTAACTTCTGAGCTCACTTATGTCCTCTCACGGCGTTCACGAACGCGATCACCTTCTCTTTGTCTTTCTTTCCATCGGTTTCGACGGACGAACTAACGTCTACCACCGCCGGTGCTACTTCCTCCAGCGCCTGATCCACGTTATCGATAGAGATGCCCCCGGCAAGAATCAGCGGCGGCAGGGTCTTGCGCGAAAGCTCGGAGATCGACGCCCAATCGAACGCCTCCCCGGAGCCCGCGCTCGAATCCACGAGCAGGTAGTCGGCCCGGGTCTGGGCCTTCGGATCATCGCCTCGAGTGATCTGAACGGCCTTGATAACCGGAATACCGCGGCGCTGAAGGCGCTTTACATCTTCCTCGGTTTCTGAGCCGTGCAGCTGGGCGATCTCGATCACCCCGCGCACGTACAGGTCGGTGATGAACTCGGGGTCGGCGTCGACGAACACGCCAACCGGTGTGATGCCGGGCTTGAGGTGTTCGCGCAGTTCGGCGGCCTGCTCGGGCGAGACCTGGCGGCGGGAGGGTGCGAACACGAACCCGGCGTAATCGGGCTCGGCCTCGTTCACGATCGCGATTTCTTCGGGGGTGGTCAGGCCGCAGATCTTGACCTTCGGCAGTTCTTCGCGCAGCTGGCTCAGGGCCTTGCGCTTGTCGGAGGCGCGCATGAGGGTTTCGCCGATAAGCACCGCGTCGGCTCCGGCCCAGCGCACGTCGAGCACGTCCATGCCGTCGACGATGCCGGATTCGGAAACCAGCAGCGTACCGTCTGGCACGAGCCGGGCCAGCTCGCGGGTGGTTTCCAGATTGACGTTGAAGGTGTGCAGGTCGCGGTTGTTGATGCCGATGATCTCGGCCCCGGCCGCGACCGCGCGTTCCAGCTCGTCCTTGTCGTGAACCTCCACCAGCGCGTCCATACCCAGCTCCTTGGTGATGGCCAGGTATTGCGCTAGTTGGGCGTCGGACAAGATGGCGACGATGAGCAGCACCGCCGATGCGCCGAGAGTCTTGGCCTCGTAGATCATGTACTCGTCGACGGTGAAGTCCTTGCGCAGCACCGGGATGTCGACGGCGGCGGCGATCTCGGCCAGGTACTGGTTGGAGCCGTGGAACCACTGGGGTTCGGTGAGCACCGAGATGGCGGCGGCCCCGGCGGCCTCGTAGTCCTTGGCGATCTGCAGGTAGTCAAAACGCTCGGCGATCACGCCCTTCGATGGGGAGGCTTGCTTCACCTCGCAGATGAAAGACAACGCGGGCTGCGCGATCGCTTCCTTGAAGGAGGGACGGTTCGCGGGAACCTTCGACCACGGCACGGGCAGCTCGGCGGGGTAGGGGTTCCAGTCGGTGGCGGTGTTGCCGGGCGTGGGGTTCGATTGGCCTGCGAGGGCCTCGGCGGCGGCCTTCTTTATATCGGCAAGCGGCAGGTGGGCCTTTTCGAGGGCCACCCTTGCCTTGGCGGCTTCGGCGAGCTGATCGAGGATCGTCATGTCAGTCGTTCGTCAGCTCGATGAACTTTTCCAGCTGCTGTTGGGCCGCGCCCGAATCGATCAGCTCGGATGCCAGCTGGATGCCGTCCTGGATCGTGGGGGCCTTGCCCGCCACGTAGATGGCCGCGCCGGAGTTCAGCAGTACGGCGTCGCGCTTGGGGCCCTTCTCGCCGCGGATGATCGCACGCGTGATCTCGGCGTTCTCTTCGGGGGAGCCGCCGACCAGGTCTTCCTTGGAGCAGCGGGTGAAGCCGAAGTCTTCGGGGGCGATGGTGTACAAGGAGAGCTTGCCCTTTTGCAGCTCGCACACGGAGGTGGGGGCGGACAGCGAGATTTCGTCCAGCCCGTCCTGGCCGAAGACGACCAGCGCCGACTTCACGCCCAGGTTGTGCAGCACATGCCCGAGCGGCTCGACGAGCGCCTCCTCGTAGACGCCCAACAGCTCCATCGAGGCACCGGCGGGGTTGACCAGCGGGCCGAGGATGTTGAACATCGTGCGGATGCCGAGCTCCTTGCGGACGGGGGCCACGTACTTCATGGCAATGTGGTAGTTCTGCGCGAACAGGAAGCACAGGTTGATGGCCTTGAGGACGGCCAGTGATTTTTCCGGGGGAACGGTGATGTTGACGCCCAGGGCCTCCAGCACGTCGGCGGCACCCGACTTGGACGTCGCGGCTCGGTTTCCGTGCTTGGCAACCGGAACCCCGGCGGCAGAGATAACCAAAGAAGAGGTGGTGGAGATGTTGAACGAGTAGGAGCGATCCCCGCCGGTGCCGACGATCTCCAAAACGTCGAGGTCGTGCAGCAGACGAACGCAGTGCTTGCGCATCCCGGCAGCCGAGCCGGTGATCTCGTCGATGGTCTCACCTTTGACCGACATGGCCGTCAGATAAGCGGCCATCTGTACATCGCTGGCCTCGCCGCCCATGATCTCGTCCATGACGGCCTCAGCGGTCACATAGTCGAGGTTCTGCCGCGAGCTGGCCTTAATAATCGCTTCCCGAATCATCCTCATCCTTTCCGGTGAACGAGTCTAGCCGGAGAGTGTTTCGGGTTGCGATTCGATGCAGTTGGTGAAACCGGTGCCCGACTGCTTAGCTTTTCCGCTCACGTCGACTAAGTGCCCGCAAGAGCGGGCAGGGCTTGAAATGGATTGCGGGGCCTTTACTCACTAGTGGAGCCGACCGGGCTCGAACCGGCGACCCTCTGCTTGCAAAGCAGATGCGCTACCAACTGCGCTACGGCCCCATGACGGGGAACAACAATACACCACCTGCAGTAGGGATATTCTTGCGCGGTGCCTCGAAACGTGTGGGTTCTCAGTTCCATCTCGCTGGCCGTCGCCGTGGGATATGGCGTCGTATCGCCGGTGTTGCCCATGTTCGCAACAGCCTTCGGTGCCAACGAGATGCTGGCGGGGGCCGTCATCTCGGCGTTTGCGCTCATGCGGTTCGTCTTCGCCCCTGCCGTCGGACGACTCGACGACCGGTTCGGACACTCCCGCGTGCTCATGGCCGGAATCTTGATTGTGGCCGTCTCCTCGGTCTTCACCGGTTTTGCCCGCAACTACGCCGAGCTCATCGTGATGCGCGGCCTCGGCGGCATCGGCTCAGCCATGTTCTCCATCGCCGCCATGACGGTACTTCTCGCCTCCGTCGACGCCTCACATCGGGGCCGTGCATCAGGCCTCTACCAAGGGGGTTTCCTGGTTGGTGCGATGGCGGGTCCGGCTATCGGCGGGGTACTGGCGGGCATTTCGATGCGCGCACCCTTCTTCTTCTACGCCGGAACCTTGTTCATTGCCGCGATCGCCGCGCTCTTCCTCAGGCCGGTGGCGATCGCTGAAGAGCAAAAGGATCGACGCCCATTGGGAACCATCTTGCATGACCGCCGCTTCCTCACCGCCTGCCTCGCCTCCCTGTCCAACGGCTGGAACTCGAACGGCACCCGCTCGACGCTGGTACCGCTGTTCGTCGCCGCATTCTTGGCTCAAAGCCCGGCCCAAGCCGCGGTAATGACGGGGGTGGCCATGGCCGTCGCCGCGGTGGTGCAAACCGCGCTGCTCATGCCCTCGGGCTGGGTAGTCGACGGCTTCGGCAGGCGCGTGCCGATGGTCGCCGGGGCACTGGTGTTGGCCGTCGCGCTGGCCGCGATCCCGTACTCGCCGGGCATGGTCACCCTGACGGCGGTTTTGTGCCTGTACGCCGCCGGTTCGGCGATTATCGGGACGGCACCGGCAGCCCTGGTGGGCGACGCCGCGGGCCCGGACGCCGATCGTCCCATCGCTGTCTACTCAATGACGGGCGACCTAGGTTCGATCGTCGGCCCGCTGGTAGCAGGCTTCCTGGCCGGACACCTGGGCTACCCCTCGGCCTTCGCCCTTGGGGCAATCCTGTGGCTGGCCACGGCGGCAATGGCGACCGCGATGAAGCCGAAAGTTCGCCGCTGAGGGCAGCGAGACGAGTTTCAATAAGGCGAGATCTAAGTCATGGCTGCGCGAACCAGTTCGCGTATAACTACTGCATAACTAGTCGAAATATTGGACAAGATCTCTCTTTGTGCAGACATCTAGTGATCTGGTGAACGCTACTTAGTAGCACCGCGCGGCGGCGGGCATCAGAAAACGAGAAACGGTGTTTCGGGGGGTACACGCCCCCTATTATCGCCCGGCACCGCCCCCAGGTAGGATTGTCGCTTTGGAAAGAGGGGATCGATGGCGGAGAGCAGCTTCAACATTCGGATGGCGGGCGAGCGGGCGCGTCGGCCACCCAAGCACTGGTTCGATATGGACATCGCCGAGCGCCAGCAGGCCGTGATCGGCCTGGGCTTGCCCAAGTTCCGAGCCGGGCAGCTGGATAATCAGTTGTTCGCCCGTCATAACCCCGATTCAAGCCAGTGGACGGACGTCCCCAAAGCTGCCCGCGAAACCCTTGCGACGCTGGCCCCCCGACTCCTCACCCCCGCCCAAACCCTGACTGCCGACGGGGGATCGACCGTCAAGACCGCCTGGAGGACGTTCGACGGATCGCTGGTCGAGTCGGTGCTCATGCGCTACCCCCACCGCGATACCGTCTGTGTCTCCTCGCAGGCGGGCTGCGGTATGGATTGCCCGTTTTGTGCAACCGGCCAAAACGGCCTGAAGCGCTCGCTGTCCGCGGCTGAGATCCTGGCGCAGGTCTTTGAGGCGGCCAAGCTTTCCGAATCCGGTCAGCTGCCCGGGGGCAAGGGTCGGCTGAGCAATATCGTGTTCATGGGCATGGGTGAACCGCTGGCCAACTTCCGAGCGGTCGAGCACGCACTGCGGGTCATCACCGAGCCACAGCCCCACGGCTTCGGTATCGGCGCACGCAACATCACCGTCTCGACGGTCGGGCTCGTTCCCTCCATCAAACGCCTAGCCGACACCGGCCTGCAGGTGACCTTGGCCGTCTCCCTCCACGCTCCCGACGACCCGCTGCGCGACGAGCTGTGCCCGATCAACAAGCGCATCCCCATCAAAGACG
>JAISTE010000152.1 GCA_031272825.1 Propionibacteriaceae bacterium | reverse complement strand
TTGGCCGTCGTATATCCGTTGGCTGCCGCGCAGGTTTGGTATCCGACGCTCTGCGTTCCCCAGAAGACGATACCCGCCTGCCGCGTGTTGGCCGCTGGTTCGGTCAAATCTCTGACGGTCGCCCAGCCGTCCGCCACCACGGCCCAGGCCGCGTACGGTCCGGAGCCGAAGGAGTGCACCTTGGTCAGAATGCGCACCGGGCGATCCGAACTTTCGGCATCACCCTGGCCGAGCGGGTATGCAAAATCGCCGGCCGTCGCGTCGCCCCAGGTGTACAGGTTGCCTAGGTTGGTCAGGGCCAGGAAGATGCCCGTTGCCGACTTCAGGTCGACGACTATCTCCCCTTCTCCCAGTGGGATTTCGGCCTTTCCCGGTGTTGCTTTACCGATCGTGTTGAGCGAGCGGCCGCACAGCTCGCCTTTGAAGCATCCCCACGTCCAGACGGTACCGTCGGAGGCGAGCGCGGCGATACCAACGCGGTCGTCGTCGCTTTCCCGCTGCCCGTACAGCGACGAACCATCCGTGGTGAAGGTACCTGCGGCGGCCGTCGCGTCTTCGATTTCCAGGCCTTCGAGGCAAACTCTGTTGGCGGGCTGGTTGCTTTTCACCTCCAGCTCGCCTTCGCCGCCGAGCCCAGTGCCCCGGTAGCCCCAGACGAACAGGCAGCCCTCGTTGTCGATGGCTAGGGCGGTGCCCGCGAGCTGGGTGTCGTCAACCGGCCTGAGGGAGAGCGTGCGCGGGCCGTCGGGGGTAGTGACCTCGACGTCGGCATACTCGTTGTCGAGCCAGCTCGCCCCGGTTTGCGGCAGGGCGAGAGTTAGGCAAAAGCAGATGGCGAGCGCTGCGCTGCCGAATTCCGCTGGGTTCATCTTCGGCTGCTTGCGAAAATCGAATCGGCCAGATCGCGGCTATCAGAATCGACGTCCGGCTCGGGAGTGGGCTCAAACCCCGGATCAAAATCGGGATCAAAGTCCGGCTCCAGCCCCGGGTCGAAGTCGGGCGCAAGCTCGGGCTCGATGGCGGTTGACTGGGACGTTTGCTCAACCACTCCGTCCCCGGCCCCCGAGCCGGGACGGCCAAACCCGCCAGCAACCAAAGAATCCAACCGGGAACCAGCATCTCTCCCAGTGCTGCCGCCCCGGATCGAGTCCGGGGACGGGGTGGGAGCGGTCGGGGATGCGGTGGTGGTGTCCGGTGAGGGTGTGGCGCCAGGGGACGAGGTCACAGGTGAAGAAATGAGGTGATCCGGAGACAGCCCATCGGCGGGTGTGACGCCAGACACAGATTCTTCAGTTCTGCCATCGGTCTTGAGGAGCGCGCGGGAAGGGATTTCCGTCAGGCCGGAGCCGTCGATGGATTTCTTGTACGACTCGATGATGCGCTCACCCTCGCGCTTTGTGAGGTTCTTCAGGACGGTACCGTCGGGCATGCGGACGGTGACCTTGGCCGGGGCGAGGAAGGTGATGCCCAGCAAGGCCAGGATGATTAGCCCGGCCCAGACCGGGTAACGCTGAATCCACAAGGCCACATATCCCAGGTATGGAATCTGGAAGCGGTACAGCCCGACGCGCGTGGCCACGTACGGCTCAGGATCGTTCGAGGCGTTGGCGTCGCCTTTGAGGGTGAGTTCCACTCCCCCGGCCTTGGGTTCGGCCTTGACGACGCGGTGGGTGAGCGCTTCGCCGGTCTCGGGCTGCCCGACGGTGACGATGTCCCCAGGCTTGACGCTGGCCGCGTCGACCTCGTTGGCGAATGCCATAGACCCGACTGAGAGCGTCGGTTCCATGGAACCCGAAACGACGATGTAGGGGGAAAGCTGCAGGCACAGCACCAGGCCGCACAGCAGCACAGATAGGGCACCGAGCGCGCAGACCACGCCGGTGACCACATTGCGGAGGATTCTCATGGGAAGCTCCTAAGAAAAGTCCCCCAGGGGAGGTGGCCCCCGGGGGATTTGGGGTGGTTTCCCGCCCTGGCTGGTTTGGGTGGTGAAGGGCGGGATGTAGGGAAGTATGTGCTTGTCGGGGGGTATGTCGATGCTAAGAGACGCCGGTGGTGTGGCTACTTAGAAGTGCCGACAACCTTCGCCAGTAGGTGCACCTTCTTGCCTTGGATGTCGGAACCGCTAGCGCTCGTGCTCATCTTCACTACGACGAAGATGTCTTGCGTATCGCTCGCCTGGAGGGTCTTATTCAGGTCGACGCCCGAGGACATCTGCGTGTACGTCTTCCCGGTAACCAGTGCCGAAGCACCGCTGGTGCCGCCGCAAACCTCAGGTTTATTGGTGTCGGTGTAGACGTCGTAGGTCAGGGTGTTCAACAGGGTTGCGTCGGAGTTCTTGTCGACTAGAAAGAGCTTCTGATCCGACTCCTCGGTGCTGACGCTGTCGTTGCGCACGGTGAACGGCAGACACAACTCGGCGCCGGGGCTCAGCTTCTGCCCCACGGTGAGGACGATCGGGGCGTGGATATCGGCTGCCGTGTTGTCGGGGGCTGAGGAGCCATCCTCGTTGGTATCGAAGTACGTTTCGGTGCCCAACTGTTTGATTTGCAGGTTGTAGAGCCCGCTGGTCATGCCGTTGGTGCTGTCGCCGAACGACGCATACTCCGGGTCGGTAAAGGACGCCATCGTCGAGGATGCGGCGACGGCCACCGCCAGGAATCCGGCGATCGCCAGCCCTCCCGCGCGGCGCTTGGTGCGGCCCTCTCGTACCAAGATGGGCATCTGTTCTTCGCTGAAGTCAGCTTGGTTCGATTGATTCACTTTTACTCCTTAGGGAAACGTTAATTAGCGTAGATCATTTGTTCAG
>JAISTE010000084.1 GCA_031272825.1 Propionibacteriaceae bacterium | reverse complement strand
GCAGGCGGAAACCTGTTGCGGGGAGGTGGTGCCCACGTTGAACCATACGGGCGAGTTGAAGGAGAAGTACTGGTGTAGCAGCAGCCAGGTGAGCTCTTGTTCGAAGACCTCAGAATCGGCCACCGAGGCGAAGTAGCCCTGCTGCAGCCCGGCCTGCGAGTACTTCTTGACGACGCGGTCGATCAGCGTCTTCAGCGAGGCTTCGCGCTGGGCGGTGCCGAGCGCGCCACGGAAGTACTTGGTGGTGACGATCGTCGATGCGTTGAGCGACCAGAAGTCGGGGAATTCGACTCCCTTTTGCTCGAAGATCGTCTCGCCCGTCTTCCAGTTCGTCTGGACGATGTCACGCTTTTCCCAGGTGACCTCGTCGTATGGGTGCACGCCCTCGGTAGAGAAGACCCGTTCGATCTTCAGGCCGGTTGGCGCACTGGTCTCTAACAAATCCGTCATATTCAACCCCGTGTGTTATTCCGAAGCTTTAGCGCTTCGGAGGTCTTCAATGCCTGCGACGAAGTCGTCGAGGCAGTCGTACTGCTTGTAGACCGACGCGAAGCGCATGTACGCCACGTCGTCGAGTTTGGAAAGCGGCTCCAGCACTGCCAAGCCGATCTCGTTCGCGGGAATCTCGCTGACTCCCTGTGCCCTCAGGTTTTCTTCCACCTGCTGTCCAAGCCTGGCCAGGTCGTTTTGGGTGACCGGCCTCCCCTTGCATGCTTTGGAAACACCCGTGATGACCTTCTCGCGAGAGAAGGGTTCGATCACTCCAGAGCGCTTGACCACCACCAGTTGCATTTGCTCCAAGGTGGAGAATCTCTTCGAGCACGAGGAACACTGCCGGCGCCTGCGGATAGACAACCCGTCCTCCGCCACGCGCGAATCAAGCACCCGCGTGTCCGCGTGCTTGCAGTATGGGCAGTGCATCTCGCCTCCTAGGGCTTACGTCAAGGGAAAACACTATCTGTAGGTGTTTTTCGTAACCCCTGCCACTAGATGTAGTAGGTTAGTCGAAAATCACACGGATGCAAGTATCGACGCGCGGGGCCGCCCATCGCCCTCACGCTCAGCCCTCCGGGATCAAACCCCAATCTGTGGCAGCCCCCGGCGCCGAATATGGGACGGGCTCTTCATCAGCGGCCGGGGCAAACCATGAGGCCGCCACGCTCAAAACCACTGCGATGAGTGCCGCGGCGATGAGCGCGACGAAGGCCCCGACCAAGACCGCCAAGAATTTCTCGGAAATTTCTTCGCCCGGGCGTGTCGCGGCGTGTCGCACCGTTGCGGGCTTGGCGTCGATACAAGAAGTGGTCTTGGCGGTCTTCTTGGGCGCGGCCTTCTTGGGGGCAATGAAATCGGGGACTGCCCTCGGGGTGAACGGCAGGACTTTGGCCAGCGGCCCGGTGTGCTCTGCACGGGCTAGATCAGCCGCGCGCTCGGTGCGCGGCGGGACGTACGTGACGTCGTATACCTCTTCGCAAGGGATGGCGCTCATTTCGGCTCCCATCTGCTCGGGCGGGTTTCCCCGCATTGGAACTCATTTGTACGTTTGTTCGATTCTGAGCCTAGCGCTTCTCGGTACCCAGCGCAAGGGGTAATCGAACACATGTATGAGCATTCCAGGGGCTTCTAACAATTTTGAGACTGGAGACACGCCGAGGTGCAGCAGTGCACTCTTCCCTCTTTCCTCTTCAAACAGGCAACCCAACCTCGTCATCCTGCGCGCAGTCGCACGATCTCAGGTGTTCTATTAGTAGATCCTGCGACTAACGCGCAGGATGACGAAGAATGTATGAAGATATGGAAGCGGGGATGAAGCCGCCCCGCCCCGACACGAACGCCGCGAGTTTGCACAAATGTTTGATATAGGCCCGTTTGGGAAATAGGCTTGGGCCATGACTCGTAAGGTTGGACGTCCGAGCAAGGTTGAACTCGCTAGCGCACTGGGCACAAATGTTGAGGAGCTTCCCGATGGCGGCGTCGATGCTGACGGCCTGACCCCGAGGCAGCGCCGCATCCTAGAACTCATGCGCGATTCGATCGCCGAGTGCGGCTATCCCCCGTCGGTGCGCGAGATCGCCAGGGAGGCCGGTCTGGCCTCGCCGTCTTCGATCTCCTACCAGATGCGCGAGCTCGAAGAAAAGGGCTTCATCTCCCGCGATAAGGAGCGCGCCCGCGCCTTCTCGCTGAACCTGCCAGCCTCGATGCAGCCCGAGCTGCCCGAGGGCGTCGTCCCGCTGTTCCCGGCCAACACGGTTTCCGTACCGGTCGTTGGCCGCATCGCCGCCGGTACCCCGATCCTGGCCGAGGAACACGTTGAAGACACCTTCACGCTGCCCACCCAGTTGGTTGGCTCCGGAACCTTGTTTATGGTTGAGGTTCGCGGAGATTCCATGGTGGAGGCCGCCATTTGCGACGGCGACTACGTGGTAGTCAAGCAGCAAAACGAGGCGGTGAATGGCGACATTGTGGCGGCCCTTATCGAGGACGAGGCCACCGTCAAGACGTTCAAGCGGGTGGGAAACCAGGTGTGGCTCATGCCGCACAACCCCGCCTATGAGCCCATCGACGGCAACAACGCCACCATCTTGGGCAAGGTCGTCTCGGTGATGCGCCGGATCTAGCTACTTGCCGTTTGCCTGGGCCTCGCGATCTAGGCGCATCAGCACTTCGAGCACGATGTCGCGCTTGTCAGTTGGCCAAAAGTTCGGCATCGACGCCCTGAGGTAGCCCCCGTAGCGAGCGGTGGCCAGGCGCGAATCCAGCACCGCGACCACTCCCCTGTCTTCGACCGTGCGAATTAGGCGGCCTGCCCCCTGGGCCAGCAGCAGCCCCGCGTGGGCCGCGGAGACCTCCATGAACCCCGAGCCTCCAGCCTCGTCGGCGGCCCGCGAGCGGGCCTGGGAGAGCGGATCGTCGGGGCGCGGGAAGGGGATGCGGTCGATCAACACGAGCTGGCAGGTGGGCCCGGGAACATCGACGCCCTGCCACAGGCTGAGGGTTCCGAACAGCGAGGCCTCGGGTGTAGAGCGGAATTCGTCGGTGAGCTGCGATAGCGGCGCTTCGCCTTGGAGCAAGATCGGCAGGTCTAGTTCCTCGCGGCAGAAGATGGCCGCGCGCATGGCCGAGCGCATGGAGGAGAACAGGCCGAGCGTGCGCCCTCCCGCGGCCTCTACCAGTTCGGCGATGTGCTCGTAGACGGCCTCTTCTACGCCGTCGCGCCCGGGCTTGGCCAGGTGTTTGGCCACGTACAGGATTCCTTGGTTGCGATAGTCAAAGGGAGATCCGACGTCCAGCGTAGAGAGCGCGGAATCGGCTTGGGAAAGTCCGGTGGAGGCGGCCATACGGGTGAAGTCGCCGCCGATGGTCAGGGTCGCCGAGGTGAGCACCGCCCCCGCATCTTTGAACAGTACCTCCCCCATCAGCCCGGCGACGTCCAGCGGGGCCTGTACCAGCGCCCGGCTGCCGTCTGCGTGCAGGCTCACCCAGGAGACCGCCGCGTTGGATACCGAGCTCAGGGCCGCGGCGGCGTCGTAGCTCTCCTTGGCCGAGGAGACGAGCAACTGCAGCTGCAGGTCGTCTTTGGGGTCTCCCAGGGCCGAGATCAGCTTTCTCAGCGCATCTCGCATACCGGCGACGGCGAGCAGCAGCGGCGAATCCGAGTTCACCCGTCCTTCCTTGGCGGTGTCGAGCTCTTCTTCGAAGCCCTCCAGGGCCTTATCGCACATGGAGGCCGTCTCGTCGGTTAGGTGCGAGCGGGCCCTTTGCAGCAGCCTGGCCAGCGAGCGCGGCTGCAGGTCGATGGTGGCGGCCGAGGTGACCCGGTCGGGCAGCTCGTGGGCCTCGTCGATGACCAGCGCCTCGTGTTCGGGCAAGAGCCCCTGGCCCTGCATGGCGTCGATGGCTAACAAAGCGTGGTTGGTGACGATCAGCTGCGAGGCCCTGGCCTTGGCTGCGGCACCCTCGGCAAAGCACTCTGAGGCAAACGGGCACTTAGCAGCTCCCAGGCATTCGCGGCCCGAAACCGATACCTGGCCCCAGGCCTGCGAAGAGTGCGGCGGGGCCGAATCCCTATCCCCCACTCCCCCGCTTTCGAGTTCGTCCTCGGCCCAGATGCGCAAGGACACCACCTCGGAGCCCAGCGAAGAGGTGGGTGAGGGCGCGGTCTCGGGAAACAGCGCGTCTTGCTCGACCCCGGCGTTCCTGGTTCGGTACAGGCAGATGTAGTTCGACCGTCCCTTCATGACGGCCGATCGCGGGCGGATGCCCGTCACCATCTCGCAGGCGTCGGCGGCCACCGGGATGTCGGAGCCGATGAGCTGGGATTGCAGCGCCAAGGTGGCGGTTGCGACAACCGCCCGGCGTTTGGGGAACTCGACCAGATAACCCATGAGCGCCGACAGATAGGCCAGCGACTTACCCGTGCCGGTTCCGGCCTGAACCAGCAGGTGCGTGTCGGCCTGGAGCGTGCGTGCGACGGCATCTAACATCTGTTCCTGTCCGCTGCGCGGCTGCCCGCCGATCATGACGATGGCGGCGTCCAAGATCTCTTGGGCGCGCTTTTGGACTGGGTCAGTTACTCGCATAGGGTTCCAGCTCGGTGGCCAGGGCGTGCCCGACCAGGGCGTCGATCTCGGTGCCCTCGTCGCGGTACTCGCTGGAGGCGATCTCCCCCTCCTGGTGGACGCGGTCGACCAGATCTCCGCGGGCGTAGGGAACCAGCACGTGCACGTGGACGGCAGGCCTAGGCAAGCGCTCGTCGATGCGCTCCAGCAGCTCTTCGATTCCCTCCCCGCTGTGGGCCGAGACGAACAGGGCCTCGGAGTACTTGCCGCGCAGGGCTGTTAGTTCGGTTGGGTCGGCGATATCGCACTTGTTGACAACCAGCTGCTCGGGGACGTCCCCGGCGCCGATCTCGCGCAGCACCTGGCGCACGGCTGCGACCTGTCCGAAGGGGTCTTCGTCGGCCCCGTCGACGACGTGCAGCAGCAGATCCGCGCTGGCCGATTCTTCCAGCGTGGAGCGGAAGGCCTCGACTAGGTCGTGGGGCAGGTTGCGCACGAACCCGACGGTGTCGGTGAGCGTGAAGGCCCTCCCGGACTTGGTTTCGGCCCGGCGGGTGGTCGGATCGAGGGTGGCGAAGAGCGCGTCGTCGACCAGTACCCCGGCCCCGGTGAGTCGGTTGAGCAGCGACGATTTGCCCGCGTTGGTGTAGCCGACGATGGCGACCGACGGAACCTTCCCCTTCTCGCGGGCGCTCCTTCCGGTAGAACGCGTGGCATCCAGCTCCTTGAGCTTGCGGCGCAGGCCGGAGATGCGATGGTTGATGCGGCGGCGATCCATCTCGATCTTGGTCTCGCCAGGTCCCCTGCCGCCGATGCCGACGCCGCTGGCCGCCCGTCCGCCAACCTGCCTAGAGAGGTTGCCGCCCCAGCCGCGCAGCCGTTGCTTGAGGTATTGGAGCTGGGCGAGCTCGACCTGGGCCTTGCCCTCTGCCGAGTGTGCGTGCTGGGCGAAGATGTCCAAGATAAGCGCCGTGCGGTCGATGACCTTGACCTTGAGCTGGTCTTCTAGGTTGCGCAGCTGGGCTGCGGTGAGTTCGCCGTCGCAGATGACGGTATCGGCCCCGGTTACGGCCACCAGGTCGCCGAGTTCGGCTACCTTTCCGCTGCCGATGTAGGTGGCCGGGTCAGGATGGGAGCGGCGCTGGGCGACGGCATCCAAGACCTGCGAGCCGGCGGTTTCGGCGAGCCGGGCGAGCTCTGACAAGGAGCGTTCGTCGTCGGCGGTGGAAAGCACCCCGACCAGTACGACCCGCTCAAGCTGCAGTTCGCGGTACTCGACCTCGGAGATGTCCTCAACCTGGGTGCTTAGCCCCGCGACCCGCTGCAGGGCGTGGCGTTCTTCGAGGTCGAACTGCTCGCCGTCGAAATCAGTCATGCCACATCCCGGAGAACACCAGCTCCGCCGGGCCCTTGAGGTAGGCCTGGCCGTCGGCAAAGCGCACCTGGAGCGTTCCTCCCGGCGTTTCGACAGTGACACTCTGGTCTTCGGGCAAGGATTCGTGTTCGATGGCGGCGGCGGCCACCACCCCGGTGCCGCAGGCCAGCGTTTCGCCCGAGCCGCGCTCGAAGACCCTGAAATTCAGCTTTCCGGGGGCCGTTCGCTCGACAAATTCAGTGTTGACACCGGCCGGGAATGCCGTTTCGGGAAGCCAGGTGGGAGCGCTGGAGAGATCGACCGCTAAGACCGAGGATACGTAGCTCACCGCGTGGGGGTTGCCCACGTCGACGGCCAGCGCCTGGTATGCCTGCCCGCCGGCGTCGATTTGCACCTCCTGGCCGAGCTTGGCCTCACCCATCGACACCTCAATGGAGCCGTCCTCGAACTCTTGGCCGGTGCGCAGCCCGGCACGGGTACCCACCGCCACCGAGTGCCCTGGAACCCGATGGTTTTCGAACAAGAACTTGCAAAACACACGCAGGCCGTTGCCGCACATCTCGGCGATGGAGCCGTCGGCGTTGCGATAGTCCATGAACCACTCGGGGCCGTCCCATTCCTCGGCGTAGTCGCCCAGCACCGCGTGCAGCACGCCGTCCGCGCCGATGCCGAAGCGGCGGTCGCACAGCTTGCGGATCAGCTCGTCGCTCAGTTCGAGGTCGCCGTGGGGGTCGAGCAAGATGACGAAGTCGTTTCCGGCCCCCTGCCCTTTGGTGAACTCAAGATGCATTCAGCTCCCTCTCAATCTGGTCGGCGATCTTGGCGGCCGACCGTTCGCCCCATACTATGCGCGGATCTCGCCTGAACCAAGCGAGTTGCTTGCGCGAAAACTGGCGGGTTTTCACGATCGTTTGCTCTTTGGCTTCGGCTTCCGTTACCTCCCCGTCGAGGAAGGCCAGAATCTGGCGGTAGCCGATGGCCCGGCTGGCCGTCTTACCCTCCTTGATGCCCGGCAGCAGCCCTTTCACTTCCTCGACGAACCCGTCGGCCCACATCTTCTCGACGCGCGCCTCGATGCGGGCATCCAACTCGGCCCGCTCGATTCCCAGGCCGTACTGCAGGACGTTCTCGAAGTGGTATTCGGGTTCGGGCAGCTCGGAGGTGAATTCCCCCGTCAGTTCGAGTGCCTCCAACGCCCTTACTATCCGACGCCCGTTGCCCGGAAGTATGCCTGCCGCGGCCTTCGGGTCGATCGCGTGAAGCTCTTCCCACAGGGCTTGGGATCCGATTTGTTCCAGCCGCTGCTCATACTTGGCCCGCACATCGGGATCGGTGGGCGGGAAAGCGAACTCGTCGACGATCGCGTGCACGTACAGCGCCGAGCCGCCGACCAGCAGCGGCACCACTGACCTTGATTGGCAATCGCCGATGGCCGCCCTGGCCAGGATCTGGAACTCGGCGACGGACGCCGTCTGAGTTACGTCCATGATGTCGATCAGGTGGTGGGGCACACCCTGGCGTTCCTCAACGGTGGGCTTGGCGGTGCCGATGTCCATGCCGCGGTAGACCAGCATGGAGTCAGCGTTGACGATCTCAGCGCCGATTCCCCTGCGGCCCAGCTCCAGGGCCAGCGAGACCGAGACGCCGGTCTTGCCGCTGGCCGTCGGACCGTTAATGGCCACAACCGGCAGATGCTCGCTCATTTGCGCGTCGGAATACCGAGGGTGACCGGGCGCTTGGGGCTCTCCTGGCGTTCGGCCCAGGCGTCCCCGCCGGGTGTGCGGCGCAGGTTCTTGATGCCGCCGTCGGCGATCAGGTGGTGCGGGGCGGCGTAGGTGATCTCCACCTCGCCGATGTCGCCCGGGCGCGGGCGCTCGCCCCCGTTCAGCGCCACGTGCACCAGCCGGTTATCGCGGGCCCTGCCGGAGACCCGCTCGGTGGCGTCGTCCTTGCGGCCCTCGCCCTCGGCGAACATGACCTCGACCGTCTTGCCGACCTGCTTCTTGTTTTCCTCCCAGGCGATGTCAGAGATGAGCTCGGCCAACCGCTCGTAGCGCTCGGAGACCACCTCGGGCGGAACCTGATCCTCGCGCTCGGCTGCCGGAGTTCCGGGCCGCTTGGAGTACTGGAAGGTAAACGCCGCCGAGAAGCGGGCCTCGCGGGCCACCTCCATGGTCGCCTCGAAATCTTCGTCCGTCTCCCCTGGGAAGCCGACGATGATGTCCGTGGTGACGGCGGCCTCGGGCATGGCCTTGCGAACCTTAGACAGAATGTCGAGGAACCGCTCGCGGCGGTAGGGCCGGTGCATCTCCTTCAACACCTTGTCAGATCCTGATTGCAGTGGCATGTGCAGCGAGGGCATCACGTTCGGGGTTTCGGCCATCGCCCAGATGACGTCATCGGTGAAGTCCTTGGGGTGTGGGGAGGTGAAGCGTACCCGCTCCAGGCCGTCGATGTCCCCGCAGGCGCGCAGCAGCTTGGCGAACGCCTGCCGGTCGCGGAACTGTACTCCGTAGGTGTTGACGTTCTGGCCGAGCAGTGTCACCTCTTGGACGCCTTGCTCGACCAGCATCTGGATCTCGGCGAGGATCTCCCCCGGGCGGCGATCGACCTCCTTACCCCGCAACGACGGCACGATGCAGAAGGTGCAGGTGTTGTTGCAGCCGACCGAGATAGAGACCCAGCCTTGATAGGCCGAGCCGCGCACGGCCGGCAGCGAGGAGGGGAAGACCTCTAAGGCCTCCAAGATTTCCACCTGGGATTCGCGCTCGACCCGGGCGCGCTCCAGCAGCAGCGGCAGGTGCCCGAGGTTATGCGTACCGAAGACGACGTCCACCCAGGGCGCCTTCTTCACCACCAGTTCCTTGTCCTTTTGAGCCATGCAGCCGCCGACCGCGATCATCATCCCCGGGTGCTTTTCCTTGACCGGAGCGAGGTGCCCGAGGTTGCCATACAGCCGGTTGTCAGCGTTCTCGCGCACCGCGCAGGTGTTGAACACCACGACGTCTGCCTGTTCCCCGGCGGGCGCCTGGGTGTACCCCGCGGATTCCAAGACACCCTCAATCCGCTCGGAATCGTGGACGTTCATCTGGCAGCCGTAGGTGATCACCTCATATGTGCGTCCGGGGGCGGCACCGGTTGCTTGGGCAAGGTTCAGACCATCAATCGTTTGCATGTTCTCCTTAGTGGGCCGTGGCGGTGGCGCGCGATTCGCGAACCACGGTGACTTTGATATTTCCGGGGTAGGCCAGCCCCTGTTCGATTTCCTTGGCGATGTCCTTGGCCAGGGTATGCGCCTCCGAGTCGGAAACCTTGTCCGGCACGACCATCACGCGCACCTCGCGGCCTGCCTGCATCGAATACGCCTTCTCGACGCCCTCGTGGGCACTAGCGATCTCCTCTAGCTTGGTCAGCCGGTTCACGTAGGCTTCGAGGGATTCGCGCCTGGCCCCGGGGCGGCCGCCGCTCATGGCGTCGGCGGCCTGGGTGAGCAGATCCTCCACGGTGTGTGCCTCGACCTCGTTGTGGTGTGCGGCGATCGCGTGGACAACGTCCGGGTGTTCGCCCGCCCTGCGGGCCAGCTCGGCGCCGATAGAGGCGTGCGAGCCGTTGGAATCGGATACCGACTTGCCGATGTCGTGCAAGAAAGCCGAGCGCACTATCGTCTCTTGGTTGAGCCCGAGCTCGGCGGCCATTACCCCGGCCAGCTTTCCCGATTCGATGGAGTGGGCGAGCACGTTTTGCCCGTAGCTGGTGCGGTAGTTCAGCACCGCCAGGTGTTCGATCAGGTCGGGTGCCATGTCGGTGATGCCCATGGTGAGCAGCGCGTCCTCGGCGGCCTTCATGCCCTCTTCTTTTACCTTGCGCCCTGCCCGCTCCACGGCCTCTTCGATGCGCGCCGGATAGATGCGCCCGTCGGAAACCAGGTCTTCCAAGGCGATCCGGGCCTGCTCGCGCCGCATGGGCTCGAAGCAGGAGATCAAAACCGTTTCGGGGGAATCGTCGACCATGACGTTGACGCCGGTCAGCTGCTCGAAGGCCCGAATGTTGCGGCCTTCCCTGCCGATGATTCGGCCCTTCATCTCGTCGCTGGGCAGGTGCACGGAGGCGATCACCGATTCACTCGTCTGGTCGACGGCCAGGCGCTGTATCGCCTCAATGATCAGCAGTTTCGCGTTGTATTCCGCCTTGCGTCTGCCCTCGGCTTCGATGTCCCGGGTGAGGTTGGCAACCTGAAGTTTCGTCTCGCGCTCGGCCCTCGCAAAGATCTCTTCTTTCGCGCTCATCGCCGAAAGCCCCGCAACCCGTTCCAGTTCCGCCGCTTGCTTGGCCTCGGCGCCTTCGAGCAGCTCCTCTCTGGCCGAGAGTTCCCTGGCCCTGGAGCGCAGCGCGTCCTCGCGCTCGTCGAGGCGCTGCTCGCGGTTGTCCAGCTGCAGGCCGCGCTTGGAGAATTCCTCCATTTCCGAGCGGCTGTCCCTGCCGTTGCGGGAGGCGGTGAAGGCGAGTGCGACGATCAAGGCGACCACCGCTGCGGCGAGCACAGCAAGCAAGGTGATTTCCACTGGTCCCATAAATCAAACCGTCCAAATCCAAAAGGGGCCCAAACGAGCCCCTCAATCCAATGGGGCAAGGCTACCGCAAAAGCGGCCTAATCGTCTGAGCCGTATAGCTCACCCATGGAGTCGAGCACCTCGCCCAACACTTCCCGCACGGTGCCAGGAGAGAATCCGCGCCTGGCCAGCTGACCCCCCAGCCTCCGGTAGATGGTGTCCCTGGGCAGGCCCGACATGGAGCGAATCCGCTTGCTCGCCAGTTCCAACGCCCGGTCGTGTTCCGAGGCCGATTCCGGGCCGCCGAACTCATCGTCAGAATCGGCAAGCGCGGCCTCGATCAGTTCCTCGGCCACGCCCTTGGACTTGAGCTCCATGCGGGTGATGCGATCCGAGCGCAGGCGCCGACGGCAGTAGCGCACGTATTCCCCGGCGAAGCGCCCGTCGTCCAAGAAGCGCTGGCCTTCAAGCTTTAGCACCACCTCGGAAACGGTTTCGGGGGCATAGCCCTTCTCGATCAGCTTTCCCGCCAGTTCTTGGCTAGAGCGTGAGCGCGCTTCGAGGATGCGCAGGGCCGCCTCGTAGGCGGCCTGGGCATCTGCCGCCTGTTCGTCACTCAGAGATTTCGCCCGTTTCAGGGTCCACTCCTTCCGGAACCTCCACTCCGATGCCGAGCGTGGTGAGAATGCGCTTCTCGATCTCGTCGGCGATGTCCTTGTGTTCCTTGAGGAACTTGCGGGCGTTCTCCTTGCCCTGGCCGAGCTGGTCACCGTCGTAGGTGAACCAGGCGCCGGCCTTGCGGATCACGCCGTTGTCCACGCCCATGTCAATTAGCGAGCCTTCGCGGGAGATGCCCTGGCCGTAGATAATGTCGAACTCGGCCTGCTTGAACGGCGGGGCGACCTTGTTCTTGACGACCTTCACGCGCGTCTTGGAGCCGACCACGTTGCCGCCGTCCTTCAGCGTTTCGATGCGGCGCACGTCGAGACGCACCGAGGAATAGAACTTCAGGGCCCGACCGCCGGTCGTAGTCTCCGGGTTGCCGAACATCACGCCGATCTTCTCGCGCAGCTGGTTGATGAAGATGGCGGTGGTATTGGCCGAGGAGAGCGCACCCGTCATCTTGCGCAGCGCCTGGCTCATCAACCTGGCCTGCAGGCCCATGTGGGAATCGCCCATCTCACCCTCGATCTCCGCCTTCGGTGTCAGGGCCGCCACCGAGTCGATGACGATCAGCGCCAGCGCGCCGGAGCGAACCAGGGTATCGGCGATTTCGAGGGCCTGTTCGCCGTTGTCGGGCTGGGAGACGAGCAGCGCGTCCGTGTCCACACCCAGGTGTTCGGCATAGTCCGGGTCGAGCGCGTGTTCGGCGTCGATAAAGGCGCAGATGCCGCCTTGGGCCTGAGCCTGTGCGATCGCGTGCAGCGCCACCGTCGTCTTACCAGAAGATTCGGGGCCGTAGATCTCGACCACGCGGCCGCGAGGCAGGCCGCCGATGCCGAGGGCGATGTCCAGCGCAATGGAGCCGGTTGGAATAACTTCAATAGCCTGGTGGGTTTCGTCCCCCAGGCGCATCACGGAGCCTTTGCCGTGCTGTTTCTCAATCTGGGCAAGGGCCGCTTCCAGCGCCTTCTCGCGATCTGTTTTCGCCATCTGTTCTCCTTTTGTCAGGTCTGCCCAGAACTCTACGAGCCGCTTCTAACAATTCCGTCGGCCCGCCCGAATCTGTGGAAAACTTCCGTTCCGTACACAGGCAGGATCAGCCTACTCGAACATTTGTTCGATTCAAGCACATCTTCGGCGTGTCGCTATGCGGCTTTGCGCTCGAACAGCGGAACGACGTTGTCGCGGGCAGAGGCGATGGCGAGCTTCGCCGACGCCATGGCCAGAACGTTGGCCTCGGTGGTGCCGAGCGCCTCGCAGATGCCCGAAAGCAGCTCCGACGAGGCCTCTTTTAGGCCGCGTTCGAGTTCGGAGAGATAGCCGACGGAAACCAGGGCGCTGCTGGCAACCTCGCGCAGGGTAAAACCGCGATCCACCCGCAGATCGCGCAGAGCTGCTCCCAGCGCCTCGCGCACGAGCATCGGTTTCATAGGCTTCAGCCTAATGGTTTGAGCCATCTTCTTCATCGCGCCCTCTCAACGACACTGAGACAGATTCTATTCCACGCCTCAAAGCATGCGCGGCCCGAGCGAAACCTCTTCCAACAAGAGCTCTAGTGCCGAGGAGACCGTCTGCCAGCGCACTTGGGAGCGATCGCCCTCGAAGTTGTAGCCGCGGGTGACGACCTTACCCATCAAACCGTCACGCGGCGAGGCGAGCCCGGCCCATACCTCCCCGGGCTGGTGTCCGTCCTGTTCAGAGGGCCCGGCAACCCCGGTGACGGCCAGCGCGTAGTCGGCCCCGCAGTTGTTTTGCGCCCCCAGCGCCATCTCAGTGACGGTCTGGGCCGAGATCACCGTGTACTTGTCGATGGTTTCAGGGTTGACGCCCAACACCAGCGCCTTGAGCGAGGTAGCGTAGGTAATGGCCCCGCCCCAGTACATGGCCGACGCCCCGGGGATGGACGTCAGCGTCGCCCCGATTAACCCGCCGGTGAGGGACTCCGCGGTCACCAACGTCAAACCCCGACGGGTGAACAAACGCACCACCTCGCGGGCCAGATCTATGGCGTTCGGGTCACAGGTCACGGCTGGCCTCCTGCTTGATTCTCATGGCGTCGCGCACGTACATCACCCCGGTGATCAGCGTGAGCACCAGCGCCGCCGCCATCACCGCCAGCCCGACATAGTCGAGAACCAGCCAGCACGTGTACCACGCCTGGTTATCGATGAGCTGCGCGAACCCGAGCGGGTAAAGCAACATGATGGACAACGCGATGCACTGCAGCATCGTCTTCCACTTGCCGCCCTTGGCCGCGGCCATCACCTTGTACTTCTTCATGCGAAAACGCATATAGGTAATGCCCCATTCGCGGATCAGGATCAGAATGGTGACCCACCACCACAGCTCGCCCAGAATCGACAGCGAGATGAACGCCGCCCCGGTGATGGCCTTGTCGGCGATGGGATCCCACAGCTTGCCGAAGTCGGTGACGACGTTGTACTTACGGGCGATCTTGCCGTCGAACAGGTCGGTGAGTACCGCCACCACGAAAGTGAGGGCCGCGCCCAGACGCGTCCAAGGATCGTGAGGGGCGATGAAGAGGACGACCAAGAAGACCGGAACCAAGATCATGCGGATGACGGTCA
>JAISTE010000077.1 GCA_031272825.1 Propionibacteriaceae bacterium | reverse complement strand
GTTCGCCATTCACCGCGACCGTGCAAACCACCTGTCTTGGTCTTGGACGGGTGGCTTCTATGGGAATGTGGACATCGGGGTCGCCGGGAAGGCTTCTGCTTGGCAGCCTGGCTGGTGCGGCGCACTCGCCCTCGCCTTCGCCCTCATGAAGGGCGGGGGAGAGCTGGAATGGGAACGCGGACGCTCCTCGCTCGATTTCCTGTTCTCAATGCAGCACGCCACAGGCCTGTTCCCCCAAGACGCCGACGCCGATGGCAAGGCGGTGAACATGCTGGGCTCGGGCCGGGAACACTGGGCGATGCTCAGGCAGACCTGCGATGCGCTGAAGCTCGCATTCAAGTGCTTTTCACTGTTCGACGATCGTGGCCAAGAAATCCCCAATGCTTGGCTAGCCGGGGCGAGCAAAGCCGCCGATGCGCTGGTGCACATTTGGGAGAAAAACGGCCAATGGGGCCAGTTCTATGACTTGGAAAAGGACAAGATCGCCGTGGGCGGCTCTACCAACGCGGCGGCCGGAATTTCGGTACTGGTGGCCGCGTACCGTCGCTTCAGGCAGGGGCGTTACCTGGAGGTCGCCAAGGCGGCGGGGGAGTTGTTCTATATCCGGGATGCCGCCCGCGGATATACCTGCGGCGGCCCAGGAGATGCCTTGCAGTCCCCGGATTCGGAGAGCTGCTATGCGCTGCTGGGTGGGCTGCTTGACCTTTACGACGCAACCCTTGAGTCTACGTGGCTGGCCCGGGCGCGGCACGTTGCCAACCTATTTTCTAGCTGGGTCGTGCCTTATAACTACCGTTTTCCGCCTAAGAGTGAGTTCGGAAAGCTCAACATGCACACGGTGGGAACGGTGTTCGCGAACACTGCCAACAAGCACTCGGCTCCCGGCATCTGCACCGAATCGGGCGCGGCGCTCTACCGGCTCTATCAGTACACGCAAGATGCTCGCTATCTGCAACTGTTCAAGGAGATCGCGCTGACGATCGGCCAGTACGTATCCACCGACGTCCGCCCGATCTATTCCTGGGATATGCCCAAGGATGCGGTGGCGAGGGGCTTGGAGGACGTCCGCGTGGAGCCCGAGCGTTTGGTGCAGGGCACGATCTGCGAGCGGGTGAACATGTCCGATTGGGAAGGGCCGCGATGTATCGGCGGGGTCTTCAACGGGAATTGCTGGTGCCAGGCCGCGCATCTGTTGACGCTCGTCGACGCCATGCCCCTGCTGGAACCATGAAGACAAACCCTCGGGATTGCCCGGCGTCGGGAATCAACCCGGCGTTGATTCGCCTGTTCGAGAATCCGCTGCGGGATTTTTCGCCAACGCCGCTGTGGTGGTGGAGCGGCGAAGAGGTCAGCGCCGAGCGCATGGAATGGCAGATGCGGCGCTTCGCCGCTGGCGGGATCTACAACCTGGTGGTTATCAACCTCGCCCCCGCCGGGCCGCAATACGGGGTGGCTACGGATTCGCCCAGATGGTTTTCCTGGGCTTGGTGGGAACGTTTTGTCCAAGCCTGCGCTTTAGCCGAAGAACTGGGGATGAAGCTTTGGGTATACGACCAAATCGGCTTCTCCGGGGCAAACCTGCAAGGAAGGGTGAGCGTTCAGCATCCTTGGGCCTGTGGCCAGACGTTGCGCTGCCGCCCTGCCCGGTTCTTAGACGGAGAGCTGCTGCTGGAGGCCGACGAGACGCTGATTGCGTTGTTCGACGCCCAACGCAAGCTGGTTGGACAGGTGAGCGTGGCATCCTTTCGGGAAACTGCTGGTTTGCAGGCGGTAGTCGCAGTGCCGTCGGCATTTGACTATCTGAACCCCGACGCCGTAGCGCTCTTGTTGGATGAGGTCTACGGAGAACTGGAACGCCGCGTCCCGCAATACCTGGGCAACGTGATTGCAGGAACGTTCCAAGACGAGCTACCGCCGACCAATGCTTGGACGGATCGCTTCTTGGATGAGTTCATTGCGCGCAAGGGCTACGACTTGCGCCAGCACATGCTCTCGCTGTTTGGGGAAACGGACGTGCGCGGAGCTAAAGTGCGTTCCGACTACTACGCCGTCAGGGCGCAGCTGGTGGAGGAGGCCCTGTTTGTTCCCATGGGGGCTTGGCATCGTGCGCACGGGATGCAGCAAGGGGCCGATCAATCCGAGCCTGCACGGTCTGGTGTTCCCATTCAATCGACGCAGATCTACACCGATTACTTCCGCACGATGCGGCACGTCAACGCTTGCGGATCCGACCATGAGGGGGATTCCAAGGTTCATCAATCGCTCGCAGAACTCTACGGCCACAAGCGCATCTGGCTCGAAGCCTTCCACTCCAGCGGCTGGGGCGGAACTTTAGAGGAAACCTGGGACTGGCTGCTCCCGTTCGTGCGCAGAGGTGCCAATCTCTACAACCCACACGCATCCTACTTCTCGACGGTGGGCGGCTGGTTCGAATGGGCGCCACCCGCGACCGATTGGCGTCAGCCGTACTGGCGGCACTATCCGCAGTTTTCTAAGGCGGTGGCCAGGGTTTGCTCACTTATGTGTTGGGGCAAGCGCAGGCCTACAGTCGCCGTGCTGCACCCGACGGCGACCATGCAGGCCTCACTGCCGCTAGACACACCGCTCGACTTCTTCCAGCACGAGAGTTTCGACTCGGCATTCACTGACGTCGAGAAAACCCAGCGCGTATATCTGGAGTTGGTTGGGAAGGATGATTGGTTTTGCTTCCAGCCCAGCGCGCTTGACCAAGCGGGGATCGAGTTCACGATCGTCGATGACGATTCCTTGGGCACCGCGGCGGTGGAACCGGGAAAGTTGTTGCAAGCGGGTCAGGAGTGGCAGGTGGTCTTGTTGCCTTCGGCTGCGTTTCTCGCCCCGGCTGTAATCCGGAAGCTTTTGGATTTCCTCGACGCCGGTGGTTCGGTGTTTTGCGTCGGTGAGGCTCCGAGTTGGGCCACCGGGTTTGCCGCAGATGATTCGGAGGTTTTGAGGCTCGTATCCCAACCTGGATTTCAGTGCTTCGACACTGTGCAAGAAACGATGGCAGCTTTGGCGGGCGTAGGCCAGGCGCAGCTCGTCCGTTCCAAGTTCCCTATCCAAGCGAGGACTGAAGGGGCGAGCGGAATCGCACTGGTCTTGGCAGCCTATCCGAACGCCATGAAGCATCCAGTTCGAGGGCCCAACTCGCTCGATCGCGTCCGCTCGTATGACTTTGACCGCAGACGCTATGCACAGCAGGTGAGCATTCGAGTGGGGGCCGAGCTGGCCGTCGCAGAGGTATGGAATCCGGCCACAGGGGAGCGTAGAGCGGCGAGCATTAGCCGTGACGGTGGCTGCTCGGTTATTGAAGCTGATACTGGCGGAGCACCTGCCGTGTTATTTGCCTGGGAGGAGAAGCAGAGCGGTTCGCCTGCTCAGCCCATCTGCAACTTAGCTCTAGGAATCCATCCAGATGCTCGTGCGATCGACATTAGTGATGGCTGGCAAGGGGAATTGATCCAAACCCTGGACAACACCTGGGGAGACTTGACCAGACTGACCGGAAAACCGCAGAACGCTGTGGAGATCTGGACGTTCAACGTCGATGAAAGGCATGGGTGGGAAGAGAGTTGGGCGACGCTGAGAGAAACCGCGCGCACCTGGCACGGCCCAATCTCGGAGTTTCCGGGTGCACTTACTCCCGAGCAATGCGAAGCCGTCCTGTCAGGGGAAAAGGACCTAGCAGGTTCAGAGTGGGAACGCGCTCAATGGTCTGATTCGCGCGGACGCAGGCGCGATTGGGACAACATTCATGGGCTCAAAGGCAGGGTGAAGTCCGAATTCATTGCGACGCCAACGCTTACCCGTGGCATGGGGAGCGTCGTCAGAACGATAACCTCGACCACTCATCGCGGCCCAGCCGACCTTGTGCTGCTCAGCCCCGCCCGCTGTGAAGCTTGGTGGAACGGAACACCGCTTGTTGTTCCGCAGCGTTACTCTCGGGTCATCCCGATCGCTGTAGACCGCGAGCAAAATGTGCTCGAATACCGCATGTTTGGCAGCGAAGAACAACACCAGCCCTGGTTCACCTCATCCTGCGAGTCAGGCTTCTCGTTCTTCCCTCCCGGCGGATTCGACGCCCGCCCAGAGTTCATCTGCGCCGACATTCGGATAGGGAACCCTGGAGTGTTGATCTTCTCGGCACCGCTGCCCGCGGCCCAGAACGTGCAAAGTGCGAAGCTGGTTTTGGGCTGCGCCAAGGCCGCCACGATCAAAGTCGACGGGCGAACAATCGCTCGTCAAGAAAAGGTAGAGTACTACGAAACCGAGTTCGGGGCTCAGCCACAGTTTTTCGCTCATGACCTCTTGGAACCCCTGGCAGCGGGAGGGCGCGAGCTGCAGATTTTCCTGGATAATGCTGATGGTGGCGACGTGCTTTGGGTAGATCTTGCCATTACCCGCCCAGGCGGTACCTCGGTGACGCTGGTCTCCGACGAAAACTGGATCGTGAGCACTGAACAGCGCTCCGCAAACGCTGTAGTAGTAAACCGTTTCTTCGGCTCACCCGAATCCGCGTTTGCTATCTCCCGGTCGCACACGCTCCCGAACGCCGACTGGTTGCTGGGCCCTCCCGAGCGAGGAAGCAAATGCTTGGATTGGCGGGCAACCGATTCGGTGAAACCCAAGCCCAGGCAGTACCGGGCGCTGTTGCCTGCCGGAACGATCGCGGTCGCGATCCCAGCCTCTGACCTTGTCCAAGCCACGCTGAACGGGATCCAGCTGAAAGCCGAGCGTGGGAAGGTGACCTTATCGAACCCGCTGCAAGAGCCAGCCTATCTTGAATGGGAATGCCCGCCGTCCTTCACCTCAAGGGCAGAGGCGGCCCTCGTCGGTCCGCTGGAGGTGAGCGTCCAACGAGCTCCCATCACGCTCGGAAATTGGCAAGAACTAGGCCTGAAATCTTGGAGCGGCGGCGTCCGCTACAGTCGCGAGCTTGAGGTCGATGCGCCGCACGGCTGGCGCATCGATCTGGGAGATGTCCGAGGAAGTGTCGAGCTGCGTCTCGACGGAGAAATGGTGGGTAGCGCTTTCTGCGCGCCCTTCAGCTTCTCTCTGCCTCCGCTGACGGGTACCTGCCTGTTGGAGATTGACGTCTACGGAACGTTGGCCCCCTACTTATCCGAATCTGCCCCGACGACCTACGCCCTGCCAAACCAGTTACCCACAGGGCTGTTCGGGCCGGTGAAAGTCACATACCCTGCGGGGAGTGTGCAGAAAACCCCTCACCCGATGCTCGAAACCTCAGATCCGTAGATGATGCCGTAGCCCGTCAGTAGGTACTTCATTTCGTCTGGCGCTGCGGACGGACGCTCGCTTGGGTCTTGCAAGCTGATCGCGATCTCGGCGGCATCTGGGGCGAAGTATGTTGTGCCGAAGACCAGCGGGCCTTCGGTGCCGAAGACCGTGGAGTCCATGGCCAGCAGCGTCTCCCCAAAATCGACGCCCAGCGCGGCCGAGGCCTCATCGCTCGCCTTGGAGAGCCTCACCAGCAGATCGTCGCGCACCAGCGCAAGTGAATACGTCGTCTCTAAGAACTCGAAGAGTGATCCCGAGGAGAAGTCGTGCACGAGAACCCGGGGAAAGCGGGCGGCATCCAGCCACATGGCCGAGAGGTGATGAAGCTCACCGTTGACGTAACGCAGGCGTGCGAGCCGGATGAGATCGGCACCCGGGCCCAGCCCCAAGAGTGTCGCAATCTTCCCGTCGTTGGCGATTTCGTTGGCGAGCACACTCGTCGCCACCTGGTTTCCGGCTGCCAGCTGCTGGCGGTAGAACCCTCGAACCCCGTTGGTGTAGGCGGCCTTTGCTGGTTCGGCGTCTGTCGGCTGGGTGACGAACGTGCCCCGGCCTTGCTGGCGAACCAAGAGCCCCTCGTGGATGAGGTCTTCGACGGCCCGCCGCAGCGTGATGCGCGAGACCTTGTACTCCTTGCACAGCTCACCTTCCGGGGGAAGCTGGTCTCCTGGCTGAAGCTTTTCGATGCGCCCAGCCAACCGGTCGCGTACTGCGGCGTACTTGGTCTGCTGGGGCATCCACACTCCTAACGCGCTGGCCGAAAGTACTGGTCGCAATCCTACCCCAAAGTCGTCATGATGATTTTGGGAAATTGCCCCACATGCAAGGGAAAGCTGCTGTAGCATTACCGAAAGGTCATAACGTCTAGGATGAATCGAGGCCTGATGACATACCTGCCACCATCGAGGGTGCAGTTCGCGGACGAGCCGCTTTCATGGAAAGAAGCGGTGAGGAGGGTCGGCCAGCCCATGGTCGATCAAGGTTTGGTCACAGTTGACTACGTCGAAGCGTCAATCGCGGGAGCGGAAGCCAACGGGCCCTTCTACGACCTGGGCAAGGGCATCGCCATGCCGCACGCCCGCCCGGAGCAAGGGGCTAAAGCCGTCGGTGTCTCGCTTCTCAGATGCAAAACCCCGGTGCTGCTTCTGGATCGCGAAGACCATCCCATCGACATCTTCTTGATGCTCTCGGCGACCGACGCCAACGCGCATCTGGAGATGCTGCAGCGCATCGCGGCGGTTCTCGTCGACGACGTCAGGGTGGCTGAACTCAAGGCCGCGGGCACACCCGAAGAAGTCATCTCGGTATTCAACTGGGGCGAAGACGGCCCCAACAACTAGGAGGAACAATGAAGATACTCACTATCTGCGGAAACGGGCTCGGCTCGT
>JAISTE010000060.1 GCA_031272825.1 Propionibacteriaceae bacterium | reverse complement strand
TTCGTGGGTAGGCTTGTTCCATGCCAACCCGTAGACGAGACCGCCGACAGGAGCTAGAGGCTCGTGCTTTTACTCAAGACGGCTTCTTCACTTCGGCGCAAGCTCTTGAGGCTGGCTACACATATCAGGCTCAGAAGTATCACGTGGATTCAGGGAACTGGGAGCGGGTGGGTCGTGGGCTGTTTCGTTTCCCTAACTGGCCTGAGGGCCCAGATGACCAATACGTATTCTTCATGCTCTGGAGTCATGGCTTGGGTGTTCTCTCGCATGAAACCGCGTTGAGCGTGCACCAGCTGTCGGATGTCGATCCAGTCAAGATTCACATGACGGTTCCGGAGGGGTTCAGGGCAAAAGACCCTGCCCTAGTGCTTCACACCTGCCAGCTGCCAGAGGCTGACGTTGAGGAGCACGAAGCTCTGAGAGTGACGACTCTGCTGAGAACCTTGGCTGACGTCGCCGCCTCAGATTTGGCGCAAGAGCACATAAACAAGGCTGTCATGGATGCACTTGAGCAAGGAAAGGTAACCCGGCGCTCCATCCTGCAACGCAGTGACAAGCTTGACGATCATGCGGCACTGAGGCTTGAGAGGGCACTTGCGACCGCATTGGAGGGAAATGGCCACGTCTGAAGAAGCGCGCAGGCTCAACCAGCGCATAAACAGTGTTGCGCGAAACCGTGGGCTCGCGGCGAACCGGCTTCGGCACCATATTGCGTTCCAGCGAGTGCTCGCGAGATTGGCGTTGGACGATAAGTGGGTTCTAAAGGGAGGATTCAGCCTGGAGATGCGGCTTGGCTTAGGCGCTCGGGCCACCAAGGATTTGGACATGTTGCGCATGGCTAGGCCGACCTCTAACCCGCTCGACGTACAAGACTTGCTTCAACATGCGCTCGACGCGGATCTTGGCGACGGCTTCACCTTTCAGGTGAATATGCCCCGGCAGATGGACATAAGAGATGCTGAACCGTCAACCTGGCGTGTGCATCTCAAGACTGTGTACAGCGGTTCTTTGTTCACTGAAACGGTGATTGACGTCGTCCTGGCCGACATGACCAGCGGAGCAGATACGGAGGCCCTCACTATCGCCCCCGAGTTGGTTGGGCAGCCGTTTACGATTACGGCCATCGATTTGGATCGTCATGCGGCGGAGAAGTACCACGCGTGTGTTCGCGTATATGCAAATGAACGAACTTCCACAAGGGTGAAGGATCTGGTGGACCTCGTGCTGCTTGTCGAGGGCAGCTGGCTTCACGTCGACAGGCTTGGTTCGGCATTGATTCGCGTATTCCAAGAACGAAACGGCTGTGAGCCACCGGCGAAACTCTCAGACGAACCGCCAGGAGGATGGGTGGATTCATATCCTGCAGTCGCTGCGGAAACCGGAGCTGAGAATAGAGATGCCCTTGAAGCGTGGGCTCTCATCTCGCGGTATTACGAACGGGCGTTGGAATAAATGGAGACTTGACGACGGGAGAAAGAAACGACGGTACCGACACCTGATCGCTGTGAATCGGCAACTTTATCGTCGCCCTGTTGAGCCTCGAATCACAAGTTCACCTGCAGGTACTTCTACCTTCATTGGTGCGGATTTTGGGTCGTCGATGTGGGCCAGCAGCAGGGCCGCCGCCTGCTTACCTACCTGCGTCGGCGTGGACTGTACGGTGGTGAGCGCGGGCGTCACGTATTCGCCGATGGTGATGCCGTCAAAACCGGTGATGGAGATGTCCTTCGGAATGCTCAGTCCGGCTTGCTGGAGGCGCAATTGCAGCCCGATCGCGCACAGATCATTCACACACACCACGGCCGTCGGGCTCGGGTTAAGCCCAAGCAGTTCTTCCGCTGCCGCAGTGCCGCCGGCCAGCCCGAAATCCCCTTGCAAAACCGGGCCGGGTTGCAAGCCGGCCTCGACCAGAGTTGCTTCCCAGGCCTGGAGTCGCTCATGAGTGTGGACGTATTCCTTCGGCCCGCAGACATGGGCGATTCGGGTATGCCCAAGTTTGATCAGATGCCGGGTTGCAGCCGCTATCCCGGGAGCCGAGGCCTGACAAACCATAGGCAGGTTCGCGCATTCCTTCCATGGGCTGACGGCCACAGCCGGTAACCGTAGCTCGGCAAGCAGCGCCGCGCGCGGGTCGTCTACTCTGATCTCGTTGAGCAGAACCCCATCGACACGCTCGGACGCCGCCATCTCCCGATAGGAGTCAAGCTCGCGTTCGCGAGATTCGGCCACTTGTAGCACCAGCGCGTAGTCATGTGGGGCGATGGCCTGCTCGACGCCCGCGATGAAGGCTCCGAAGAAGGGATCGGACTCGAGTACATCGGTTGGGCGCTCCAGAACCAAACCGATCTGAAAGCTGCGCTTGCTGGAGAGCATTTTCCCGCGCATCAAAGGGGCATATCCCAGCTGCTTTGCGACGTCCTTAACCCGTTGTCGCGTTGCCTCCGAAACTCCAGGCTGGTCGTTGAGGGCCGCGGACGCCGAAGACTGCGCCACCTTTGCGGCTCTTGCCACATCGGTGATGCTCACCCTGCCGCTCACACTTCCTCCTCGACGTCGAACCGCACAACGGCACCCATCTTAGGGCCCGACCTAACCAAAATCTCGGCTTACCGAAACGTTTTGGTAAATCCGACCAACCTGGTATACGCTCACACCACGAACCGAAACGTATCGGTTGATCTGAGTAGAAAAGGATCATTCCATGCCGACGAAGACGTCTGGACATCGCAAGTTTGCGCGCAGTGCCGTCGCAGCTCTGGCCGCTACTTGCCTAGCAACCTTGAGTGCCTGCTCGGGAGGTTCCCAGCAGCCCGCCGCCCAATCCGTCGCCCCTGACGAGCTCTCGGGCAAGCTCAGCATTGTACTGAGCTCAAACGGCCCCTCTGACAAGGCCTTTGAAGACTTCACCACCAAGTTCAAGGCCAAGTATCCGAAGGTAGATGCAGTCTTCACCCCTATCTCCAACGAGGTGTACCCGCAGACCAAGTCGGCGCAGCTCACCTCCGGTGAGGCCGACATCGTGATGACGGACAACGTCATGTCCTACCCCGAATATGCGGAGTTCGCCAAGGCCATCGACCAGCAGACCCTGGAAGCCGGTGGGTTCCTCGACCTCACCGACCAGGCCTTCTTGAAGAACTACACGTCCTCGATCGTCGACTCCATGCGCTTCGACGGCAAGGTGTACACCCTCCCGGTCGCAGTTCAGTACGTCACCGGGCTGTACTACAACAAGCAGATCTTCGAAGACAACAAGCTGACCGCTCCGACCACCTGGGCCGAGCTGCAAGACACCATGGACAAGCTTAAGAAGGCTGGGATTCCTGCCTTCGGGTGGGGCGGCAAGGATGTTTGGCCCGCCGGCCTTTTGATGAACGACGTGGTCGCTGGGGTATATCCGACCGATTCCGACAAGACAGCCCTGCGCGACGGCATCTGGGACGGCTCCGTGAAGCTCGACGCCGACAAGCCGCTTACCGTAATGGAGCGCGTCCAAACTTGCTTCGAGAACTCACTGGAGACCTCGCCAGGCCTGGGCTATGACGAAGTCCCGGCGCTCTTTGCCAAGGGCAAGTTCGCCATGTTGCCCGACGGCACCTGGAACCACACCAGCGTGCTGGACGCAGTGGGTGACAAATTTGAGGTCGGCTATATTCCCTTCCCCGGCGGGGATTCGGCTACCGACAACAAGTCCTTGGACTACAAGCTCGACTTCACCTTGGCTATCAACGCTCAGTCAAAGAATCCTCAGGCGGCCTTGGCTTACCTAGAGATGCTCTCCGACCCGGAGAACTACGCTGCTTGGATCAACACTGCAGGCTCCTCGCCTTCCCAGCCAAACATCAAGACCGACGACTTCCTTGATTCCATCGCCGACGTAACAACCGATGCGCCGCTGGTGTGGGAGAAGATCTGGATCGCCTCCCCCGAATCCGGCGAGGCCGCCCAGTTCCCGTTCAACTACCCGGACATCAAGCCGCTAGGCAAGGACAGTGCGGCTGATGCTGCCAAGGCTGCCCAAGAGGCTTGGCATCCGGCCAGTTAACACTTGAGGAGGGCCGGGCCGACCGGCCCTCCCATCAGGTAGCTCAGAACACGCATAGAAAGGAGAGACAAGTGGCCCGAGTTCAATCGTTCCCCTTCGGGCGACGTTCCGCGGTGAGGATCAGCTATGCCGTCGCCGTCCTTCCGCTGGCGTTGTTCGTGTTCGTACCAGCCTTCTCGGTGTTGATCCTCTCTTTCACCGACGTCAAACCCTCTCCGTTCCTGCCAGTGCACTGGATCGGGCTCAAGAACTACCAAATGTTCTTCAACGCCGCCCATATGGCCGATAATCTGGCCACCCTCCAAAACACCTTGGTATACGCGGTTTTGCTCACGGTCGGGCAGGTGGGAATAGGCCTGGCTCTTGCGCTGTTGCTCAACCGTAAACGTCCCGGTTCCAGCTTCTTCAGGTCATTGGTATTTATGCCGGTCATCCTGGGCGTGACAATCTCCGGCCTTGTGTGGTCGTCCGTCCTGTCGGTCTATGGGCCAGTCAACGAACTGCTTGCCCAACTGGGATTACACGCAGACTTCTTCGCCGACCCGAACATCGCCCTCTACGTGTGCGCCTTCGTCGCCGTGTGGGCCAATGTGGGCGTCCAGGTGGTGATCTTCATCGCTGGATTACAGACGATACCCGTCGAACTGTACGAGAGCGCGGCCATCGACGGCGCTAGCAAAGGGCAGATCTTTAGGAACATCACCTTCCCGCTGCTAGCTCCCTCCTTCACTACGAACACGCTGCTGGGCTTGATCGGCTCGCTGCAGTCCTACCAGATGATCTATGTGCTCACCGGAAACAAGGAATTCACCAAGGTCTTCTCGCTGGCTGTCTACTTCACCGCCTTCGGCTCAGGCCACCAGAGCGTCTCAGTAACTCAGGGCTACGCCTCCTGCATCTCCATGGTGCAGTTCGTACTGGTTGGAATCGTGGCATTGTTCGCCCTCGCCATCTTGCGTAGAAGGGAAGCCAAGCTATGAGCAATGCGGCTCCCGCGCGTGCGTTCAACGCTGCCAGACAGACAACGCCAAAAACTGCCCGGCGCATCGGGCGCTGGCCCATCGGCGCCTGGGTGTGCTTCGCCATCATCGCGGTGTTCTTCCTGGTGCCGATCCTGTACCTGATCGTTACCGCGTTGAAGACCCAGGCCGAATACGCCGCCAACCCCGTTGGCATGGTTCAAGACCCGCATTTCGAGAACTTCGCCGCCGCCTGGGTGCAAGGCAAGTTCGGCTCCCAGATCCTCAACACCATGGTCTACACGCTCTGCGGGGCCCTTAGCTCCACCGTGTTGTCGGTACTGCTGGGATTCCCGCTGGCCAGGGGATATATCGGCCACGAGAAGTTCTGGACAGGGATGCTCGCCTCCTTCCTCTTCCTGCCCAACGCCCTCGTGCCGCAATTCCAGTTGCTCTTTCGCACCGGCTTGTACAACACGCAACTGGGCTACATCATCATGTGCGCTGTCAACCTGGGCATCGGCCCGATGCTCTTCGTCGGGTACGCGAAATCCATCCCGCGAGAGCTCGACGAGGCCGCTGCACTTGAAGGCTGCGGGTATTGGCGCTACTTGCTCAGGTTCGTCCTACCGATGAGCCGCCCGGCGATCTTGACCATCTTCATCCTCGACTGCGTCTGGATTTGGAACGACTTCATCCTGGCCCAGGTCATCTTCTCCGACACCTCCAAGTGGCCGATAGCCACCGGACTCAACGCCTTCAAGGGCATTTACTCCACTGACTGGCCCCTGCTGGCAGCGGCAACTGTAATCGTGGCGCTGCCGCTGATCGCCCTATATATCTTCATTCAAAAGTATCTCGTCAATGGCGTCACCGGCGCAGTGAAAGGTTAGTATGCCCGCACAATTCCCTTATCAGCTCACCCGGCTCGGCGTCCTCATGGCACCCCAACCGGGGAACCCGATGGAAGTCGAGGGGGTACTCAACCCGGCGAGCGTTCGGCAAGGTGACACGCTGTGGCTGTACCCGCGGCTGGTCGCCGCCGGGAACATCTCCCGGATCGGACGGGCGAGAGTTATATTCGACGGCGAACAACCTTCCGTCGTACGTGAGGGAATCGCGCTCGAACCTGAGCGCGGCTGGGAACACGGGGTCGCACACGGCGGAGTGGAAGACCCGCGAATTTCCCGCATCGACCAGCTCGGCCTGTGGGTCATGACATATGTGGCCTTCGGCCCCACCGGCCCGCGCCCTGCCCTGGCGATTTCCAAGGACGGTTACGGCTGGGAACGCCTCGGCCCAATCCTCTTCCAGTACGACGACCAACTCGGCACCGACCTCAACCTCTTCCCCAATAAGGATGTGGTGTTCTTCCCCGAGCCTGTTCCCGGCCCCGACGGAATGCCGTCCATCGCCATGTTGCACCGGCCCATGTGGGATTTGTCATTCTGCCGTCCAGGTGAAGCGGCACCGCTACCCAACGGGGTCGAAGACGAGCGTTCAGGAATCTGGATTTCATACGTCCCGCTCGCTGCAGCCTTGGACGATGTTCGCGCGCTCACCCGTCCAGGCGAGCACAAGCTGGTGGCCATGCCCGAGGCTGAGTGGGAAGCGTTAAAGATCGGCGCAGGGCCCGCACCTTACAAAGTTCCCGAAGGATGGCTGTTGCTGTACCACGGGGTGACAGGAACCATCGACGAGAACGGCTCTTTCGCGCCCCAGAATGACGTGCGCTACGTGGCCGCTGGGATGATCCTGGATGCTGAGGATCCGTCGAAGGTCGTCATGCGTTCGGCTCAACCTTTGCTTGAACCCGATTCCCCCGAAGAACAAACGGGAACAGTGGCCAATGTCGTGTTCCCAACCGCCATTGAAGAAGTGGCCGGAACTCACTTTGTTTTCTATGGGATGGCCGATTCCAAGATCGGCCTGGCCCAACTAGCCAGAAAGGAGGGGTAAAACGAAGGGCAGAAAACTGCCCAACTCCAGTTATCGGGGCGACGCCCCACGCACATCAACACACAAAGGAGTCAATATTGTTGTGCTCAAAATCTAAACGCACGCTCAGCGTGTTGCTCGCCTGTACCCTGACGACAGGTATTTCACTAGCGCAAACGGCAACCATAGGCCTGCCAAAGGCTGTTGCCGGAACAGTCAAAGTGGACACCGACAAACTTGCCGACCGCTCCGACACCCAGGAGCGCTGGCTTTCCTACCCGAAATCTCGCCTGACTCTTAACCCGTATGGGGCCGCCGACAAAATCGATTACTCCGGGACGGGGGAGTCCCAGATAGAGAAGACCGGCGGCAAAGACTTGCCATTGGGCGTCGCATTCTGGGCGAAGTTGAAGTACGAAAACCTCGGCGCGGACGTCTCCATGGGCAAGGTACTGCAAACCTACCAATGGGATGCGGATAAGAGCGGTACCAAGGCGCTGGTCGAAGCCAACGAAGTGGCCTATGAGTGGCGGCCCGAAGCCGTGCAGATGACCGGCAGCTACTCAAGCGGTTCGCTAACCACCTCGGATGCCTTCCACGACGAGAATTCCTTCTCCCGCAAGGTCGTGTCGGACGGCGTAGGCGAGATCGCCATCGCCGGATCCCCAACACAAGAGGGAGTGGTCGGCGCTTGGGGGAGCGAATCCAACCTGGGCAAGCCAACCTGGGAGATAAAAGAAATCGACGACGGTTACGACGGCTTCCAAGGCTCGGTTGTGGTCGTCACCCAATCCAAGGCCGTCTACGCCATCGCATTCCCCAGTGGCGTCAAGCCCGAGAAACTCGGGGAGCAGTGGGTAGCGCGCTACGCCAAAGCCAAAGAGGCGACGGTCGGAGTCGGGTTCGCCATTCGTCCTGTAGAAGGAGACGAATCGGCGCAATCAGCTACCTACCGGGCTATTGATGCGCTATGGACCGCATCCACCGAGCGCCAAACCAAGAAGGCCTGGTGGGAGGCTTGGCTGTCCAAGGTGCCGGCCCCGAAGAGCTTCGCGATCACGGACGTCGAAACTGCCGGGATAACTGCCGAGCGCATGTATTCGCTGTACTACCGCGCTTGGGCTGAAATCTACATGGACGTCATGCCTGCCACCCCTGACAACGGCAACCAGCACCTATCTCTGGCTTCGGGCAAGCCCGCACGCTGGATCAAGAACGGCATGAGAGAGTTCACCCCGTGGGCTGCGGCCTGGGATTCAGTGGTTCCGATTACCTACCTAGCGCAGGTCGAGCCCGAGATTGCCTGGGACATCGTCGAAGGCATCGTGGTGCAGATGCACCCGGGAAATGACAACGGCGGCGGTCTCTACCAGAATCTTCCGTCACGCCGAGCCGAGGCAGTGTGGGGTACCTATTCAGCAACGGGTGACAAGGCGAAGCTGGAGGCCGTCTACCCGACGCTGGCCGCCCACCTGAGGTGGTCGGAGAGCCGTCTGTGCTGGCAAAGCCCCGGAAACCAAAACTGCAACGACGACGTGAAATACGATATTGATTTCATTCCCTCGCTGATTCGGGACTATGGCTATGCCATCAAGATGGCCCAAGAGCTGGGCAAAGTCGGCGATGTACTTGGCTTCCAAGAACGCCAACACGAACTCACTCAGATACTCGAAGACAATTTCTTCCCGAACGAAAACACCATCTGCGCCGACGGTGAAGACGGGGCGTGTGCGCCGATAATCCAGAAGGTCTTCGAGCAAGACGGGAATACCACCTACCGAAATGGGGAAATCGACTATGTGGTGACCGCCTTCGCCGCGACGGATCTCAAGCCTCAGAGCATGGAGAAGGTTATCGATCGGTTCTTGAACGGCAAAGAGTTCAACGGAGGCAGCCAGTACGACCCGTCGAAGATGTTCGCCGGGCTGGGGTACTGGAATGTGAAGCCGCCCGAATGGTCGCTGCGCGTCTACGGGTTGCTTGATCTGCAATCTGAAAACCTGGTCACCACGAAAGTGTCAGACGTGCGTCAGTGGGCGAAGGTGCTTGTCAACTCCTTCCTGCGTGATGTTGCGTTGGCGAACCAGTTCGTCGAGGGCTATGTGGTCAAGGGCCGCGATGCCTCGGCTGGTGAGATCGGTGAGATTCCTGTCTGGCACGGGGTTGGTCCGGGTAACCCCTGGAGCGCCGCCACTGTCATCGACTTCATGTTGCTCAAGAACGGCGTTCGCCTCGCCGAAGGTGTGCCGACCTTTGTGCGGCTGCCGGGAACGAGCGACGCTGGGGTAACCAACCTCGTGCACTTCGGCCAAAGCTACGACATGGCCATCGAAGGTGCGAGCGTTGTGGTTCACTCTGCTTCCGGTGATTCCACCATTCCCTGTGCGGATGGCCAGAGCGTCACGTTGAAGGACGCGAAGACACCGGAGCAACCCAACGATCAACCTGGCGATCAGCCCGGTGACAAGCCCGCTGACCAGCCTGGCGGAGACAAGACCACGGATAACGGTTCTTCCGCTATCGGCAACGACCTAAACGTGCCCGCTCAGCAGGCACCGGCGGCTAAGAACACCGTGAAGAAGGTGACTCTCGGCACGATCACGATTTCGAAGGGTTCCAAGATCACGCTCGCGGCGCTGGTTTCCTACACCGGCTCGAAGTCGAACACCAAGGTCACGTGGAAATCCTCCAAGCCCAAGGTGGCCTCGGTGAACAAGAAAGGCGTGGTAACAGCCAAGAAGAAAGGCAGTGCCACCATCACAGCCACCTCCAAGAAGAAGATGGCAAACGGCAAGAAGGCGGTGCTGAAGATCAAAATCAAGGTGAAGTAAACTCCGCCGAACATGTGGCTCGCAGGCTCGCCTGCGAGCCACTATCGCTTTACCGTCGGCTGATCGGCCGTTTCAATCGAGCCCCACATTTTTGCCCACCAGGTTTTGCCGGGGAGCTGGGAGTCGGAGCCTTGGGAATCTAGCTCGACGTCCGTCGTTATTGGGTCGCCGTTGGCGTCTACTACGCGGTAGCCGGTTTCGCCGGGCATCACCCAGCCCAGACGGGATCGGGCCTGGGCCTTGACGTAGGCCGGGTCTGACCAGCGTTCCAGCTCGCTTTTCAGTTCGTCTATCTGGGCCTGCTTTTCGCGGATTTCGGCCTCTTTCAAGGCGATCGACTGCTGCTGATCCAAGAAGATGCGCAGCGTAGGGGCGAAGAACAGCACCATCAGCGCGAGCACCGAGACTAGGGCGATCACCTTTCCGGCGAGGGTTGCACGCTTGGCTTCGGGCTGCGCGGCGGAAGCGGCAGGGGAAGCGGGGGAGGGGGTTTCGGGTTTTCCCGCCGGCACAGACCGCGGGCGGGTAGAGGTGACCCCCGGGCGCGGGCCGTTGCGCTTAGGCGTTCTTGGGCCGCGCCCAGGGGTCGGAGTCTGCATCTACTAGGCCTTGAACCGCGGGAAGGCGGAAGCGCCGGCGTAGATGGCGGCGTCGTCGAGCTGCTCCTCAATGCGGATCAGCTGGTTGTACTTGGCGACGCGCTCGGACCGGGCCGGGGCACCGGACTTGATCTGGCCGCAGCCCAGGGCGACGGCGAGGTCGGCGATGGTGACGTCCTCGGTCTCACCGGAGCGGTGGGACATCATCGTGCGGTAGCCCGCGCGGTGAGCCATCTCAACGGCGTCGATCGTCTCGGTCAGAGAGCCGATCTGGTTCACCTTCACCAGCAGGGCGTTCGCGGCGTTCTCCTCGATGCCCTTGGCCAGGCGGGTTACGTTGGTGACGAACAGGTCGTCGCCGACCAGCTGAACCTTGGAGCCCACCTCAGCGGTGATCTGCTTCCAGGCCGCCCAGTCTTCCTGATCGAACGGATCCTCGATGGAGACCAGCGGGTAGGTGTCGACCAGCTTCTCGTAGTAGCGGGTCATGTACTCGGCGTCCTTGGCCTCGCCCTCGAAGATGTACTTGCCATCCTTGAAGAACTCAGAAGCGGCGACGTCCAGCGCAAGTGCCACGTCCTTGCCCGGGGTGAGCCCGGCCTTGGAGATGGCGTCGACGATCAGGTCGAGAGCCTCGGCGTTGGAATCCAGGGACGGAGCGAAACCGCCCTCGTCACCCAGGCCGGTGTTCAGGCCCTTGCCCTTGAGGACGGACTTGAGCTGGTGGTAAACCGCAGCGCCCCACTCCAGGGCCTCAGCGAACGAGGAAGCGCCGATCGGGGCGATCATGAACTCTTGAATGTCGACGTTGGAGTCGGCGTGTGCGCCGCCGTTGAGGATGTTCATCATCGGGACGGGCAGGGTGGAGGCCGTCGGGCCGCCCAGGTAGCGGAACAGCGGCAGGCCGGCGGAATCGGCGGCGGCGTGGGCCACGGCCAGGGAGACGCCCAGGATGGCGTTCGCGCCAAGCTTGCCCTTGTTGTCGGTGCCGTCGAGGTCGATCATGGCCTGATCGAGCAGCCGCTGCTCGTCAGCTTCCATGCCCAGCACCTCGGGGGCGATCTGCTCGGCGACGTTCTCGACCGCCTTCAGCACGCCCTTGCCGCCGTAGTGGGCGGAGTCTCCGTCGCGGAGCTCGACAGCTTCGAAAGCGCCGGTGGAAGCGCCAGAGGGAACGGCAGCGCGCCCGAAGGAGCCGTCGTCCAGGGCCACCTCGACTTCGACCGTCGGGTTACCGCGGGAGTCGAGGATCTGCCTTGCGTCAACAAATTCTATAGTTGCCACAGTTGAGCCTTTCTAATTGGGTCTAAGGGTTAGCCTATCGCGGACCCGCAGGCATGGGCACCTATTGCCGCGCTCTTGGTGAGATCCTGCGACTGCGCGCAGGATGATGCGGTGGGGAAGCACAGGATGACGCGGTGGGGAAGCACAGGATGACGGCGCGAAGTGCTGGACGTCCCGCAGCCCGGCTCCTACTTCTTCCGTCTCCTCACCGCTAGCGCAATCCCTACCAATCCCAGGAACGACGCCGGGAGCAGTAAGTCCGTTACGTCCGAGCCTGTGAAGGGCAGATCCTTGGAAGATGGTTCGTCCGGCTCTTCGGCGTCAGGCTCGGATTCCTCGCTCGGATCGACGGCTTCAGGCAAGGAGACCGTCTCCTGCGGATTGCTCGGGTTCTCTTCCGGCGGAACCGTGCGCGTGCCCGGCTTGGTGTCCGGATCCTCGCCGTCCGGCTCCTCGGATTCCTCCGGCGTCGGATCAGGCTCAGGATTCTTCTCCCACTGCGCCCAAACCTCGTAGTCGGCGTCGGGCATCTTCTTGTTGCCAACCTCGTCTTCGCCGTCAGCGTCCAGCGTCCAGCCCTTGAACGTGTACCCCTCGCGCTTGGGAACGCAGGCGTAACCCGGGGCGTCGGCGATCTTCTTTCCGAACGCGTACGAGCCGTCCATCGGCGTCGAGGCGGTATCGGCCGTCGGCGGGTTAGTCCCCAGTGCGGAGCAGCCCGACGGCCACGTAACGGTGTCCGTGCCCGCGTTGCCGTGGTAGTACAGATCGTGGACGTGCACCGCCCAGCAGGCGTAGACCTTCACGTCCTTGTCGGGCATGGTGGCCGTGCCGACGGGGGCCGCGTTTTCACAATCGGAACCCAGGAACCAGCCGGTGAAGTCGTACCCTTCCCTGGTGGGCGCGAGCGGTGATTCCGGATCGAGAGTGAAGTTCGGTGCGGTGCGGATGTACGAGCCGTACTCGCGGTCCTCGTCCCAGCCTTCTTCCGTGGGCTTGTCCCACGTCCACTCCTCGCCGTTCGATTCGCAGTCGGTCTTGGAGTTGTACGACGAATCCGAGCAAGAGCCGTCCGAGCCCTTGTGGTCGTCGCCGCCGTCAAGCGACCAATCCGTGCCGCCGCCAAACTCGGCCGTCGGATCGTCGGTGTTCAGGTCGTAGCTGAGGTCGTGCTTGTTCTTCTGCCACTTGGCGTAGAAGTTGTAATTGCGTTTGACCAGGTACTTTGTTGGCGTCCATTCTTCGGGCGTCGATTCGCAGGCGTCCTTGTCGTGGATGGTTCGCAGCGAGCATTTCCCTGAAGTTGTCCAGGTCTTGCCGTTCGTTTCGCAGTCGCTTACGTTGGAGTACTGCGGATCGGAGCAAGAGGACGTGTCCGTCCAAACCTTCGTCGCGGCCTCGCAGTCGGCCTGCGTCGTATACGACGGATCGGAGCAGGTTCCGCCCGTCAGCTCGGTGTCGTCCCAGCCCAGGTGGCCGTTCGGTGCCGAGTAGGTATTGCCGTCATAGCTCGACGGATCGAGCTTGGTTGCTAACGTCGGCTCCAGGTACCAGCCCTTGAAGGTGAACCCGGTGCGGGTCGGATCGCCCGGCCAGGCGTCGGAAGAATCGGCGTTGCCCGCCCCGAAGGCGTCTTCCATCGAGGAATACAGGGTCTTGGGAACCAGCGAGTCGTCCCAGTCGCCGTCGGCGTCCTCGCAGGTCTGCCGGGTCTTGTAGCCCTCCACGGAGCAGTTCTCGTATTCGAGGTAGGCCACGAGCACGTACTGAACGCCCTTGCCGTTGTCTACATATTCGGAGCAGGAGGCGGGCGGGTTCACGGTGCCGCAGTTGCGATCCGCCTCGGCGATGTTGCCGCCCTGCGGGTGGAAGGTGACGACGTGCAGACTCGGGTTGAAGTCGGCCCACAGGTCGAGCCGGTACTCGCAGTAGTCGCCGTCTTCGTCGACCTGCCCGCGGTCGTTGTAGCACGCCTTGTTGATGGCGGGCGTGGCCGGGTTCAGCGTCAGCCTGGGGTTGGCCGCGAAATCCCACACGGCACCGAAATCGTTCACCCAGTAGCCCTTGAAGGCGTACTCGGTGCGCAGATCGTCATCGCACGTAAGACTCGGCTGGTCGGTGATCCACGAGAAATCGTAGCTTTCGCACGCATCCGGGTCGTCCGGCTGGTACTGCCCGGCGGGTTTGGTGGTGTCGTTGGGTTTCGCCGGTTCGTAGAACGCGGGCTTGTCGGCCTGCGCATCCACGATCTTGCCCACCAGCTGGCCGTTCGAGAACTTGAAGCCGTGGAAATCCACCTCGTAGGTGTCCCAGACGGCCTTGATCTCGATGTCGCCGCCGTACGAGCGGATGGTTTCCCAATCGATGACGTCCCCAGGCAAGAACCGCCCGGTGTTCTTGAGTACCGCAGCGTCGGCTGAATCGTCGACGTCCTCGGCATACGATCCGCCCGAAGTCAGCAGTTTCCCGTTGATCCAGACTTTGTAGTAGCTGAAATAGGCACCGTCGTAGCTTGGGGCGTCGGGCAGCTTGTAGTCGAGCGAGCTGTAGCCGCGGGTGTCGGCGTTCGCGCCGGTCACGGTTCCGGGTGCCGGGCACTTCCCGACCGTCGCCGGGCTGCCCTTCTCCACGCCGCACGCGGGCTGGTATTGCTCGCCGTCCCAGTAGAAGTAGTTGCGATCGTCCCAATCCTTATCGGCGTCCGTGCCCGTGATCTTGTCCGGGTTAGCCGCCGGGTACTGCACGTAGTCGGTGCCGCCGTTGTAGCTCGTCGGTGTGTTGGTATCGCGGTCGATGTAGCGCACGCGATAACGCCAAATGCCGGTGAGCTTGAGTTCCTCCCAGGCGCTTGCGGCGGTGTTCTCGTCGTTGTCGAGATCAAATACCTTCCCGACGGTCTCTGTCGGCTGCAAGTCGGCGCTCAGATGGATGCCGGTCGCGGTGTTGTAGTCGGTGCCGTCCATGCCTGCGGATTCGGCGCCTCCCGATGCGGCCTTCTTTAGCACTTCTTGGAAATCAGCTGCCGGTTGCAGTTGCCCGGTGTCCTCGTCCTTCACCCCCTGGGCTTTGAGGCCGAGGAACAGCTCATAGCGGTCGAAGGTGAACGCCTTCAGCGTGGGGTTGCCGGAGGCGCTCTGGCCGGTCATCGTGCCCGATTCGGTGCCGGGTTCGGTGTAGCCGTCCTCGGCCTTGCGGATCTTGTAGTCCTTGCCTTCGATCGCGTAGTCGTCGATATTCCAGTCCGGCTCGTTCTCCTTGCTCAGGATCGTGGTCGAATCGGACAGCTCCTCGGTGTGGCAGTCGTAGTCCGGGGAGGCCAGCGGCGAGCCGCAGTTCCAGATGGTGTCCGGCGGCAGCTTTTCGATGAGCTGGCCCTTGGCCGTCCACTTTCCTCCGGCATCCTCGCAATCGGCCTTCGTGCTGTACGACGTCTTCGAGCAAGAATCCGCTTGAGCGTAGAAGTCCGGGTTAGTGCGGTCGGTGTAGTACACCGCCCGGCCCCACACCGGCTCTAGTTCGACGGACCACAGCGGCGCCTCCATGCCCGAGTAGGCCGTCCAGGTGTAGCCGTGGTACTCGCACACGCTCTGGAGGGTGATCGTCGGCTCTTGGCATGCGCCCGCATACTGGAGTGCGTCGTCGTAGCCGAAGGTATCGTCGGCGTAGAAGTCGAAGTAGGAGTCCTTGTCGGAGCCGGTTCCGCCCTTCAGATTCTTGCCGACCGGGATGATCTCGTCGCCGGGCTGGACCAGCACGTAGTCGTGGGTGTCGACCACCTTGAAGGTGTCCCCGGTGTTCACATAGCGGCCATCGACCGAGTCGTAATCGCCGGAGCTGTACGCCGATTCGGAGCCGTCCACGTAGGGGTGGCCCTTCACGTAGATGGTGGTCAGGCC
>JAISTE010000160.1 GCA_031272825.1 Propionibacteriaceae bacterium | reverse complement strand
GGCACAGTCTCCACCGGGTAGGCCAGTACCCCCAGCGCATCGCAGGCGGCGACGCCGATGCGCGCCTTGCCCCAATCGACGGCAAGACGCACTCCGGTTCGGATTTCGCTCACAGGCTCAGCTGGATCGCCTTCAGCGCGGCATCGGTCGCGCTCGAATCCGTGCCGCCGCCCTGGGCCAGGTCGTCGCGGCCGCCGCCCTTACCGCCCAAGGCCTTAGCCCCGACGGCCACGAGCGAGCCGGCCTTCGCACCCTTATCCCGGGCAGCAGCCGTAGTGGCGACGACCAACGCGGGTTTTCCGTCGCCCCCAACGAGGGCAACCACACCGGCCTGACCTTCCAGGTTCTCGCGAATCTGGGCGGCCAGCTTGCGCAGGTCGTCGGAAGGCGTACCGAGCAAGGTCTTGGAAACGAACTTGTAATCGCCCACTTGCTTGGCCTGGGCGATGAGCGCCGGGGCCTGGGCGAGCAGCTGGGCAGACTGGATGTCTGCGAGCTTCTTCTCGGATTGCTTGAGCTGCTCCAACAGCTTGCCGATGCGCTCTTCGAGCTGATCGGGGCGAGCCTTGAGCATGTTGGAGATGTTGGAAACCAACATGCGCTCCTTGGCCAGCGAGGTGAAGGCGTCGCGCGAAACGAATGCCTCAACGCGGCGGGTGCCCGAGCCGATGGAGGATTCGGAGACGAGGTCAAGCAGCCCGATCTCAGAGGTGTGAGAGACGTGGGTGCCGCCGCAAAGCTCGCGTGACCACGGGCCCGCAAGCTCGACCATGCGCACGATCTCGCCGTATTTTTCGCCGAACATGGCCTGCGCACCGAGTGCCTTAGCCTCGGCGATCGGCATCTCGGTGGCCGTCACCTCCCAGTCGGCCAAGATGGCCTCGTTGGAGATGCCTTCCAGTTCGTCTTGCATACCCTTGGATAGGCCCTTGGCCGAGTTGAAGTCGAAGCGCAGGTAGCCGGGCTTGTTGTAGGAGCCCTGCTGGTGGGTGGCCTGGCCGAGCAGCTGGCGCAGCCCGGCGTTGACGATGTGGGTGGCGGTGTGGGCGCGGCAGGATTCGAGCCGGGCGTCGGCGTCCACGTGGGCGAGCACGTTGGCGCCCAGGTCGAGCTCGCCGTCGGCGACGCGCACCTTGTGGACGATCAGGCCGTTGATGGGCTTTTGCACATCCAGCACTTCGAGGGTGAGCCCGTCGCCGGTGATCAGCCCGGAGTCAGCATCCTGGCCGCCGGCCTCTGCGTAGAACGGGGTTTCGCGCAGCACGACCTCGACGATGTCGCCGTTGGAGGCGTGCTTTACCGCGTCCCGGCCGGAGATGATTCCGGTGATCTGCGTCTCGACGGCCAGCTCGGTATATCCCAGGAACGGAGTTTCGCCCTGGTTGCGGATCTCGCGGTAGGCCTCGGAGGCGAGCTCGCCGCCTTTCTTGGCCTTGGCGTCGGCCTTCGCACGCTCCTTTTGCTCCTTCATGAGCTTGTCGAAGCCCGCACGGTCGACGCTCACCCCGGCCTCTTCGGCCATCTCAAGGGTGATGTCGATCGGGAAGCCCTTTTCGTCGTGCAGCTTGAAGGCCGTCTCGCCCGGGAGCTGCTTGGCCCCGTTCAGGGAAGAGACCGCCATGTCGAAGTAGGCGATGCCGGATTTGAGTGTGCGGCGGAAGGCCTCCTCCTCGCCGTAGGCCAGCTCGGAGACGCGCGGCCACTCAGTGTCGATCTCCGGGTAGGAGACGTGCATCAGATCGCGGGAAACGGGCAAGAGTTCGGGCAGCACCGGCTCTTCGACGCCGAGCAGCCACATGGAGCGGATCACGCGGCGCAGCAGGCGGCGCAGCACGTAGCCGCGGCCCTCGTTGCCGGGGGTGACGCCGTCCGTCATCAACATCAGGGAAGAGCGCACGTGGTCGGCCACCACGCGCATGCGTACGTCGTCGGCCTCCTTGGCGTGGTATTTCTTTCCGGCCAGCTCGCCGGCCTTGAGCAGCACCGGATAGACCTCGTCGATCTCATACAGGTTGTCGACGCCCTGGAGCAGGTAGGCCACGCGCTCAAGGCCCATGCCGGTATCGATGTTCTTGGAGGGCAACTGGCGGGAGACGTCGAAATCGTCCTTGGCGCGCACCTCCGAGAGTTCCTCGGTTTGGAAAACCAGGTTCCAGATCTCCAAGAAGCGATCCTCGTCGGCCTCGGGGCCGCCGTCGGGGCCGAACTCGCGCCCGCGGTCGATGTAGATCTCGGAGCACGGGCCGCCGGGGCCGGGGACGCCCATGTGCCAGTAGTTGTCTTTGAGCCCGCGGCGCTGGATGCGCTCGGAGGGAACGCCGATCTTCTTCCACAGCTCGGCCGCTTCGTCGTCCTCGTAGAGCACGGTGACCCAGATGCGGTCGCCGTCGAAGCCGTAGCCGCCCTCGGACTGCGGGGAGGTGATCAGATCCCAGGCGAACTCGATGGCACCTTCCTTGAAGTAGTCGCCGAAGGAAAAGTTGCCGTTCATCTGGAAGAAGGTGCCGTGGCGGGTGGTCTTGCCGACCTCTTCGATGTCGAGCGTGCGCACGCACTTTTGCACGGATGCGGCCCTGCGGTACGGCGATGCCTCTGCCCCCGTGAAGTAAGGCTTAAACGGAACCATCCCGGCATTGACGAACAGAAGCGTCGGGTCGTTGTAAACCAGGGAGGCCGAAGGCACAATGGTGTGCCCCTTGGACTCGAAGAAGTCCAAGAAGCGCTGACGAATCTCAGCCGTACGCATATACATCCTTTGCTTGTCCGGGCCCGAATGGGCACTCGGTCAAGATTACCGCTATTTGGAGGGGGCCCTAAACGTCCATTTCCTCGCGCAGCTCGTCCTCGCGCTCTTTCATCGCCTCGGAGGCGCGCTCGAAGAAGTCGGTCGCCGAATCGACAAGGGAGCCGACGAAGGAACGCGAGCCGGTGAGTTTGCCTAAGGTCTTGGGGGCTTTGGACAGGGCGAAGGCCGCGATCGCGATCCCCGCGGCTATCCAGAACAGGCGCTTCATTTACTTCTCCTTGGTGCTCTTTGCGGTTTTCTTAGTGCTCTTGGCCTTCTTGCCCTTGGACGCGGCGCGCAGGCCGTAGGTGAAGGCGGCGGTCTTGATGAGCGGGCCGGAGACGGTATTGCGGAACACGTTGGACAAGGAGGAGACGTTCTCGCTGACCTTGGCCACGTTGTCGCTCACCTTCGCGACGTCCTCGGTCACCACCGCCAGCTTGCGCAGCTCGTCGTTGGTGGCGCGCACGGTTTCGCGGGCCTCGACCAGAATTCCGGTGTTCACCTCGCGCACACCCAGGCGCAGCTCCTCGAGCAGCTTTCCGGTCTTGAGCAGCGGCATCGCCACGAACAAGACGAAAGCCAGCAGCGCGATAGCAGCGATCAGACCGGCAATGGAACCCAACAGTGCGATGACCTCGCCACCAGACATTTTGTAGCCTTTCTAAGATTTGCTGCTCAGCCTATTGCCCTTTTTGGGTTTTGGCATCCTTGCGCCCTAATAGCTCGGCCAGGGAAGCCATGCGCGTAATCATCTGCGCCTCCTGCCCGTGGTCGGTCGGAACGTAGTACTCAGCGCCCTCCAGCGCGCCGGGCAGGTACTGCTGCTTGGCAACGCCGTGCGGGTATTCGTGGGCGTACTTATAGCCGACGCCGTGCCCGAGCTTCTTGGCCGAGGAGTAGTGGGCGTCGCGCAGATGCGGCGGCACGTGGCCGAGCTTTCCGGCTCGCACATCGGCGATGGCCGAGTCGATGGCGGTGATGACGGCGTTGGACTTGGGCGCG